>JBKJQR010000256.1:0-6037 GCA_046593895.1 Gemmatimonadaceae bacterium | reverse complement strand
CCATCTGGTTCGAAGCTGTTGGCAAGACGCCGGGCGATCCGTAACAGCTGCGTCACGTTGCCGGTGCCGGATGTGACTTTGCTCTTCAGTTTTCCCGTCGTGAGGTCGTAGAGATAGAGCTGTCCCCAGTCGTCGCGCTCGGAGAACCAGAGGAACTCGTTCGACGCCGGGAGCACGCGCCAATTGACCGCGCCGTTGCCCGACTCGTACTGCGTCGCGACCGTCTCCGTGTAGACATCGCGCACCGCGCCTGTGTGCGCATCGGCGATGCGCAGCGTGGCCGACTTGTGATCGCGCGCGCTCGACACGAATGCGAGGTGCGATCCATCCGGGTACCATTCCACATCGGCCCATTCGCCGGCGTCGCACGTGACGTGATCGCACAACGTCGATCGGTGCTGATCGGGCGGCATCTGCAGTCGCGTCATCTTCGCGCTGTCGACGTCGATGATGACCCGCTCGATCATCGAGACGACGCTGTCGCCAGGTAGCGGGTACTTCCACGCGCGGAGCACCGGATGCCCGACGACGGTCGGTACGAGGTACATCTCACCGACATTCCGCTGATCCTGCTGGAAGGTCGCGATCTTCCGCGAATCCGGAGACCAGAGGAGAATCGCGTCGTCGCTCTGGATCCAACCGGCGTTGTCGGTGGCATATCCGTAATCCTTGATGCCGTCGCGCGTCAGCTGGCTCTCACGGCCAGACGCGAGGTCGCGGACCCACAGGTTGTAATCGCGAATGAATGCGGCGCGCCGGCCGTCAGGCGAAACCACGCTCGGCGGAACAGCGGTCGGGGCACCGGGCGCGTTCGTCCCGTGAATTCCCGACGCCGACTCGCGCTCGTCCACCGCCGCGTCGCATCGCCCTGTCTTCGGATTGCAACTCCATCGCCGCTTCTCGAGCGTGAACATGATGACCTGCCCGTCGGCGCCGAACTCGAAGCTCCGGAAGGGCAGGTGCATGGCCTCGTACGCCTTGCCTGCTGCGGCCGACAGCGCCGCGGCAACCCGCGCCTGGTCGAACGCTGCAGTGCGCGTTCCACGTGCCGGATCGACGACAATGAACTCCGTGCCGGCGGCGGTGCTGTTCGCGTACCAGAATCGATCGCCGGCCAGCCACACCGGCGCGACGCGCGTGCCTGACACGAGCGGCGAGACCGTTGGCGCAAGAAAACGTTCGGCGCGGGCGTAGTCGGCGGCGGTGACCGCGGCGGGCTGCTGCGCGAGCAGTGGCGCGCCGGCGGCCGCGAGTGCGGTGGCGAACGTGAGGCAGCGCGACGCCATGTTGCGGAGAGAGGGAAAGGTGTGCATGCCCGGCCTGGAAGGTGAAGGAAAGCGCGTCCCCCAAGATGTCGACGCGGCGTACGCGATGGCAACGGCCCGCTGATGTCGGCGGGAGGGTGCCGCGCGTCCGCCGCTGCGGCTATCTTCTCGGTGATCGCCCCTTGGCACCGTTAGGCAGGACACGAACGCCCGCTTGCCGGGCAGGTACCGCGATGACCAGACCGCAATCGCCGTCGAGCGCCCATCAGCCGCCATCCGCAACCCCGCAGCCAGTGTCGCTCGCCGAGAAGTTCGGCCAGTTCAGCGATCATTGGTCACCGAAGATCGTCGGCGAACTGAATGGTCAGATGGTGAAGCTGGCCAAGTTCCGCGGCGCATTCGAATGGCATCACCATGTGCACGAAGATGAACTCTTTCTCGTGCATCGTGGCACCTTCCAGATGGAGTTCCGCGACCGCACCGTGACGCTCGCGGCCGGCGATTTCCTCATCGTGCCGCGCGGCGTTGATCACCGCCCCGTCGCCGCCGACGAGGTCGAGGTTGTGCTCTTCGAGCCGGCTGCGACTCTCAACACCGGCAACGTCACCAGCGAGCGAACGCGCCCAATGCTGGATCGCCTCTGATCAACGCAATTCGAGGCATGGGGACTCGATATCGACTACCTTTCAAGCACAGTCTGCTGCACCGTATTCCTCACGTCCCCTGAACAGTTGTCATTTTCTGCACTCGAGCTCCACCCCGACATCATGCGCGGGTTGAAGGAGCTCGGCTACGCTCGTCCGACACGAATCCAGAGCGACGCGCTGCCGCCAGCGCTTTCCGGAAAAGATGTCCTTGCCTGCGCCACCACCGGCAGCGGCAAGACGGCAGCATTCGTCATCCCGATCGTCCAGAAGTTGATCGGCAGGCCCCGCAAGCGCACGCGCGCGCTCGTCCTCGCGCCGACGCGCGAGCTCGCCGCGCAAATCGTCGAACAGTTCAACGCCATCGCGATCCACACGCCGATCACCGCCGCCGCCATCATCGGCGGTGTCGCGATGGGCCCGCAGGAGCACGCACTCCGCAGCGGGATCGACGTGATCGTCGCGACGCCGGGCCGCCTCCTCGATCACCTGCGTTCGTCGTACGCGGATTTCTCCTCGGTCGAACACCTCGTGCTCGACGAAGCCGACCGCATGCTGGACATGGGCTTCCTGCCGGAAATCCGGAAGATCCTCCGCCACGTCCCGGCGAAACGGCAGACATTGTTCTTCAGCGCAACGATGCCGGGCCCGATTCGGAAGCTCGCTGAGGAAATGCTCCATTCGCCGTTCACCGTGAATCTCGAGCGGACGGCGACGCCCGCGGTCGGTATCACGCAGGCGGTGTATCCGGTGCCGCAGGAGTTGAAGGCCGCGCTCTTCCTCACGCTGCTCGAGCGCGGCGAAATCAACGAGGCGCTCGTGTTCACGCGGACCAAGCATCGCGCGAACCGGCTGTCCGAATTTCTCGTCAAGAAGGGAATTTCCGCCGAACGGATTCATGGCAATCGCTCGCAGGCGCAGCGGACCGCGGCGCTTGCCGGCTTCAAGAGCGGAAAGCATCGCGTGCTCGTCGCCACGGACATCGCGGCGCGTGGCATCGACGTCGAAGAACTCGGCCACGTCGTGAACTTCGACGTGCCCGTCGTGCCGGACGATTACATCCACCGCGTCGGCCGGACCGGCCGCGCCGAAGCGACCGGTGAAGCCTACACCTTCTTCTCGCCCGATGAAGAAGGCGAGTTGCGCGCGATCGAGCGCGCGATCGGCAAGCAGTTGCCGCGGGTCACGGTCCCCGGCTTCGAATACAATGCGAAGCCAACGACACAGCTCGAGATCCCGGCGCGCGAACGGATCGCGCAGATCCGCCAGCGTAAGGCGGAAGATCGCAAGCGCGCCGCGGCCAACGCGGCGCGGCGCTCGGCGTCGCCGGCCAGCCGCGGCGGCTCCGCTCCGGCACGCGGTGGAGGCAGGGGTGGGAGCAGTGGCGGCCAGGGACGGGGGGGCGGCCGGAGCAGTGGCGGCCGGAGCGGGGGCGGCCGTTGAGCTGCCTGACGCAGCGCGCCGAACGTTAGGCAGGCGGCGAAAAAAAGGGCGCTCCCTCGGGAGCGCCCTTTTTTTATCGTCAGCGGGGGGCCGCCGCGCACTACGCCATGTGGAATTCCTTGGCAAACGCGACGGCGAAGGTGAACGTTTTGGCGCGGGTTCGCGTCTCCATCGCGTCGGCGATCCGCTCCAGGCGAGCCGGGATCCCGAGAATCTTTTCCTGCGCGCGCTTCCCGATTTCGTCGAGTCCATCGACCGTGTCGATCGCCCAGAACTTGACCTGCTCCTCGACGATCTTCAGGTAATCGCGCGGGCCGTAAATGCCGGCGCGACGAATCACGTCGCCCATCTCCCGGAAGTGCGGCATGTTCACGCCGGGCATGTCGATCGACGGCATGATCTCGGCGGCCGATGCCAGCGCGCGGTTCGGGTCGCGGACCAGCACTTCCTTGAAGATCGTGCGGTAGAAGGTGTAGTGGCGCGCTTCCTCCTTTGCGACATTGGCCAGCACCTCGCCGATCGTCGGTTCCCATCCCGATGCGAGCTTGCCGGTGTTGGCGTGGCTGACCTGCGTCGCGCGCTCCTGCAGCGTGGTATAGACGAAGACGCGGTAGGGGTCCTTGTCCCACGCCGGCTCGAATCCAGCCTTGAGATATTCGAACTGCATCCGCTCGAGGATCGGATTGTTGAGGATCCGGCTATCCCGTGAGTAGTCGTGCAGGACGGCGCCGTGACGGTCTTCCTCGGCCGTCCAGAGGTTCGTCCACTTCGACCAGAAGGTATCGCCGCCGAGGTACGCCGCGAGCAGCCGGTGAAAGTGGGGAAGGCCCTCTTCCGTCAGCAGGTTGAGCGCGAGCGCGACGCGGGCGGGGAGGCTGATTCCCTCGGCCCGCTCGCGGAGCTCCTTCACGTGGCGGTCGGGGTCCGTCTCGGGCGGTGGCGCGAGCAGCTCGCTGGGGAACCACAGCACTCGCTTCGCCTCGTGCGCCTCCATCAGTTGCTGCACCACCGGCTCGAGGTCGTCCAGCACCTCTACTTTCGCGAGTGTTTCCATCTCGTCTCGTATCATGTCATCAATGTGCCTGAAGTAGGTGCCGTAATCCAGCGCCAAGGCCGATTCCAGGCCCGAGGAAGAGCACATCGTACGCCAGCGTTCGCAGCGTCCTCGAACGTCGTCCCGAGTCGTCGCTCAAGGGCGCGATTGGAATGCCGGGGTCCGCACGTCAGCTAAGCTCGTCCAGCTCGCGGAGCGATGGCGTCGCCCAGGCCGTTCCGCCGACGACACCGAGCGTTATGACGCCGCCGATGACCACCGCCCGCACCGCGCCGAAGAGCCGGGCGGTTACCCCCGATTCAAACTCTCCGATTTCGTTCGACGAGCCGATGAAGATCTGGTTCACCGCGGACACGCGGCCGAGCAGGTGCGCTGGTGTTCGAAGATTCAAGAGTGTTGAGCGAATCACGACGCTGACGTTGTCTGCCATCCCGCTCACCGCGAGCAGCGCCAGCGACCACCAGAACGAGTGCGACAGGGCGAAGAAGATCCAACAGAGGCCGAAGATCGCGACCGCCACGAACAACGCACGCCCGGCGCGCCGCAGCCGGCGATGCGTCAACAGCACCGACATCACGACCGCACCGGCCGCCGGCGCCGCACGGAGGACACCGAGTCCCTGGGGCCCGACGTGGAGCATCTCGGCGGCGAAGATTGGCAGCAGTGCCGGAGCGCCACCGAACAACACGGACAGGAGATCGAGGAGCTGTGCAGCGAGCAGTTGTGGCTGACCGAGGAGGAAGCGAATGCCGACCGTCAGGTTGTCGCCGATGGTCCCTTCGATCGGTGTGACCGGGCGCGCAGAGTACGCAATGCGTGCAAACAGCAGCGGAGCGAGGATGCAGAGCGCCAGTTCGCTCGCGTACGAGACGAGTGCACCCGAGAAGCCGTAGAGCAGGCCACCGAGCGCGGGTCCGATCACCGCGGCGAACTGCCAGAGTGAGGAGCGCCACGCGAGAGCGTTCGCATAGGTCTCTCGCGGGACGATTTCGGCACCGAGCGCGGTACGCGCCGGGGCGAGGAAGCTGCGCGCCAGTCCGCTCAGCGTCATTACCGCGTAGACCGGCCAGACACGGTGCGCGTTTATCCATTCCGGCCGCAGCGTCAGGGCGAGCAGTGCGAGCGCGCAGAGCGCCTGCACGAACATCGACGCGAGCGAGAGCAGCTTCCGATCGTGACGGTCGGCAACGTGTCCCGCGTAGAGCGCCGCCCCGATGAACGGAAGCGCTTCGGCAAGTCCGACGAGGCCCAGCGAGAGCGGATCCTTCGTCAGGGCATACACCTGCCACGCGACGACGACAGCCTGGATCTGCGCACCGAGCGTGAAGACGACGAGGCTCGCCACGTACCAGCGAAAGTCTACATTGCGGAGCGAGATGTATGGGTCGTGGCGCGCGGTCATTGGGGGGGTGGGGGAGGCGTCGCCGGATGGTAGTGGGTGCACAGCGGCGCAGCAACGCGCCCGCCGGCGCAGGATCAGGACGTGCGCGGTGCGACGACGACGCGCAGGCAATTAGACTTATCGGCGATTCTTACCAACCCGATGCCCATCGATCTCACGACAGTCGCGATCGTCTTCGACGAAAACTTCGGTGCTGCGCTTGGCCAGCTCGCCGCGCGCATGCCTGTCT
>JBKJQR010000142.1:0-2593 GCA_046593895.1 Gemmatimonadaceae bacterium | reverse complement strand
GTCGATCAGGGTGATCGCGTCGCGCAGCCCGCTGATCTCGCGGGCCGAGGTGTCGACGACTTCGCGGGCACCGAGCAGCGTGGAGACGGCCTGGGCGATGCCGGCGCGGGTTGCGTCGGCGGTGATGCGGATGTCGCGGCCGGCGGTCTCGCTCGCGTTGGCCGCGTCGCCGATCGCCGCGCCGTCCTCGGCCAGCTGCCTGACGGCACGGCTGGCGACGGTGAGCGCCGCGAGCTGGCCAGCGGCCGTCCGCGCCATGTCGCCGACGGCAAGGGTGACGTCGTTGGTCGCGTGCGATGTCGACGACGCGGTCTTCGCCAGCGCCGACGCGGCGCGGTTGACGATCTCGGCCTCGCCCTGCACGCGTTCGAGCAATGACCGGAGCCGATCGCGGGCACGGGCCAACGACTGCGAGAGCACGCGATATTCGGCCGCGTCGCGCGTGCCGCCGCTATCTGCCCGCTCCCGGAGGCGAAGATCACCATCACCCATCGCGTCGACATCGCGGCCGAGGTCGGCCAGCGGCCCGGTGACCGCGCCTAACGTCCGCCAGCTGAAGATTCCGGCGATCAGGAGAGCGACCACCATCGCGAGGACGAGCAGCAGTTCGTTGCGGAGTACATCCTGCTGGAGCTGCGCGGTCCGCTGTGCGGTGCGCGCGGCGGCGGCGGCGCGGATCGCGGCGAATGCGCTGTTGATCCGATCGACGTCGGCCGTCGCACCGCGGATCACGCGAATCGCGTCGGCGGGATGTCCGGTTTCATCGTAGGCGCGGGCAACGGCGATCCCGACCTCGAGCGATGCCTGGAGCTGGCCGATTGATTCGAGCTGCTCGCGTTCGGCGGGGGACAGCCCCTTCAGCGTGGTGGTCGCTCCGCGCATCGTGTCCGCGCGATCGACCGCCGTGTTGTAGTGCTCGCGATCGGCCGGCGCGCCGGTCTTCAGGTAGAGCATGCCGCTGACGATCTCGCGAGTGATCGCGTCGACCACGACCTGCATCTCCGAGAGTTCGCGATGCAGCTCGGTCACTTCGCGCTCACTCTGCATCGCGGTCGCCCGCAACGTCCCGATACCGCCGACACCGGCCGCGGTCAGCAGCACGGTCGTCATGGCAAGGCCGGCCCAGAGCATTCCGCGGATCGTCGTCAACCCGAAGGCGCGGCGGAGCGCGACCGTCATCTTCCGGCGCATCAGCGGCCCCCGACCTGCGCGATGAGCACCGACTTGTTCACGGCATCGTGCTTCGCATCGAAGGCAATCGGCCCGGTGACGCCGACGACAGCCGGCCGCTTCGTCCCGATCTCGTCGAGATAGTCGCGGATCCGCGCGCGGTCGGGCCCCACAGCGATCACCGCGCGGCCGATCAGCATCGTGGCGTCGTAGGCCAGCGCCGCGCGCTGGTCGGGGAGGATGCGATAACGGCGCTGGAATTCGCCGATGAAGTCGCGCGCCCCATCGTTAGGCGGACGGCTCGGCAGGAAGAACGACACGTAGTAGATGCCGGCGAACTCCCTGGCGTCCGCTTCCATCGTCGAGAACCCGTCGCCACCGATCATCCGCGGCGCCGTGCCTAACGCGCGGAGGTCGCGCATCAGCGTCTCGGCGTCGGCCGGCCCGCCGGGAAAAAGGATGAGGTCCGGTGACTGCTTGTGGATCAGCCCTGCGTAGGCCGCCCACTCGGCCATCTTCGCGAGGTGGGGCGCCCGGCTGACCACCGTGCCGCCGCGCTGCTCGTAGACGCCGGTGAATGCACGCGACCAGCCGATCCCGAACGCGTCGTTGCGGAACATCATCGCGGCGCGCGTCGAGTGCAGCGAGTCGATCGCGAAGTTGGCCGCCGCCCGGCTGTTCGCCGAATCGTTCGGGCAGAGGCGAAAGATCCACCGGCTCCGGCCACTGAGCAGCATGCTCGTGCTCACGGGCGTCACGGCGACTACCGCGTGCGCGCCATCATGCTCGGTATCCTCGTAGACGGGGGCCGCTTCGAGCGTGCTGCGACTGTCGGTGTGACCGACGACCCCGACTACTTCGTGATCGTCGCGGAGCGCAGTCGCCATCGGCACGGCGAGGTCGATCGACGCCGAGACGGTGCGGAGCACGAACGCCGGCGCGCCGCGAGGACGCTGCTCGTTGAGGCGGGCGATCGCCAGCCCCGCACCCTGCCGCGTCGACGTGTTGGTCGGCGACTGCGCCTGCGCGGCGAGTCCGATCGCCACCCGCTCGACGCTACCCGCACCCCCGCACGCACCGAGGCTGGAAATTGCCAGCGTTACACCGCCGGCGAGCGCGGCAACGCGCCGCACGGTAAGCGCGTGCACGGCGACGAGCGGATGTTCGGGGCTGAAGCGCATTCGCGACCGGGAGGGGCGATGCCTCCGCCCGCCGACGGCGGCGGGTGGCGGGCGATGATGAGAGCTGCGTCACGTCGATGCTCCAAGGAAGGACGAGTCATCGGGCGGCCCGTCATCGCCCCCGTTGGGACGGGGGCACCGGCGCACAAGGGGTGACGAATGCACTGTCCCGCTTGCCCGCTCCGTCCCGCGCCGGTTAGTCTCAGACGACGATGGCACCCCGCCGAAAGAAGCGCCTCGAC
>JBKJQR010000221.1:0-11828 GCA_046593895.1 Gemmatimonadaceae bacterium | reverse complement strand
CAACATTTTGCGTCACCCCCCATTCGATCAGTCATGCCTGGATCGCTTCCAGAACATGCTCTCGGGTAGGCTCCGCTCAACTACTTGCTTCGTTGAACCTGCTCACTCAACTCCGCTGAACTGCTGACTGCAACTAGCCCCGGGGCGGGGATCCTTCTCTCCAATCGTTAGGCGGTCGTGAATGTTGTAGCGAACGGCGGCTTGCACTGCACGCGGCACGCGGTAGGAACTTCACGAGGACGTATCGATTCCTTCATCGCAATCGAATACGCGAGACGACCGCCCGATCTGCTGCACTGCCCTTCTCCGCCGTCAGGCAGAGACGCCAATGGCGTTCGTGGAGCGTCAGCGCATGTGCGCGATCCAGCGGTTCGTCGCATCCAGCACCGCCAGGCTCGCTGCCGTCTCCGCACTGTCGCGGATCTCGCAGCTCCCCGTCAGCAACGCCGTCTCCCGACTCACCCGCGCCGTGACACCGACGAACACGAACTCTCGGTCGAACGCCTCGATGGTCTTGCAACCGTCGAGGGCGAGCACCCGCTCGTCCCCTTCGGCCTGGTGAATCGCAGCGAGTGTCGCACGAGCCGCCAGCTCCAACCGCGAGCGCTCGTTCTCCAACCCCTCTGATTCCCCGATGAAGGACTTCTCACCCTTTCGAAGCGTCACACGACAGGCGACCCCGCGCGAGCGCGACCGCCGAACTTCCACATCCTCGAAATACAGCCGCCGCCGGCCCTCGTCCGCCAGCAGGTCCGCGACTGGACCAGCCACTGCCTCCATGCTCCGCGGCGTCACGATCGGCACGCGCGGCTTCTCCGGCTCCACTGTCGTCGCCACCGAGATCTTCCGGTGATCGACCCGCATGCCGAGGTGCGCGATCAGCGCACTCTCGATGTTGCGCACGGTCTGCTTCGGCGTGACATCGGCTGACGTCAACACGTGTATCTCGTCCACCGCCCCGCTGTCGCTCGCCACGATCCGGGCAGCAATTACCCCCGGAAGTGTGGCCAGGAGCTCCTCGGCGCGCTTGATGGGAAGCACGCTGCCGACGATCGGCGGGCCCCCATGCGGGTGTGGCATCGGTGAGTGCAAAGCTGCAGTCATGTGATGTAATCCTCCCCACTCTGCGCGATCAATCGCGAGTGTGGCGCGCCCTGCGGAATTCAACTTCGGCCGGCGTCGACCGCCTATGGGAGGCGGGCCAATATGAGACGCACATTACCAATTGGCAAGCGATTTCAATCGAAGTGCGACCTTCGACGCACCGCCGATGCGTAACGGATCACACCCGATCGCCGTCCGCCTCCGCCGCCGCTTCCTCCGCGGCGGGCTGCTCCTTGAGCTTCCGGTACAACGTCCGCTCGCCAATCCCCAACATCTCTGCGGCCTTTCTTCGGTTGCCGCGCGTGTGCCGCAGCGCCGCGGTGATCGCCCGCTGCTCGATCTCGGCCATCGTCGTCCCGGGGAGGATCGTCACCACGTTCGCCGGAACTTCCTCGCGCGGTTCGATTCCCCGCACCATTCGCCCTGCCGCGGCCCCGGCGCGGAGCCGCGTTGACTCCCCCTGCACTTCCCCGTCCGCAAACAGCGGCGCCGACACTTCACCAACCCAGCCCCCGCGCCCGGTGTGATCGTCGTCCACCCGACGACGCAGCTCCTCGACCTGGAGCTTCAGCTCGACGAGGCTGCGCAGGATGAACTCGACCTCGGCGCCGCCGACACCGGTCTGCGCGCGCACGACCGGGCCGACGTGCACGGGAAGCAGCCGGCCCCCGGCGCCTCCCTCGCGCAACTCGCGCGGGAGGTCGTCGACGCGGAGCTCGCGCGCCGGCGCGAGCACCACCATGCTCTCGACCAGGTTGCGCAGCTCGCGCACGTTGCCCGGCCATGGATACTCGACAAGCTGCTGCACCGCGTCGGCGCTGATCCCGTGAAACGTCCGGTCGTGCCGGGCGCTGAACTCGCGGACGAACCGCCGCACGAGAATCGGAATGTCCTCACGCCGTTCACGCAGCGGCGGCAAGTAGATGTTGAGGACGTTGAGGCGGTAATACAGGTCGGCGCGAAAATCTCCCTCGGTGACGTGATCGCGGAGCGAGCGATTGGTCGCCGCGACGACACGTACGTTGATCGGGATCGGCTGCGAACCGCCGACACGCGTCACTTCGCGCTCCTCGAGCACGCGGAGGAGCTTCACCTGCGTCGAGTGCGGAATCTCCCCGATCTCGTCGAGGAAGAGCGTCCCCCCGTCGGCCAGCTCGAACCTGCCTAACCGTCGCTCGGCGGCGCCGGTGAACGCGCCCTTCTCATGGCCGAACAGCTCACTCTCGAGCAGTGTCTCGGTGAGCGCGCCGACGTTCACCGCGATGAATGGTCCGGCGCTGCGGCCGCTCAGCTGATGCAGGGCACGGGCGACCAGCTCCTTGCCGGTGCCGCTCTCCCCCTCGATCAACAGGGTGCTCGACACCGGTGCCATCTGCTGGATGCGGACGAGCACCTCGCGCATCTGCGGCGATTCACCAATCAAGCCGGTCACCTGCTGCAACCGACGCCGATCGAGGATGCGCCTCACGGTGTCGACGACGTCGTCAACGTCGATCGGCTTCGCGAAAATGTCGACGAACCCTGCGGCGCGCAGCCGTTCGTGGACGACCGGGTCGTCGACATCGGCGAGTCCGACGACCGGACATCCGTCCCAGATCTGCTGCCGGGCGACGCGGACGTTGATCGGGTCGACCAGCCCGCCGCTCATGATGATGAGGTCAGGCTTTTCGCGCGCGATCACCGACGGCAGGTCGTCGACCGGGGGCACGAGCACCGTTTCGATGCCGGCCTTGGTGAGCACCCCGTTCAGCCGCGCCGCGGGCTCGAGGTCGGTGAGCGTGATGGCGACCTTCATCGCGGCCGCGTCTCGTTGCCTAACGCTCGATGTTCGCCGTGGTGCTCGCTGAACCGCCCGCGCAGGATGTCGCAGGCGTGCTCGATGATCGGGTCCAGTGCAGCGAGCGCATCGCGCACCCCGGACGGAGATCCCGGAAGGTTCACGATCAGCGTCAGCTGCCTGACGCCGGCAATCCCGCGGCCGAGGGCAGCGCGGGGAAAGCTGTTCAAGGAGACGAGCCGGATGCGCTCGGCGATGCCTGGTGCCTCACGTTCGATGACCGCCCGCGTCGCTTCCGGCGTGATGTCGCGCGGCGAGAGGCCGGTGCCACCGGTGGTGAGCACGAGGTCGGCCGCGTCGCCGTCGCACCAGCCGGTGAGGGCGCGGATGATGGCGAGGCTGTCATCGGGGACGATCGTCCGCGCCGCTTGCGTCGCATTCCGGGCGACCACCCACCGTTCGATCTCGTCACCGGACGCGTCGTCGCGTTCGCCGCGCGATCCGGCGTCGGAGACGGTGAGAATCGCCACTCGCATCGCGCCCGTCCGACTCGCCGCGGAAGGCGCCGAGGGCGCTGTGGATCGCGAAGCCACGCGGTGCTAGCGGTGGGTGGCGTTCTTGTAGAACGGCGTCTTCACGACCGTTGCCGGGACGCGCTTGCCGCGAATCTCGACCTCGAGCGCGGCGCCGTCGCGGGCACCAATCGTCGGCAGGTAGCACATCCCGATCGGGCTGCCTAACGATGGGCTGAGCGTGCCACTGGTGACCACTCCACTCGCTGCGTTTTCGTAGAAGACCGGATATCCGTGGCGCGGGAAGGCGCGCTCGCTGCTGGTAAATCCGACGAGCTTCTTGCCGACGCCACGCTCCTTTTGCGCGACGAGCACGTCGCGCCCGACGAAATCCCCCTTGGCGAGCTTCACCAGCCACTGGAGATTTGCCTCGAGCGGGGTGACGGTGTCGTCAATGTCGTTGCCGTAGAGCGCCATCCCCATCTCGAGCCGGAGGGAGTCGCGGCAACCGAGTCCGGCCGGGGTGACGTCGTCCTTCGCGAGCAGCTCGCGCCAGAGATGCGGCGCGCGGGCGGTGTCGAAATACAGTTCGAACCCGTCCTCGCCGGTGTAGCCGGTGCGCGAGACGATGACGTTGGGCACGCCGCCGACGGTGCCGACCGTAAAGTGGTAGTACTCGATCGCGTCGAGGTCGATGGCGGTGTGGCGCGAGAGCACGGCTTGCGCGTTAGGCCCCTGGAGCGCGAGGAGAGCGATGTCGTCGCTGATGTCCTCGAGCGTACAATCGAACTTTGCCTTGTAGCGCGAGATGTGATCGAAGTCCTTGGTGATGTTCGACGCGTTCACCACCATCATCAGGTGGTCGGCAAAGCGATAGACGAGGCAGTCGTCTTCGATCGTCCCACGCTCGTTGAGAATGGTCGAGTAGTGGACCTGGCCGACCGCGAGCTTGGCGACGTCGTTCGTCGTGACGTAGTTCACGAAGTCGACAGCGCCCGGGCCGCGGACGATGAACTCGCCCATGTGGCTGACGTCAAACAGCCCGGCGCGCTCGCGGACGGCGCGATGCTCTTCCGTGATCCCGGTCGGATATTGCACCGGCATCTCGTACCCGGCAAAGGGCACGAGCTTCGCGCCGCGAGCGGCGTGGATCGCGTTGAGTGAGGTGCGCTTCAGTGTTGCGGTCGCGTCGGACGCCATCGTCATCGGTGGTGAAAGTGAGTCTCACCAATATGACGGAACGGCAGGACGAAACACAGCTATTAGCGCTTGGCCGTTAGCGTCGAGCGACGCCGTTGCTCCGCAGTCGCTCTACGCTGACGGCCAATGGCTAATGGCCGCTAGTGGACTACCGTGCTTCGGTGGACTGCGCTTCTTTCGCCACCTGTGATCGCAGTTCCTTCTCGCTGATGGTGCGGAGGTCGGCGATCTTCGGCGCCGTGCCGGTCACCATGCTCTTCACAATCTCGAACAGCACCATCGGTGCTGGGCGGTCGGTCTTCGAATAGGTGACCGAATGCGCCTCGACCAGGATGAGGGTGATGCGGGGATCGTTCGGGCTGCCGTCGTTCGCGCCGCCTTCGTCGGGGAACCAGGCTTTCCAATCGGGCTTGTAGAGGCCGCGCACGAGGTCACGGTCGCGCGTGATGATCGCCTTGCCGGATACCGATACCCAGTCGCGCGTGCGGTCCTTGTAATACGTGACGCTGACATGCGGATCGAGCGCGATTTCGTCGAGCTTGTCGGCGTACCACCCGGTGACGAACCAGAGGTCGGTGCCCGACGTGCGCTTCTGCGTCTGCATCGCGCGGGAGACGAGGTGTCCGTCGGCCCGGCGGGTGGTGAGCATCGCGACCTCGATGCCGTCGATCAGCTTGTAGAGATCATCGAGCTTCGTCTGCGTCGACACGTCGTCGTCGCGATTCTTCTCGGCTGCGGTCTGGGTCATTGGAACTCCGGCAAAAAAGGAGAGCGGTGAGGCCAGCATTCGACCGGGCTACGCTTTCTGCTTTCGCATGACCCGTGCCCTCAGCAGATCAACCGCGCTGGGCGGAAAGCTCGGCCAGAACCTCGGCGGCATGCCCTTCGGCATTGACCTTTTCGAAGACCCGCGCGATGCGGCCGTCGGGCGCGATCAGGAAGGTCGTGCGGACGATGCCGAAGTATTTCCGCCCGAACATGCTCTTCTCCTGCCAGACGCCGTAGGCCTCGGCGACCGAGTGATCGGTATCGGCGACGAGCGGGTATGGAAGGCTGTGCTTCTGCTTGAAGTTGCAGTGCGATTTCACCGAGTCGGGGCTGACCCCGATCACCGCTGCGTCGGATCCCTCGAACCGAGGGAGGGCGTCCCGGAACCCGGTCGCCTCCAGCGTTCAACCGGCGGTATCGTCCTTCGGATAGAAGAACAGGATGACCCAGCGGCCGCGGAGGTCGGCCAGACGAAGCGTGGTATCGGAGTCGGTGGTTGCGCTAAAGTTCGGCGCCAGCTCTCCGGAGGCGGGGATTGTCATCTCAGATCTTCTCGCCGCCGAGCAACACGGCCATGATCGCCTTCTGGATGTGGAGTCGGTTCTCGGCCTCATCCCAGACGCGACTCTGCGAGCCCTCGATCACCGACGCGCTGACCTCTTCGCCGCGATGCGCGGGGAGACAGTGGAGGAAGATCGCTTTCTTGTCGGCGCGCTTCATCAGCGCGTCATCGACCTGAAACCCCGTGAAGGCCTTCTCGCGGATCTTCTGCTCTTCTTCCTGGCCCATCGACGCCCAGACATCGGTGTTGACGACGTGCGCGCCATCGACCGCTTCCTTCGGATCGCGGACGACGCGAACCTTGGCCTTCTTCTTTGCCCGCTCGAGGATCGCACCGTCGGGGTCGTAGCCTTCCGGGCAGGCCAGCGTCAGCTCGAAGCCAAGCCGATAGGCGGCGTTGATCCACGAGTTCGCCATGTTGTTGCCATCGCCGATCCAGGCAATCTTCTTCCCCTCGTAACCGCCGAGGTGCTGCCTAACGGTGAGGAGGTCGGCGAGGATCTGGCAGGGGTGCAACAGGTCGGTGAGCCCGTTGATGATCGGTACCGTCGCGAATTCGGCCAGCTCGACGACTTCGGCGTGGGCGAACGTGCGGATCATGATGCCATCCACGTAACGCGACAGAACGCGAGCGGTGTCCTTGATCGGCTCGCCGCGGCCGAGCTGCACATCGCGCGGCGAAAGGAACAGCGCGTGCCCTCCCAGTTGCCACGTCCCGACCTCGAATGACACCCGCGTCCGCGTCGATGACTTCATGAAGATCATCGCCAGCGATTTCCCGGCGAGTGGCTTCTTGTCGTACTTGCCGGTACGCATCCGGTCGCCGAGCTCGAACAATCCCTCGAGTTCCTTCTTCCTGAAGTCGGGAATCGCGAGGAAGTCGCGGTGCGGGCGTTCAGCCATGGGCAGGCGGGTGTCGAGGAGGGGGAGTGATAGCGGGAATCGCTCGGACAAGGTAACTGCGCCAGTGGAAGTGCGGCACCCGGATGGGGCGCCCGCGTCCGGAGGCGGATGGCAACCGGCCGTTTATCGGTTACAGACCAGTCTGGCAGCCCGTCCTAGGTGGGAATGCGTTACAACACCCACTTCGCCCGCTGGGGCGTGACCACCAGGACGAGGAATCACGGAATGACTACCCGACGTTGGGTCGGCCTCGTGTGCGCAGCGATGACGGCATCAGCTTTCGCCGGACGTGTCGCAGGCGCACAGGAGATATCACTCGAGAAGATCCAGATTCACGGCTACGGCGGATGGAGTTTTGGCCGCACGACCGACAATCGCAACACGAATTTCTTCCTCTTCGCGCACTCGCGCGGCGACTACTTCCATAATGAGTTCGCGCTGAACGTGACGGCTCCGCTCAACGAGAACCTGACGATCGTGGCGCAGCCGTTCTGGCACTCGGGCCACCACTCGAACCAGACTGCGTCAGGCCTCGATTATGTGTTCGGCGAGTGGAAGTTCGCCGACCAGATCAAGCTGCGCGTCGGCAACGTGAAGCAGCCGTTCGGCATCTACACCGAGATCTTCGACGTCGGTACGCTGCGTCCCTTCGCGACTGCACCGCAGAGCATCTATGGCCCCGGTGGAATGATCGGGAAGTCGTACTCGGGGATTGGTCTGACGGGCGCGCTGTTCGCCGAGCGTTCATGGGGGGTCGACTACGACGTCTACGGTGGCGGTCTCGAGACGCTCGAGGAGGATACGCCACTCCAGGTGCTCGTGCAGGGGACTGACACGATCGGCACCTCAAAGGCGCTGAACGTCAACGGGTCGCGGACGTTCCGCGACGTGATCGGAGGACGTCTCGTCTTCCGCACACCGCTCGATGGCTTCTCGTTCGGCGGGTCGAGCTACAGCGGTACACGACCGCTGACGCGCCGCGGTCAGGCGAAGGACTGGCGACGGACGACCTCCGGTGTGCACGCGGAATACCTGAACGACGCGTGGCTGTTGCGCTCGGAGATCGCACGGGAGAGCGACGAGACGAACTTCAAGGCGACGGGGGCGTACGGCGAGGCGGCGTATCGCCTGACGTATCACTGGCAGGTCGCCGGAACGTACGGCACCTACTACACGACCCTCGAAAACGTCTCGGCGACGAACATCGCGCTCGCCCCGTCGCTGCTCGATCACAAGGAGACCGCGGCCGGGTTGAACTACTGGTTCTCGCCGAACTTCGTGCTGAAGACGAGCTACAGTCACGTCGACGGAAATCGCTTCTCGCACCCGGACCCGACAACGCGCCTCCGCGCGCTGTCGACCGGGGGAAAGCTGATGACAACGACTGACGCACTGCTGGTTTCCGGACACGTGAGCTTCTGAGGAGACGACAATGCGAATCCTCAAGAGTTTCCTCCCCGCCCTCGCGCTACTTGTTGGCGCGTCGCGGGTCGAGGCCCAGCGCAGCAGCTTTGTCGTCGTCGCCCACGAGTCGAATCCGATCAGTGCGGTGAGGAGCGACGAGCTCTCGAAGATGTTCCTGAAGAAAATCACCGTCTGGCGGACGAAGCGTCCACTGGTCGTCGTCGATCAGGCCGAGACGACGAAGATCCGGCAGGAGTTCAGCCGCGATGTGCATCATCGCGACCTGCAGTCGATCCAGAGCTACTGGCAGACGCAGATCTTCTCCGGGCGCGCAGTGCCACCGCAGCAGCGCGGCAGCGACGCCGAGGTCATGGCGTTCGTCGCGGGGAACCCTAACGCGGTCGGCTACGTGTCAGCGACGGCGACGCTGGCGCCCGGACTCAAGGTGCTCACCATCGAGTAGCGCGATCAAGGCAGGATGCGCCGCACGTACACCGGGGCCGGCGACAGCAGTCGCCGGCCCCGGTTTTTTCTTCCCTCGTCCCTCATCGCCGTGTCGCAAGCCCGCGTAGGCGCGCAGATCAGAGGATGTATCGCCGGAGATCTTCGTCTTCGACGGCGGCCTTCAGCCGGTCGCGCACCCGTTCGCCCGTGATCTCGACAGACTTCGTCGCATCGTCAGGCAGGTCATACAAGACGTCCTCGAGCAGGGTGGTCATGACGGTGTGCAATCGACGGGCGCCGATGTTTTCCATCCGCTGGTTGACGAGCGCCGCGATGCGGGCGATCTCGGCAATCCCATCGGTAGTGAAGGTCAGCGCCGCACCCTCGGCTTCGACGAGCGCCGCGTACTGCTTCGTGAGCGCGTTTTCCGGCTCGGTCATGATGCGGACGAAGTCGGCTTCGGTCAGCGATTTGAGCTCGACACGAATCGGGAATCGGCCCTGCAGTTCGGGTATGAGGTCGCTCGGCTTCGACACATGAAACGCCCCGGCGGCGATGAAGAGGACGTGATCGGTCTTCACCATCCCGTACTTCGTCTGTACGTTCGACCCTTCGACGATCGGCAGCAGGTCGCGCTGCACGCCCTCGCGCGAGACATCGGGGCCGCCAGCGGTCCCCCGTTCGCCAGCGATCTTGTCGATCTCGTCGAGGAAGATGATGCCTAACGTCTCGACACGTTCGAGCGCGTCGACCGTGACGTCCTCGGCGTCGATCAGCTTGTCGAACTCCTGGTCGAGGAGAATGCGCCGGGCCTCGCTCACCTTTACCGTCCGCTTCTTCGTGCGCTTCGGCATCATGTCCTGCAGCATCGAGGTGAAGTTCTCCATCCCCTCTGGTGCCCCCGGTGACGCCATCATGTCGAACATCGGCGCGTTCTGCGACGTCTCGACCTCGACTTCACGCTGCTCGAGCTGACCGTCGATCAGCAGCTGCTTGAGCTTTGCCCGGGTGCGAGCATGTCGCTCGTGTTCGGCCGAGCGTTCGTGGGTCGTTGTGCCGCCGGGCGCGACGACGAAGATCCCATCCGATGCGGAGCCCGATGCGGACGCGGTGGTAGCTGCATCGTCAGGCTGCGGCGCGGAGGTCGGTGGCTGCACCGCCACCGGGGTTGGCAGGAGCAGGTCGAGTAGTCGCTCGGTCACGCGTTCGATGGCGAGATCATCCACCTCGTGCTCACGCTCCGTGCGGACCATGTCGATCGCACTCTCGACGAGATCGCGGACCATCGATTCGACGTCGCGGCCGACGTAACCGACTTCGGTGAACTTCGATGCTTCGACCTTGATGAACGGCGCGCCGGCGAGCTTGGCGAGGCGCCGCGCGATCTCTGTCTTCCCTACCCCCGTCGGTCCGATGAGGATGATGTTGTTCGGCGCGATCTCCTGGCGGATGCCTTCCGGCGCGCGCTGCCGCCGCCAGCGGTTGCGCAGCGCGATCGCGACAGACTTCTTCGCGGCGGCCTGCCCAACGATGTATCGATCCAGCTCGGCGACGATCTGGCGAGGCGTGAGATCGGCGAGCCGGGCGATTGCTTGTTGCGTGCGTGGCGACGTCATGCTCGGTATGAAGCGGTTTTCCGGAGCAGCGCGACGCGCGCTGTTCGGCAGATACTCTAGTCGCCGTGGTTATCCCAGCGGCTCGAGCACGGTGATGTTTGTGTTGGTGTAGACGCAGATCTCGCCAGCGATGTGCAGCGCGCGGCGGACGATTTCGGCGGGCGGCAGGTCGGTATTCGTGGCGAGCGCGCGGGCGGCGGCGAGCGCGTACGATCCGCCGCTCCCGATCGCGAGGATTCCGTCATCGGGTTCGATGATGTCGCCGGTCCCGGAGATGATGAAGCCATGGTCGCGATCAACGACCGCGAGGAGAGCCTCGAGCCGGCGCAATACGCGATCGCTGCGCCAATCCTTCGCCAGCTCGACCGCGGCCTTGGGAAGATTCGACGGGTAGCGCTCGAGCTTCTCCTCGAACTTCTCGAACAGCGTCATCGCGTCGGCGGCCGCGCCAGCAAAACCGGCGACGATGCGGCCGCCATGAATGGTGCGAACCTTCGTCGCGTTCGACTTCATGACCGTCTCGCCGACGGTGACCTGTCCGTCACCGCCGAGGGCGACTTTGCGGTCGCGACGGACGGCGAGGATAGTCGTCGCGCGAATTCGCGGCAGCCCGCCACTGCTTGAATCGTTCATGCGGTCAAAGCTATCGCGCGTGACTAGCGGATGCGGTATTTGCCGGAGGGGGACGCCGGCGGCCGAGGGCGGGGCTTTTCGTCAGGCGACGGATCACGACGCGCCGCGCCGCGAAAGTGCAGCTGCTCGAGGATGAACCGCCGGTTGAGCAACGCGCCGACGACGATGAACGCGCACGCCGAAGCCGCGAGCCACGGGGTAATGCGCCAAGCATCGCGACCGATGAGCGCAGCACCGATCAGCAGTACGGCGATCCCAACGAACGCCTCGCCGCCGCGATGCCGTTCCGCACGCACTCGCCGACGCCGTTCATCGGAGTGGAGGATGCCGCGATCGGGAAGCCAGGCATCCGCAATGAGCCCGATCCCCGCCAGCGCGACGATCGCGCCAAGCGCGATGGGAAGAAGTTCAAGACGCATTTCGACGTTGTCCTCGACGAGGCCATTCGTGGCTCATGCGACGATCATGCCCGAGGATGGGCCGAACGATACACTGCCTTGAGTCGCTCGACACTGGTGTGGGTATAGATCTGCGTCGTGGCGATCGAGGCGTGACCGAGCAGTTCCTGCACGGCGCGCAAGTCGGCGCCAGCATCGAGCAGGTGCGTCGCGAAGCTGTGACGCAGCGAGTGCGTGCTGAGCCCGGCGTTTTCGTCCACCGCATCGAGGTACTTCTGCACGGCGAGCTGGATCCCGCGAACGCCGAGCCGACGGCCGTTGCGCGAGAGAAAGAACGCGGTGCGATCGGCCTTCGGACCGATGGCGCGAATGAGCTCATCGCGCTTCGACTCGTAGTTCCGCAGCGCGAGCGATGCCGCGTCGCCGATCGGGATGATCCGTTCCTTTCTTCCCTTCCCGCGGACTTTTGTCTGCTGCGACACGAGGTCGACGTCAGGCCGACTGAGGC
>JBKJQR010000239.1:0-9634 GCA_046593895.1 Gemmatimonadaceae bacterium | reverse complement strand
GTTGCATCCGGAGGTGCACGGGTGGGAGCGCTTCGGCCAGGATCATCGCGACGCGCGCGTGCCCTTCGTCGAAGGGGCGTGGATGACGCAGCACGGGGGGAAGTACTACCTGCAGTACGGCGCGCCGGGCACGGAGTACAACGTCTACGGCAATGGCACCTACGTCGGCGACGCACCGTTAGGCCCGTTCACCTATGCGCCATACAATCCGGTCGCCTACAGGCCGGGCGGCTTCATGGTCGGTGCCGGGCATGGCAACACCTTCCAGGACCTGCATGGCAACTGGTGGAACACCGGTACCGCGTGGGTCGCGGTGAACTGGAACTTCGAGCGGCGCATCGTGATGCACCCCGCCGGCTTCGACGCCGACGGCGACATGTACGCCGATACCCGCTTCGGCGACTTCCCGCACTGGGCTCCGACGCGGCGATGGAAGCAGAGCAGCGACCTGTTCACCGGGTGGATGCTGCTCTCCTACCGGAAACCGGCCACCGCGTCATCGGCCGTCGACAGCTTTCCACCGGCCAACATCACTGATGAAAACCCGCGCACCTTCTGGGTCGCGCGGGCAAACCGTCCGGGCGAGACGATCACGATCGATCTCGGGCGCGCCTACGACGTGAAGGCGCTGCAGGTGAACTTCACCGATTACAAGTCCAATCTCTACGGCACGGACTCGGTCTATCCAGCGCGCTTCCGGGTGCTCGGTTCCCGCGACAACGCAACGTGGACGACGCTGGCCGACCTGTCACACGAAACGCGCGATAGGCCTAACGCCTACATCGAGCTGTCGACGGCGCGGCGGGTGCGCTACGTCCGCTACGTGCACGGCAGCGTGGCGTCACCGAAGCTGGCGATCAGCGACATTCGCGTCTTCGGCAACGGGGATGGCGGGGCGCGGGCGCCACCCGCCGCCGTCACCGTCAGGCGGGACAGCGACGAACGCAACGCGTTCGTCTCCTGGACGCCGGTCAAGGGCGCGGTGGGCTACAACGTCCGCTGGGGGATCGCCCCGAACAAGATTCGCCAGGCGTACCAGGTCTGGGCCGATGCGCCGGCATCGCTCGAAGTCCGCGCGCTCAACACTGGCGTCGACTACTGGTTCAGCGTCGAGGCGTTCGACGAGAATGGCGTTTCGCCGATGACCGCGCCGATGCGCGCCGCGCCGCACTAGCCACGCAGGTCGCCACTTCAACCAACGCATCTTTCCCGGCGATTTGCTTGACCGGGAACGTGAAACATTCACATGATGGGTGCAACCTGTACCGAGGAATCAATGAGCTCGTATTTCCCCAGCTATCTTCCGTTTTTCGTGTTCGTGGTCATCATCCTCGCGCGGCGTCCGGCCCACATGCTTCGGAAGCGCGGAGCAATCACTCCAGAGACTGCGCAGTCGCTCGACGACTTGAAGCCCCGCGATCGGGCGCGGCTCGACCGGCTGATGGCGCAGGGCGTCGTTCGCGAAGCGGCACCTGGTCGGTACTACTACGACGTCAGCGTTGAGCGCGCCCGGATGAAGCAGCGAGCGCCGTGGTTGATTGCGGTCGCGGTCGCGCTCGGCGTTCTGGCCATTGCACTGGCGTATTTCGGCAGCCACCGAGTAACGCCGCTGCCCTGAGCGTGAGGCCTGACGCTGCGCGCGCCGCCTCACGCTCAGAGTTCCGGAAGAATGTCAGAATTCGAGCGTCGAAATGTAGGCGAAGTCGCGCCTGACGCTGTCGATCGGCGCGCCGGGGTAGCTCTCCTGTTCGACGTAGAGGTGCTTGCTGTCGATGTCGGGGATCATGGCTAGCAGTTGCCGGAAATCGATCGCGCCCTTCCCCAGTTCGGCGTCGGTGGCAGCGCGAAGACTCGGGGCGTCCTTGATGTGGAAGAGGTAGTAGCGGGAGCCATACTTCCGCATCAGGTCGAGCGGGTCGCGACCGCCCATCATCGCGTTGCCCGTATCGAGCTGCAGCCGGACGACACTGGGGTCGGTGCGCTCGGCGAGCAGATCGTACGGCACCTGCCCGTCGATGACGGGAAAGTCGTAGGCTTCGTCGTGGAAGGCGATCCAGAGGTTGCGGGCCCGCGCCTGGCGTCCGGCCTCATTGAGCCGGTCGGACCAGCGACGGTAGTCATCGAGTGTCGCCTTGCCCGGCTCGTAGGGAAGGCTGGCGAGCACGATGTATTCGTGGCCTAACGTTCCGGCCTCGTCGAAGACGGCATTGAGGTTGTCGAACGCGCCGGCCCCGACGTGCGTCGATGGCGCGCGGAGCCCGAGCCGGTCGAGCAGCTGGCGGAGCTGTGCCGGCGGCATGTTGAAGTTCTGCATTGACGACAGCAGCTCGACCTCCTTGTAGCCGGCGCTGGCGATCGCAGCCAGGGTACCGGACAGGTCGCGCCGCGCGTCGTCGCGCAGGGTGTAGAGCTGGATGCCGATGCGTTTCAGGCGGCGGTTGCCGCTCGTGGTGCTCGACCCCATCGCGGCGGGTCTGGTTGCACAGCCGCCTAACCGTGACGCGGCGGCAGCGACGGCGAGCGAGGTGAGAAAGGTGCGACGTTCCATGACGGGGTGCTCGGTGAGGGTGACCGGTCGAGCCAACGCGCACAACGATACACGCGAACCGGTGCGCGTCGAGAGGAACCTGCTCGGCTACTTGTCGCGCTTCGTGATGTAGACGTGCGTCGCGCGCTCGCCGGCGACGTGTTTCGTGCATTCGTAGCCGAGGGCGCGGAGGTCGATGCCGTGGAAGAGCGGCTCGCCGGCGCCGAGCAGCACCGGTCGAACGGCGAGGTGCAGCTCGTCGATCAGCCTGGCCTGGAGAAACTGCCTCACCGTCGCGGCGCCGCCGCCGATCCGGATGTTGAGGTCTCCGGCCGCCGCTCTCGCCTGCTCGAGCGCCGAGTGAATCCCGTCGGTGACGAATCGAAACTCGGTGCCGCCCTCCATGCGGAGGGTTGGCCGTGCGTGATGGGTGAGCACGAAGGTCGGCACGTGGTAGGGCGGGTTCGGTCCCCACCATCCCTTCCAGTCGTCGTCGGGCCACGGACCGCGGACGGGGCCGAACATGTTGCGGCCGAGGATCCAGGCACCGAAGCCGGTCATGCCGCGCGCGGCGATGCTGTCGTCGACGCCCGTCTCGCCCTCGGCGTTGCCGAACATCGTCTGGAAGGTTCGCGTCGGGAAGAACCATTCCATCATTTCGGGGCCGTTGACGCCGAGTGGCTGCTCGAGATTTTGGTGCGGCCCGGCGGCGAAGCCGTCGAGGGAGACGCCGAAGTTCTGGACGAGGAGGTGGGACATGGAGCGTTAGGTGGGTGATCGGGTGATCTGTTTGCTACAGTGTGCGAGGGGGCGTATGACGAGATCCAAGAGTGGCGCGGGAAATATCATCTGGCGCCGTGGCTGCGTCGATGGCGAAGATGGAGTCGAGCGGCGTGTTGTGGAAGACTGTCCGCGGTTGCGCGGCGAGTAACCTTTGGTCTGCCTGCATCTTGTCGATCACACGTCCCCCGCGCGGTGCGGGCGGCGGGCCGCTTGCGGAAGTGAATATCGACGCCGACGACACGAGCTTTGTCGATCCTGAGACAGTACTTGACAGGGTGATGCCGCTCATCGCCCCAGTGCTCAACGCGATAGCGCTCACGGTTCGACTCCGGCAACCAGGAGCGCTCTATCACTTCCCTAGTTAACCAAGCGCCGCCGCAGCGACAAATTGAGGTCAAACTTCAGGATGGCGGTTGGTCGATCCGGGTCCAGGATACAAATTCAGAGACCCGGCACAAGCCGCTGGGTCGCAAGGAGAGAGAGCTCGTCCGCGAGGATCTTCGGCGAGGCATAGCCGCGCGCGGGGACTGAGCGAGATCGACCGCCGTCCTTACCATGCGATCGCGAGGCCGACGTCCGCGCCTCTGCCATTCCCACCGCTCGACGGCCGAATCACCGGCGAGGCGCGCCTGCGCCGCAGCTGATACTTGTCGTTCTCCCGCCGCGCCGCCCGCGGGGCATCGACGGCGCTGTACACCCAGTAAGCGAGACCGATTCCGACCATCAACGCACCGACGGTCCGGTGTGGCCACTGCGGCCCCGGTTTACAGCTTGTGTCGAAGGTGAAAGTGCACCGGTCGACGAGATAGGTGAGCGACCCGGATCCGAGCATCGAAACCGTTCCGAAGTAGAACTGCAATCCGTGACGATACTCCCCCGCGTAAACGTGACCGGCGCCGGGAATCACGATTCCGAGCGTGGCGGCGACGACCGGATCGCGGTGCAGCGTGTCGGCTCGTGCACGCGATGCGGGTGATGCGGGCCCCTGTGCATTCAGCGCTCGGGCCCAGATGAGCATGACGGTGATGGCGGCTGCGGCTCGCATGATCCCTCCGGCGTTGACGTATGTGCGTGCCGGACAAACTGGGTCGCGCCTGTGTGTCAGTCGATACGTCGCCTGACGTAGGAGCCGGGGCCGTTAGGGACGGATATCGATAGAAGCCGAGCGAGGTTCGATGTTCGCCACGCCTCCGGCGGCCGCAAGCTCATCGAGATCGCGAAAAAGATCAGCGCAGAATGTGACGACATCCAGTGCGGTATCGACGGTTTCCGTTTCTGTCGCCGCGTTGAGTGCCGTCTTCACCGGATCCAGCTTCCGCTGGTCCATCAACATGTTCTTGCGCTTCACAACGGGGCGAGTCCCTTTGCTCCGTCCGTACGACGAACGCGCCAGTTACGCGGCAAGTGTTCATCGCCAATGGTGTACCATCACCCTGCTCCGAACTTTCAAGCCAGGAACCCGCATTGATCGAAGAGCTTGCCAGTATCAGCACCACGTTAGGCAGCGGTCGAGATGCGCCGCGCGTTTCGGAACGCTTACTTGGCCGTCCATTCGACGAACAGGAAGCATTCGCGAGGCACTCCAAGCTGCAATGCGGCATCGAGCCATCGCAGTTGACCATCGCGGATCTTGTCGCCAGAAGCGCGCCGCTTCGCCTCGATGAACACCATTTCGTCACCTTGCCAACCGATCACATCCCAAACACCGCCGCCTCGTGGATCGCCAGCGCGAGCACAGATGGATTCGTAGAGTGCCCGCGACGCCGGCGGGAGCGCGAGGTTGGCGCGCTCGCGGGTCAGCTCGATGAGCTGATGGTCCCAGTACGCCAGCCGAAAGGTCGGCGGAAGAGGGCGGTTATCGCGCAACTTTTGTTTGGCGTTGCGGGCTCCGGCGACACCTCTTAGCATTCGCGCATAACGCGCCTGCTCGATTAGGAATCTGCGCTCGACATTATTTTCCCCGTCCGGCGCGAGTTCATCCCAAGGTTTGTCAAGGGATTGGTCACGCCTAACGCGCCCCGGCCAGCATCATCGCCGCCCTGTCGATCACCTTCGCCGCATTCCCGATCGCAGCGCCTAACCGCGCGACCGAATCGTCAATCCCGGCGAACTGCTTCTGCTCGATCGCCTCGCGCACTGACGGCATCGTCTTCACGCCGTAGCCGGTGTAGAAGCCCGGCGCGTAGAGCTGGTGCACGAACCATGGCCGCCCGGGCAGCCCTTTCGAATCAGTCAACGCGTGCTCGACCTTGATCAACTCGCCGTTCACCCCCGACTTCGATTGCGAAGCGAGCACCGTGTCGCCGCGTGCCCGTGCCCGATCGTACGCCTCTTCATAACGGCGCGCCGCGTTGCTCAGCGCATCGACCGCGTTGTCGAGCGGGGCGAAGTTGAGATACGGCGGAATCGCATCGCGCTTCGGAGCGACAGTCGGCAGCTGCGGATCATCCGTCGCTGAGTAAACGCCCTCGTCGAGCGCGATCGCGGTCTCGCGTGCTTTCGCCTGCTCGTCGGCAAGCAATGTCTTCAATTCGCCGGCGTACTTCTTCACCGTCTCAGCGAGGTTGCCGAACTCGTAGGGCAGCACCTCAGCGTCGGCGAGGCGCATCACCGCGATGCCCGCGGTCTGGGCCAGTGCCCTGCCGTAGACGAACGACGTATCGCTGAAGTGCGTGTACCAGTAGAAATCGTCGTAGATCGAGTGGTAGATCCCACCGTCGTCCTCGCCGCCGTAGCCGAGGTTGAGCGAGGGAACGCCCAAGTGCTGGAGGAAGGGGGTGAAATCGGAGCCCGAGCCTAACGCTCCGATGCGGAGGTCCGCGCGCATCCGGGCCTCGGCGCGTTCCTCCTTGCTCCCGCTGCGGATCGCCTGGAGCTGGTCGCGCTTCCAGACGGTGAGCTTCGTCTCCGGATCGGTGATGTCGCGGGCGACGTCATTTATGAAACGCTCGAGGATGTGCGAACCCTCCATCCCGAGGAAGCCGCGTCCGTTGGTGTCGCTGTTCAGGTAGGCGACGGCCTTCGACTTCAGCTCGTCGGCATGGGCTTCGGCCCACTCGGTGCTGCCAAGGAGACCGGGCTCCTCGCCGTCCCACGCTGCGTAGACGATGGTGCGCCGCGGTTTCCAGCCCTGTCGGGCGAGCGTGCCTAACGCACGGGCTTCCTCGAGCTCGGCGACCAGCCCGGAGATCGGATCTTCGGCGCCGTTGACCCAGGCGTCGTGATGGTTGCCGCGAATCACCCACTGGTCGGGATCGGTCGCGCCCTTGAGCGTCGCGATCACGTCGTAGACGGGACGCGTCCGCCAATCGGACTTCACCTTGAGGTGGACGCGCGCCGGGCCGGGCCCGAAGCGATAGGTCATCGCCAGGCCGCCGCGCATGCGGGTCGGGACGACACGGCCGCGCAGTGCTGACAGCAGCGGCTGCGCGTCGGCGTAGGAGATCGGGAGAACGGGAATCTTCGTGATCGTCTGCGCCTGGGCGAGCGTCAGGCGCTTCGCAGTCGGCGTCGCACCGACGCCGGGAGTGAGCGGATCACCGGGGTAGAGCGGCATGTCGGCGACGCTGCCGCGCTGGACTCCGTTGTCGGGGCGCATCGGACCGTTAGGGAAGACGTCGCCGCTCGCGAAGCCGTCGTTCGCCGGATCGGAGTAGATCAGGCAGCCGACGGCACCATGCTCGGCGGCGACCTTGGGCTTGATGCCGCGCCAGGTCTCGCCGTAGCGCGCGATGACAATCGCGCCCTTCACCGACACGCCGGCGCGATCGAGATCCTCGTAGTCGGCGGGCGCACCGTAGTTGACGTAGACCAGCGGCGCGGTGACGTCGCCATCGATCGAATACGCATTGTACGTCGGCAACTGCTCCTTCTGCTGCGACGACGTCGGATCGTTCGAGAGCGCGGACTCCTCGAGCTTCGCCGTGAACTTCGTCGGCGCGACCAGTTCGACGACGCGCTCGAGCGGTGTCGGGAAGAGGACGTCAAAGCGCTCGATGTGCGCGTCCCATCCGTACGACTTGAATTGCGCGAGGATCCACTGCGCGTTCGCGCTGTCGTACGGTGAGCCGACGTGATGCGGGCGGGCCGAGAGGTGGCGCATCGCTTCGCGCATTGAGTCGGGCGCGGGCATCGCCCTGAACTTCGCTTCCCATTCCAACTCGGCGCGCGCCGCGGTCGGCGAGAAACCGCGCAGATCGGCGGCGGCGGGCGCGGCGGCAACGAGGGTGACCGCGGCGAAGGTGAGCGGGACGAGGCGAAGACGACGGATCATCGGAGGTCGAGAGAGGCGATTGGTGAATTGGCGCACGGGATGATGCGACGCGGCAACGCCGGGCGCCAGACGGTCGCCGGGGTACGCGGCGGGATGCGACAGTGACGATTCCGGGCGGAGACGCGCCGGGCGCGCTATCTTGTGGACTGTTCGTCCGCCCGGCACCCGTCGGGCCTGTCACCTCGAGAGCACGACCGGAGCGGAGCCTCCCCCATCTGGCGAGAAAACCCAACTACGATTTCGAGAAGCGCCGCAAGGAGCTCGACCGCAAGGCGAAGAAGGACGCGAAGCGTGAAGAGCGGCTCCAGCGGAAGCAGGAGAACGCCGAGAACGGCGTCGAGGGCGTCGATCCGGATCTCGAGGGGATCGTTCCAGGCCCGCAGAACATCAACGACATCATGGATCAGAAGTAGCCGCGTGATGCGTGCGCGCGGCGCGATCGCGGTCAATCGGGAACCGGTGCGCCGGTGGCGCTGACGGCAACGATCTACAACTTCGACGTCGAGCTGGCCAACGTCGATCGCGGTGTCTACGAATCGTTTGCGCTGAAGGTGGCGCAGCATCCGTCAGAGACGAGCGAGTATCTGTTGACTCGCGTCCTGGCGTACTGCCTCGAATACACTGAGGGCATCGCCTTTTCGCGCGGACTTGCCGAGCCTGACGAACCGCCGATCACGGTGCGCGACCTGACGGGCGCGCTCAAGGCGTGGATCGAGATCGGCGCACCGGACGCCGACCGGCTGCACAAGGCGAGCAAGGCGTCGCCTCGCGTCGCGGTCTACACGCACAAGGATCCCGGCCAACTGAAACGCGCGCTGTCCGGCGCGCGGATCCACAAGGCCGACGCGCTCGAACTGTACGCAGTCGATCGTGCGCTGCTGGCTGAACTGGCGGAACTCCTCGACCGCCGAGTGAAGCTCGCGGTCTCGATGACTGACGGGCAGTTGTACGTGACGATGAACGGATCGACGGTCGGTGGGACCGTCGAGCGGTTCACGATACCCGCTTGAACCACCGAGAACTGCCGTGGCGGCCTGGCGGTCGCGGTGGAGGGCAGGGTGCGATTTTTTTTGGCCGTTAGGCGAGATGGTCTCGCGACGATTGGCTCCATGGGCATTTGGTCAGGGCGCCCCCCCCGCTCTCTTCTGCGCGCTGGTTCTCTATGGTTCGATTGCCCTTGCGATGTTTTTTGAACCACCGAGAACTGCCGTGGCGGTCTGGCGGTCGCTGTCGCGGGCAGGGTGCGGTTGTTTTTGGGCCGTTAGGCGACATGGTCTCACCCCGCTTGGCCCCAATTGTAGTCGGCTGCGGCGCGGCGCGGCCTTCCCATGCGCGGCGGTTCTCTGCGGTTCCTTTGCCGTCGAGAGAGGGGGGCTGGCCACGCAGGCTTTGACGCGTAGGTTATGCCGATACCCTCCGCGAGAGATTCACATGTCTCTGGCCGGCCTGTCACAACGTTTGCTCTTCTCCGGCGCATTTGCTGCGCTTGCCCTCGTCCTCGCCTGCGCCGATGACCCGATCGTGCCCGCGGCCGGCGTTCCGGGGCAGTATCACGCCACGCGGTTCACGGTCGCGCGGAGCGGCGTGCCCGTAAACCTGCTCGCGGTTGGCGCATCGCTTTCGCTTGTGCTTGCTGACGATCACACGACGGCGGGGCGACTCATCGTCCCCGCCGGTGGGGCTGGTGGGACTCCGATCGACCAGAGCCTGAGCGGCAGTTGGCGCGCGAGCCACGATACGGTGTTCTTCGCCGGCCCCGCCGACACGTTCATTCGCGACGTGCCGTTTCTCGTCCGTGGCGCGATGCTCGTCGCCGACGACTCAGCGGGCAACGCGCGAGTGCAGGTGATACTGAGCAAATAGCCGTGGCGAGTGCTCGCGCGGCCGGTCGCTCGCGCTAGCGTTCGAGGATCACCACCGCACCGGCACTGGTATCGGTGTGGGTCATCGAGAGGTGGACAGCGCGGACGCCTAACGCTGCGGCCCGGATGCGCGCCCGTCCGTGGAAGAGCAGCGACGGCTTGCCGTCGGCGGCACGTTCGACCTCGATG
>JBKJQR010000230.1:0-2899 GCA_046593895.1 Gemmatimonadaceae bacterium | reverse complement strand
CGACACCAACGTTGACAGTCTGGCCCGGCCCGGCCGCGCGCACCAGCCGCTGCAACGTGCTCACGCGATCGACCGCGTGACCATCGACAGCAACGATCACGTCGCCCGGCTCGATCCCAGCTTTCCGCGATGGCGACTCCTCACCGGAGAATCCACCGACCTTCACCCCGGCGATCGTGCTCAGGCCGGCAGCGCGTGCGTCTTCCGCGTTGACGTCCTGGATGGACACGCCTAACGCGGCGCGACGCACCTTGCCGAACTTGATCAGGTCCTGCATCACGTCCTTCGCCAACGTGATCGGAATGGCGAAGCCGTAGCCGGAGTAATAGCCCGTGGTGCTGGCGATCGCGCTGTTGATCCCGATGACCTCACCGCGACTGTTGACCAGCGGGCCGCCGGAGTTGCCCGGGTTGATCGCCGCGTCCGTCTGGATGAAGTCGGAGATTGCGTACTGGCTTGGGAGCAGCCCGCGCACCGCGCGCCCCTTCGCGCTGACGATGCCGGCGGTGACCGTGAAATCGAGGCCGAGCGGGTTGCCGATTGCCAGGACCCACTCGCCGACCCGCGCGGTGTTGTCGTCGCCTAACGATGCGGTCGGGAGGTTGGTCGCCTCGATCTTGATCACCGCGACGTCGGTGGTCGGGTCGTTGCCGACGACCTTCGCCGTGAACTCCCGGCCGTCGGTCAGCTTCACCGTCACCCTGTCAGCGTCGGCGACGACGTGATTGTTGGTGAGGATGTAGCCATCCTTCGACACGATGAATCCGGAACCGCTCGCTTCCACCGGCTCGGCGCGCTGCGGCGTGTTGTCGAACTGCCGGAAGAAGTCATCCAGCCCGGGCGGCGCACTGCGGCCGCGCACCGACGGGCGACGGCGGTCGCTCTCGACCTGAATCGAGACCACGGACGGCGTCACGTGCTCGGAGATCGAGACGAAGGCGTTGCTCGCGTCAGCAAGCGACTTGACCTCCTGCGCCGGCGGCTTCGAGCCGGTCGCCTGCTGCTGCGCACGACCAACGTGCGTCCAGTCGAGCGCGGAGGCGACAAGGAGACCGCCAAGGAAAGCGCCGGCTACCGCCGCGCCAAAACGGGTCCGCGAAATCGAAGATGCCATACGACGTTGCACCAGAGTTGTGAGCTGTATCCGATATACCCGCGAGAGCCGTCGCGAGTTTCCTGTGGTTCCTGAATAAATACCAGACGGGCACCAGCCGCGTTGGCTGGTGCCCGTCCCGTTCAGCGATCGCGCTTACTTCTTGTCATCGACAATCTCGTAATCCGCCTCGACGACATCGTCCGCACCAGGCGCGGCGCCGGGCTGCTCCCCCGACGCGGTTGCACCGCCGTCCTCGGTCGAGCCCTGTTGTGCATTCTGCGCGTAGAGCGAGCTGCCGGCTTCGGAGTACACCTTCGTCAGCTCCTCCTGGGCCGCGCGAATCTCGCCCATATCGTCGCCGCGCAGCGCCTTGCGCGACCGCTCGACCGCGGCCTCGAGCTTCGTCTTGTTCTCCGCGCTGAGCTTGTCCGCCCACTCCTTGGAATTCTTCTCGACCTCATAGGTCATGCTGTCGAGGCGGTTCCGCGTGTCGATCTCCTCACGGCGCTGCTTGTCCTCGACCGCGAACTTCTCGGCGTCCTTCACCATCTTCTCGATGTCGTTGTCGGAGAGACCGCTCGACGCCTCGATGCGGATTTTCTGCTCCTTGCCCGTCGTCTTGTCCTTCGCGGCGACATGGAGAATTCCGTTGGCGTCGATGTCAAAGGTCACCTCGACCTGCGGCATGCCGCGCGGGGCCGGCGGAATGCCCGACAGCTGGAACTTGCCGATCGTCCGGTTGTCGCGCGCGAGCTCGCGCTCGCCCTGCAGCACGTGGATCTCCACCGTGCTCTGGTTGTCGTCCGCCGTCGAGAAAGTCTCGGTCTTCTTCGTCGGGATCGTCGTGTTCCGCGCGATCAGCACCGTGGTCACGCCGCCGAGCGTCTCGATACCGAGCGAGAGCGGGGTCACGTCGAGCAGCAGCACGTCCTTCTGCTCGCCGGTGAGCACCGCACCCTGGATCGCCGCGCCAATCGCGACAACCTCGTCCGGATTCACGCCCTTGTGCGGCTCCTTCTTGAAGAAATCCTTGACGATCTGCTGGATCTTCGGCATGCGGGTCGAGCCGCCGACGAGGATAACCTCGTCGATCTCCTCGGGCTTGAGCCCCGCGTCCTTCAGCGCCTTTTCCATCGGCGGCAAGGTGCGCCGCATCAAGTCGTCCACCAGCTGCTCGAACTTCGCGCGCGTCAAGGAATAGTTGAGGTGCTTCGGGCCCGTCTGGTCGGCGGTGATGAACGGAAGGTTGATATCGGTCGACTGGGTCGTCGACAGCTCCATCTTCGCCTTCTCGCCGGCCTCCTTCAGGCGCTGAAGCGCCATCGGGTCCTTCGCCAGATCGATGCCCTGGTCCTTCTTGAACTCGGTCACGATCCAGTCGATTACGCGCTGGTCGAAGTCGTCGCGGTCGAGGTGCAGGGGAAGCGATACACTCCCCCTGAACTCAGCGCGATGATTCTCCAGAAGATGAAGCAGACGGCCGAAGATTATCTCGGCTCCGCCGTGACGAAGGCGGTGATCACCGTGCCCGCATACTTCAACGACGCTCAGCGTCAGGCGACCAAGGACGCGGGCAAGATCGCCGGCCTCGACGTGCTTCGCATCATCAACGAGCCGACCGCGGCGGCGTTGGCGTACGGCCTCGACAAGAAGAAAGACGAGAAGGTCGCTGTATTCGACCTTGGCGGCGGCACGTACGACATCAGCGTCCTCGAGCTGTATGACGTCGACGGCTCGCGGCAGTTCGAAGTGAAGTCGACCAACGGCGATACGCACCTCGGCGGCGACGATTTCGACCAGCGT
>JBKJQR010000213.1:0-5827 GCA_046593895.1 Gemmatimonadaceae bacterium | reverse complement strand
CCTCGAGTTCTTCGTTCCAGCGTTAGGCGAGTCGCCGGATATCGAGATCGCGCAACTTCGCATCGAGGCGCACGTTTTAACGGTTGACGGCGAGGTGAAGCGCCAGGTTGTCGATCTGGGCATTCGGTCGCCGCTCTCCACGGCCGGACATAGCGAGCCGACAATCCAGGAAGAACTGCTGCTCGTGAAGAGCGCGCGCGCGCGCGAGGAGTCGCTCCGGCGCCGCGATGTGGGTGACGTGGGCGGCGCGAGCGCAGTGCTTCGTGAAATGGTTTCCAGCCTGCGCGCGTCGTCGGCGGCAGAGTCAGCGATCATGAGCGAGCAGGCCGCGGACCTCGAGGCAATGGCGCGGCGGCTCGAGGAGTCGCAGTTCAGCGCCGCAGATGCGAAGTACGTCGCGCAGCGCGCGTACAACATGCACCGGGCGAAACATCAGTACGAGGAGAAGCTGCAGCGGAAACCGCGGCCGAAGCAGTAACCCGCGGGACGCTCGTTTGATCAGAGGGCCGAGCAATTTCTTCGCGCGCTTCAACGTCACCGCGGCCGACGTTTCTTCCCGGCTGTGGCGGCATGTTCCATGTACGACCTGAGAACGGCATTCATCCGCGACTGATATCGTGGGCCGTCGTTGCGGAACCAGGCCAGGACATCGGCGTCGACGCGGAGAGAGATGGGAGTCTTTACGTCAGGCATCACTGGCGATGCCTTGGCCCAGAAGTCGGCTGGCAAGTCGCGCAGCTCGTCGGGTGCGGTCCGCGAGATTTCCGCTTCGCTGACGCTGCGCAACCGGGCCAGATTCGCCCGTCCGCGGCTCGGCACATCCCTACGACGCGGGGAAGACTTCGGTGTACGCTTTGCATTCATGGCGGTTGCTGACGCGAGCTGAGATGATACGGCGGATGATCCCCGCACCGTAGGCGCGATCGGTATAGACGAGGGTGATCAGTATTCCGTCAGCCATGCCGATCGCGATCCGACGCTCCTCGCCGTAATCCCGACGCGAATCGATGCGCTCGAGCGTTGGGCCGTCGAAGATCAGGGAGGCGAAGGCAAAGTTGAAGTAGCGCTTTGCCAGGTTGCGTGCGCTCTTCGTCGGATCCCATGCAAAGCGGACTTACGTAGTATACGATTGTATACACACCATCGCAAGCGGGCGGGCGGTGGGCGATCGGGGGACTGTGTCCATCGAGAACGTCGCCACTCGGCCTCGTGACCGATCACCCAATTGAGCCGCCAAGCATCGATCTGGCCCACCGCGCAGAGACCGCGAAGCGTTCGCAGGGCGGGGCGCGGCAGACGTTCCCGCCTACTCGACCACCCCGCGAAAGAACGACGGCAGCTCGATCCGCAGCGCCGACTCCGCCCCGACCGCGAGCCACTCGAGCGTCGTCGTGAAGATCTCGCCAACGTCGCTGCCCGGCTTCCACCGTTCGACGACACGCGCGTCGAGATCGACGATCCAGTACTCGGCAACTCCGGCGCGCTGATAGAGCGCACGCTTGTGGATGCGATCGGATCGAGCGCTGCTGGGCGAAAGCACGTCTACCGCGAGCAGCAGCGTCCCAATCTCGACGAGGTTCCGCGGCGCACGTCCACCAACAAATGGCGCGACGAAGACGTCAGGCTGCACCACGCTCTCCGGGGCGAGTCGCACATCCGCGGGAGCGACGAGCGGGCCCCCGCGAAGGCTACTGGCTACTGCTCGACAACGCGTCACCGAATCGTGGCGGGACGTCGCGAAAAGCCGGCGGCGCGTGACGCGGCGGCATGCAGCGATTGCATCCCCTTGCCCGCGCCTAACCGTTGCGCCATCTTCTCCCGACCTAACGGTTCTACGTCGAGACCTCGGCCATGGCGCGTATTCCACGCACGTCAGCATCAGCAGCGAGCACCACCTGGCGACGCGGCTTGTTTCCTCGCCGAGTGGCGGTGGTGTCGCTGGCGATGACCGTCGCGGGGGGACTCACGGAGCCGGTGCGGGCGCAGGGCGACATCGTGCAACATGACGCGCGCCCACCAGCTTCGCGCTGCATCGCGTCGACGTGCCTGACGATACGTCGAAGGTGGACGTTCGGGGCAACGGCGGCGCGCAGCTGCTCGCCCGCGCGCTTTCAGCGGCGCGCGATGCCGGCGAGGCGCCGCTGGTCTGGCCCGATGACGTCCCCGCCGACTCGATGCAGCTGGACATCGACTTTCTCAAGGCGACGATAGACAGCGCGCGGGCGGTGCAGCCGGCAAAAGTTCGCAAGCAGATTCCCCACCTGCCTCTGTTCATCTTCTCCGAACCGTGGCAGACCGAGGTCAGCGTCAGGCGGATGTCGCGCATCCCCTACCCGGAAGAGCTGCTTGGGCGGGTGAACGGCCAGCTCCTGCTCGAGTTCGTCGTCGACACGATGGGACGCGCCGATCGCGCAACGATCCACGACCTCTGGCCGACAGACGAGCCGCGGCTCACTGGGGAAATGGCGCGATATTACGACGCGTTCCTTGCCGGGGCGCGGAACGCGGTAATGGGAGCGCGCTTCACGCCGTCGGCGATCGCGGGCTGCAAAGTGCGCCAACGGGTGCAGCAGCCGTTCACCTTTTTCAACCGTTAGGCCACACGACGGCGCGATCTCTACTCCGCCGTCACCGGATCGATGATCTCGTGCACGCGGGAAATCCGGTTCGCCGGAAATCCCCCCTGCTTCGCGTGCTGCGCCACCGCCTTCTCATCGGGCGCATTGTAGACGCAATAGATCTTGTCGTCGGTCACGTAGCTGTGCACCCACTGGATGTCGGTGCCGCTGCGATTCATCCCGCCGAGCACCCCGCACGACTTGGCGGCGATGCCCTTGAGGTCTGCGGGGCTGAGGTCACCGGCCTTCGGAATCTCGCGCTCGATCAGGTACTTCGGCATTTGTCTGTCCCTTGCATGGTGTGAACCAACAATACTGCCCCAATCACAGCTCGCAGGCCAGCGTCGCCAGCGCCTGCGTCCACTCTGCGTCGTCGCGCGCCCGCCGCGCGCCGAAGTTGATCCCGACGGTGCCGAACTGCGCGGCACTCGACGACTGCGGCGCGCCGGCGAAGACATCGGCGCGCCAGGTGACCTCGAAATCGACGAACCCGGCAGCGATGACCGTCGCGCGAAGCTCTGCATCCAGCAGAGCGCCGGCGATTCACCCCTTCCAGAGGTTGATGTCGAGTTTGCCCTTGGCGGGGACCGCCTTCTCCACGAGGATGTCGCCGATCTGGAGACGGCCACCATGTTTTAGCACGCGGGCCATCTCCTGTAAACCGGCGAGCTTGTCGGGAAAGAGATTGAGCACGCCGTTCGAGATCACGACGTCGGCCCACGCATCCGGAACGGGCAGCGATTCGGCGTAGCCGAGCCGAAACTCGACGTTAGGCAGGGACGCCTGCGCCGCGCTCGCTCGCGCCTTCTCGAGCATGCCGGGGGTCATGTCGACGCCGATCACGCGTCCGCTCGCGCCGACCATCCGCGCGGCGATGATGCTGTCGATCCCGGCGCCGCACCCGACGTCGACCACGTGCTCACCGGCGCGCAGGCGGCTGATGCTGAACGGATTGCCGGTTCCGGCGAACGACGCGATCGTCGTTTCCGGCACGCCGTCGAGCCATTCCTCCTCGTACCCGAGGATCGCAGCAAGCCGACGTCCGGTATGAAAGTGAAAGCCTCGTTCCGGTTCCGCCGCGACGAGCGCGTACTCCTCCTGAATGGCTCGGCGCAGCCCGTCGACATCGAGCCCCTCGATGCCCTGACTCACGCCTGCTATGGCGGAATCGACTCTCGTCGGAGTCATCTCGACCCTCCCGAATAATGTGACGCTGCGGCCGAACCGGCACGCCTGTGAGAGCGCCCAGTCGCCCGATCACCAAGGCAACGGCCGCGCACCTCGAACATACGGAGTCTGGCCGTCGAGCGCGAACCGGCAACGGCAACGCCGGGCCGAGAGCGCGGACGCGCGACCCTAGCGGCGGGAGCCTGCCGTCTGCATGATCGTGGTCTCTCGCGGTCCATGTCGGGCGGTCCGCCCACGGCCACGAGATCGTCGCCGGCGCGAACGCCGGCCAGCACATGCAAGGAGGTTGCGATGCAGCGCTTCCTAACCGCCGCGATAGTGGCGGTCACTCTCACCGCGTGCGACAGTGCGCGACCGACAGCCATCAGCGACGCGGCGGGAACGGATGCCGAGCGATCGGCAACACCGCCGACGCAGACGGTAATCGCCAGTGGACTGGAGTACCCGCGCGGATTCGTCTTCGGCCGCGACGGTGCGATCTACGTCGCTGAAGCGGGCACACCGTGGGGCAACGAGACGTCGACCGTCGGTCAGTGCCCCCAGGTTCCAGCACCGGTCGGTCCGTCGCATGGCGGCTTCACGAGTCGCGTCTCGCGGATCACGATGGCCGGCGACCGGACGACGGTGGTCGATCATCTCCCATCGGCGCGAAATTCGTTTGGCGATGTCGAAGGCGCGGCCGACATCACCGTCGACGAACACCGGATGTACGTGCTGATCGTCGCCGGCTGTGCGCACGGTCATGCGAACGAGCCATCGAGCGTCCTCCGCGTGCGTGAGAATGGCAGCTGGGAGATGGTTGCAGATCTCAGCAAATGGGTCAAGGCGCACCCGACGGCGCATCCCGAACCCGACGACTTCGAACCGGACGGCGACTGGTACAACATGGCCGCCCAGGGCAACGTGCTCTACCTCGTCGAGGCGAACCAGGGCAACCTCGTCTCGGTCAAGCCGGAAAGCCACGACATCAAGCGTATTGCCGACGTCTCGGCGACCGAGAACGGACACCTCGTCCCGACGGGGTTGTCGATCGCGCATGACGACCTGCTGGTCGGCGAGCTGACGCCTTTCCCATCGGTGCCGGGCTCGGCGAACGTCATCCGCTACGAGAGAAACGGGCGCGTCGAAGAGCGGCTCCATGGATTCACCGCGATCACTGGCGTGGCGAACGATGGTCACGGCAACATCTATGTGCTCGAGAGCTTCACCTGCTCGAGCGCGACGCCCTGCTTTCCGTCGCCGGGCAGCGGCACGATCGTTCGCGTCAGGCACGACGGCACGCGCGACATCGTCGCGACCGGATTCAGCTTCCCGACCGCGCTGCGGATGGGGCCTGATCATGCGCTCTATGTCGCGAACTTCAGTTACGGGCCACCGAACATGGGGCAGATCATTCGGGTCGGACTCTAGCGGACTGCATCGGGCAGCGACGCTGCACGTTAGGCAGCGGGCGATGGCTGTAAACGACAAGCGGCAAGCGACAGGCAATGAGCTGTCCGCTTGCCGCTTGTCGCTGCCGTCCGACTGAGCGCGGGAGCGCCGGCGGAGCGGAACGCCGAACATACGCGGCGAGGGCCGGACGTGAGAAATCGCTCACGGCGCGTAGGAACTGCAACCTGCATGTGAACCGCGGAATCGCACGGAGGGCCGCGGAAGAAACTGCAAACAGCATTTCAAACCACAGAGAAAAGCCGAGTAGTCAGGGTTCGGGACAGCGGGCTCGAACAACAAACCCTTGGGGCAAGCGGGGCGGGACCAACTCGCCTAACGCCCAACGGCGTGCTGCCAGCGCGGGACCGCGAGCTTCAGAACGCCGCGGGGGTTCTCTGCGGTTGATAACACCAGCGCCTCAGGCCAAGCAGCACTCGCCGGGCGCGAGAATCCCGCGATCACTGTCGGCAGTTTACATTTGGTCCCGTGACACTCGACGTCTTTGCCCTGCTCGTCATCTTCGGTTCATTCCTCGCCGGGCTGCTCGGCGCGCTCACCGGGCTCGGTGGTGGACTGATCGTGGTCCCGAT
>JBKJQR010000085.1:0-25923 GCA_046593895.1 Gemmatimonadaceae bacterium | reverse complement strand
CTGCGTGGTGGTCTCCCAGCGCAGGTCCGGGTTGCCATAGCGCGAGACGAGGTACTGTTCGCCCTGCCGGCGAAGCAGCGTGAGGAACGCGTAATTGTCGATCTCCTGGTTGCCGAGCTTTCCGACGCTCGCCCGCAGCTTGAGGTCGGAGAGCCAGCTGACGTCCTGGAGGAAACGCTCGTTCGAGATCTTCCAGCCGGCGGAGATCGAGGGGAAGTAACCCCACTGGTTCTTGACCGCGAACCGCGACGACGCATCGGCGCGGAATGTCCCCGTCAGCATGTAGCGCGTGTCGTACATGTACGTCGCCGAGCTGAAGAGCGAGAACAGCTTCCACTCGGACGCCGAGCCGCCGTTGTTCTGGTCGGCTGTTCCGCCATAGTTCAGGTACTGGAAGTTGTCGCGCACGAAGTCGAACCGCTGGCGCGACCCGCCGATCGACGACGAGTAGTTGGTGATGTACTCGGTGCCGCCTAACGCGGTGATGTCGTGGTGGCCGATGTTGTTGGCGTAATTCAGCGTGTTGTTCCAGGTGACGGTCGACTCCTGGCCGCGGTCCTCGTTCAGGCCGGTCGGGCGGTTCTGGCGGCCGGTGCCCTGGTCCACCGCGTTGCCGCCGCCATTGTCGTCACCGAAGTTCTGGTTGAACGCCTTGTTGTGCGTGAGGTTGAGGTCGAGTCCGACGTTGCTGCGGAACTTGAGCGACGGCAGCAGCGCAAAATCCCCGTAGATGTTGCCGAACGTCTTGATGTCGTTCCGCCTGTCCTTGGTAAAGTAGGCGAGTGCAACCGGGTTGGAGCTGAACTCGAACAGGTTGTTGTTGTTGTCCCACGGCTTTGCGTAGAACGGCAGGTCGGTGAATGGATCGCTCGCCGAGTACGTCGGGTCGGTCGGGCTCTTGCGCACGGCGATTATCGGCGGCCGGATCAGCGCGTGGCGGATGATCCCCGGTGCGTCACCCTTCGACGACAGCTTGTCCTGCGCAGCGTACGACAGCAGCAGGTTGGTGCCGACGTTCAGCCGGTTGGTGAGCCCGGCGTCGATGTTCGTCCGGAAGTCGAAGCGCTGATAGGTGTCGTTCTTGTAGACCACAATGCCGTCCTGCTGGTACATCCCGCCCGAGAGCAGGTAGCGCACCTTGTCGCTTCCGCCGCTCGCCGACAGCTGCAGGTTCTGCGAGTGGCCGGTGGTGAACAACGCGTCGAGCCAGTTGGTGTTGGCCATTCCGCCACGGCTCTTCGCGATGGTGTACGGATTGGTGCCGGTGTAGCCGGAGTTGTTCCAGGCCTCTTCCATCTTGTTCATGTACTGCGTCGAATTGAGCATCGTCGGCAGGTTCGTCGCCCGCTGCATGCCGCTGTAGTAGCCGACGTCGAAGCTCGACTTCCCGACCGCACCGCGCCGCGTCGTGATGACGATGACGCCGGCCGAGGCGCGCGAGCCGTAGATCGACGCGGCCGAGGCGTCCTTGAGGACCGTGTAGGACTGGACGTCGGCGGTATTGAGGAAAGAGATGCTGCGCGTCGGCACGCCGTCGACGATGAAGAGCGGGCTGTTGTTGCCGATCGTGCCTTCGCCGCGGATGCGAATGTTGATCTCTTCGCCCGGTGCGCCGGTGCTCTGGGTGACTTGGAGGCCGGCCACCTGTCCCTGCAGTGCCTGCGCAACGTCGGGCACCCGTCGCGGCTCGAGGTCTTCCACCTCGACGGTGGAGACGGCGCCGCTGATGCTCGACTTCCGCTGGCTGTTGTAGCCGACGACGACGACCTGGTCGAGGATGGCCGCTCGCTTGTCGAGGACGAACGTCACGGAGACCGTCGCTCCGCTCTCGACGTTGACGGTGACCGGCACGGCGCCGAAGCCGATGCGGCGCGCGCGCAGGGTGTACGAGCCGGCGGGGACGCCGCCGATGGTGAAGCTGCCGTCATCTCGCGAGACGGTGCCTAACCGTGTGCCCTCGACGAGGATGGTGACCCCGGCGAGCGGTTGCCTGCTCGCACTGTCCAGTACCTGCCCGGTGATTGTGCCGGTGGGCTGCTGCGCGGCGAGGCGCGCGCTGGGCACTGCTGCGCAGATCAGCGCGCCCGCGAGGAGGAGGAGGCGACGAGCAATGAGCATCAGGGGGTGCCCTCCAGTTGTGTCGTGCAAGTGCGGCGGATCTCACTGGCTGCGACGCAGCGCGGGGAGATCCGTGACCACGACGATCCGCCTTGCCGCACGGAAAGTCAAGCGAACTACGGCGATGGGCGAACCTGGTGGCCGAGGAGCTCGCCGCGGAGGTCCCGGGCCTCGTGCTCTGCGCGCGCGGCGCCGAGGCACTCGACGGGACGGCCGCATCGATCCGCGCCGCGACGAACTGGAAAGTCATAACGCTCAGCGCCGACTGAGCATGCCATTCAACCGGCCGATTCCGACGACTCCCGCTTCGAGCGCCGTGACTGCATCGGTGCCGATGGATCGATCACCGTTAAAATGCCACAGCTTTTCGCGACACTCGGTCGAGTCCCACCCTGATGCCACCCTGAAACAAGACGTCCGCCGATGATATCGACGGACGTGTATTCAAGTGGTGGCTCACTCGACTGCGGAAATCTCGATCGTCATTTGTGGCACTGGACGTTCGCAGCTCCGTTCAATCCAGCGACTATGCGGTCGACGATGTTGAAATTGCTCCCGAACGTCAGTGCATCCTCGACGATGTTCGCGCCGAGGTCGACGACGTCGGGAGGCAACGGAGACATGCGCAGATGGCCGATCCTCCAGATAGTGGTGATCGCACCAACATCGCCGATCTTGCACTGCTCAATATTGAGGATCGGATCGAAATGGAGCTCGAGCCGCACATCGTCGGCGCTCGCGCCGATCCCGACCTTGCCGCTGAAATGGCACGGCTGCTGAGTATCAGTCAGATCAGGACGAAATCGAAATTTGACCGCCGACATCTCCACGTGGGAGATGGCGAACGTGACCGCAATGCCGGTATTGTCGATGCGCACATCCGGCTCTGGCACTTTGAGGGAGAATTCGCCAGCACTCACCTTGATGCCAATGCAATCAGCGATCATGTACTTGTGCTCGGCCAGCAAGGCGGTGCGGAATTCGAATCCTGCCAGCGCGGATTTGATCGCGCTGAGATAGTCCTGAGCCTTCGGGTCGTGACTGATTCGCCTGACCTTGGAGCTCAGGAAATCGGCTCTAGCGGCCCGCATTGCCGACATGGCTGGGCTGCGCGCCGGAGCAACGTAGGGAGCGTCAGGTTCGCCGCCCGGATTCTCGCTGGGGGACGACATTACGCCGCGGATCGCCTGCGCGGTCGAGCCCTCCGATACCGTCGCAGTGAATTTGAGATTCAGCCCATCCAAGGTGGCTGGCTTCTTGGGCGTCACCTTCGGCTTGTCCGCGGGTTTGGCCGAGTGAGTGGTTGGCAGTCCGCCCTGTGCGGCCGCCTGGCTGGCGACAGCGAACAACGAGATCAGCACAGCGACAAAGACGAAGTTCGGCGCAGCACCTGATCTTTTCATGATGTCTCGCTTCGCGTCTGTCTCCATTGTGCTTCTCCGTGAAATTTTCGCTCGCGCTCCCGCCAGCAACGTAGATCACAACGTTCACTATGCCGCAACGGTGCCTGATCGTTAGGCGGACGTCGGAGCCATCGTCGTCCAGAACCTTGCCGGTAATGCGGTGCGCGTCGGTGTTGCTCTAGGGCTTGCCAAACGGGTTCTTCAGAAACCCACCCAACTTTTTCTTCGCGGCCTGTTTTGCTGCGCTAGCGATAGAATCAGCTACACCCGACTTTCCTCGCGCTGCCGCTGAATCCACCCTTACTCCTTCGGGTGCGGCTGCGCTGACGCCTACCGGGTCAGGAGTTGAAGAAGCACCAGCGGCCGCGTCCCCGGGCCCCGGCGTAAACGAAGCTCGCAAGAACGCCACTCGCGTCTGATTCTTCAGGCTGTCGGCAGCGCTGACGAGCTGCGCCAATGCTGCGGCTGCGGAGTTCTTGTCGGTCGAGGAACGCAATGCGGCGAGGTGGCCTTTGACCGTTTGCAGCCAGCTCGGCAAACCAGCGGCCGTGCGAGCACCCTCGAAGAGCAGGTTCAAGTTGCGGTAACGCCCGAGGAAGTCGGGCATGCTCGTGCCTATCACGTCCAGCAGCGCCTGGAGCTTTCCGAGTCCGTTGGCGCCGCCGCGCTTCGCCTTGCGACGCGCGCCGGCGGACCCTGTGGCGGCGGACCCTGTACCGGGATCCAAGCTGGCGCCACTCGCGCTGTTGTCACCGCGGTTTTCCGCCGCCGCGCTGGTGCCCCCAGAGCCATTGTCGCTTCCGCCGGCGGCACGAGCCGTGTCCATGCCTCTGTTCGTGCCCACCAAAAGGGTGTCGTTCTCCGCAACGAAATTCGTGACCTCCGAGATGAGCTGCTCGACCTGATCGTCGAGCGGGGATGTGAACGCGCCAACGACGGGAGCATCGATGGAGTTCGGGGCGGTGTGCTCCACCGACACGATGCTGTAGCGATATACCATCCCGTGCTCTCCCACCACATATCCACGATCCCGTCGCGGAAGGCTGAACTCGTTCACTCCTGCGGGGAAAGTCATCGCGCGCGAACCCCAGCTACTGCCACCGTTGGTCGTGTAAGTCCAGCGGCGATTTTCGAGCATCCAGCCAGTCTCCGGGTCGGCGAATTTCCCCCTTCCACCGCTGCCGGCGCAGTTCACACCAGCGACGCCATCCCAGCTTCGTCCGCCATCCGACGTGGAGAAAAACTTTCCTCCCAAGACGCAGAGGAAGCCCTTGTTCTGATCGGTGAATGTGATAAAACCGTTACGAGTTGATTCGCTGTCGAGCACTCTCCACACCGCCCATGTGCTACCACCGTCAGTGGTCTTGGCAATGAACACCCCGTCAACGCCGTTCGGGGCTGAGCCGGCGCCGTAGCCAACCTGCGGCGTGGGGAACGAAAGACTCTCGATCTCGCAGTTAACCTTACGGGCCAGTCCGTTCACGTTAACGTTTGCAATGCAGTCCAACACCTTCTGCCACGACCGCCCGGCGTCACGTGTCCGATTGATATCGCCCGGGTTTTGGCCACCGCTAGAGCCGCCTGATGCGAACCCAATCGTGGGCGAGGTGAACACGTAGTCACGGCGTCTACTAGAAATCGTGCCGCTCGAACGCCATGTCTGTCCGTCAACGGTGCGAAGCAGGGAAGCATCCTGCACCGCAAAGCCGTGACGCTGATCGACGAACCTGAGATCGCGAATCGTCGAGCCCGTGCCCTGCGGGTCGCCGCCAAGTTGCGGCGTCCAATGCGCGCCGCCGTCGACGGTCTTGATGATGGTGCCGGCCGCTCCCGATGCCCAACCAATGTTCGGCGTGACGAAGTACACACTCTCAAGGTTGAGATCCTGGTTGTAGCTGACCGACTCCCAGATCCCCTTCGATCGCGCGCTCGTCCCGGGCGCCGATATGGGTTTGGCTCGCCCCCGCTGCGCAACAGCGTCCTGGGATGACACCGAGATCAATGCGGTTAAAATGAGGGCGGCGATCGGCGTGGCGTGGCGCCCTGCGGCGAGATGCTTCAACATCAGTGAACCTCCATGGATCTTCTGCTTCGTGGCGACGATGCGTCCACTGTGTAGTTCCCGTTGCCCCGCAGACCGTTACATCGCTCTCGCCCCCAGGCACTCGTCGCGGGCGGTTTCTCCAGCCCGCGCTAGCCAGGGAAAACCGGCACATCTCCCCAGCCGATACCGTCCGCGACGCGCGAACCGGCAAGCTTCAACACTGTGACCGACGTTAGGCGGGAACTTTGGCGGCGTCTCATGCTTCCTCCGGATGCAGAGGGCCCGCGTGCGCCGATCGGGAACGCGGTGCGTAGCCGGCACGGCGCCTTGAGCGCCGCCGTCGGCTGATGGTGACGACGAGCAGCGGAATTCCCCACGTGACAGCGCCGATGGCGACGAACAAGGCAGGGACCCAGTAGACCCCGAAGACGGTGGTTTGACGTGGTGTGGCGCGTTCCGGATCGGCTGGATCGACGGCGATTGGCGTGACCCCGCGTGTCAGCTCCTGTTTCGCCCGGCGAGCCGCGATGCGGTCATTGCTGTACCATGCTCCCGGGATGACAGGCAGGTGATACGTGGCGCCGTTCCTGGCGTACGTCACCCAGATGCGCGCCGCATACATGATCGCGCGTCTGCCGCCACCGCCGCTCGACTCCCAGACGATGTCCGTGCTGTCGACTCGTGCCATCACGACCGGCCACTGACGTTCCCGATAGACCACCGCGACGCCCAGCAAGCCACCAGTGACGAACATGCCGCCGAGCGCGATGATGGCGAGCGGAGCAAGCCATCCGGGCGCAGACGCGGCCGGCGTTTCGGGAATGCCTAACGCCCTTCGCTCCGCCTTGCGCTCGTCGCTCCGCCCCACTGCGAAGAAGAGTGCACCGAACGCGACGAAGAACAGCCCAAGCCCCGTAAGGAGCAGCGGACCAAAGAAGTAGGTCGCGTTGATGCCGGCGTCGAAGTTGAGATCCGACGCGTCTGCGGGATTGATGAGGAGTGAGACGTGTCCGGCCGCCATCGCCTGACGGCCGGCCCGCGCCGCGCTCACGTAGTCATTCGAGTAGACCTCACGCGTCACCGCACGAGAGCGCGGCAAGCCGCGCCATTCGTACGAGACCCACAGTCGCGGTGCGTACAGGTCGCGCCGTCCTCCGCGGTCAGCCATCTCGACCACGTCAGCGCTATCGACGCGCGCCTCGGCGCGTGGCGAGCGGGCCACCTGCTCGCGCACGTCGAGCCCGTCGCGCACGCCGTACGCAATGAGTATCAGGCCCGTGAGGCCTAACACTTGAGCGACGGCACCGAAACTCAGCCGGAAGCGCCACTGGAACAGCAAGTCAGAATCTCGGTGCCGGAATCTGCCTCACCGTGGTTGTGCTGACGCCGCCCCACCCGGCGAGCCAGGGTTCGAGTGCGCGTTCAATGGCGTCCGCGTAACGCGCTGCTCCCGCTGGATTGGGGTGGCCGGCGGAAGCCCAGTAGCACTTCGGGTTCGCGCCCTGTCCCGACTGTTGGCACTGCGTCGCCCTCAGCGCCGCGGCGGGGTCGTGTGCGTTCACACCGTAAAGCATGGTGTGGGGCGCGCCGAAGCTATGCTCCGGCTGGAACGCCACGTCGGCGAACGCGCACCGCGACACATGGGGTAACGAATGCGGCACGGGGATGCCGCCGCGGTTGATGAGCGACGCGGCTGTAGCACTCGCGGTCGCTCCCTCGGTCGCATCCTCAACGACGGCGCGAACCTCGCTGACATAGGCTTCATGAAAAGCGACCGATTGCGCGCCTAACCGCCGGCGAAGCCCGCTGTCTACCAGCTGGTCCAGCATGCCGCCGAGCTGGCCGAACATCCCGAGCAGCTGCCCCAGCTCGGCGATGTCCGTCAGTTCCGACACGATCGGGTAATAGCCAGTGACGACCACCTTCGCGTTCGGGTACGTGGCCAGGACCTGCGCCAGCAGCCTACGCATCTGCGGCGCGCATCGCTCGTGGGCGAGCTTGCGCACCCACGATACAGGGTCGGTGATCGTCGGGTCGGTCGTGAGTATGTTGTCGACGTGGACGTCGTTGATGCCGCCGTCGATGAGCACGAGATGGATGTTCGCCGGCACGAGCGGCGCGGCGTGTTCGGCGTCGGTCAACGGGTGGGCGGCGAGCCAGTTGTTGGCGAGCTCGATCTGATGCGGAATCGACGGATACCAATCGGGGATCTCGCCGGGGAGCGGAGCGCGCGCATCACCGGAAGAGTCGCGCGCAAGGCGTGCACCGGAATGCGCGAAGACATCGCGCCTAACGGCGCGGCCGAGCCGTAGCTCGAGGAACCGCTGCACCTTGCGCGTGAGCTTCGACTCGTCGTCGAGCCCCTGGCCCCACATGATCGAGTCACCGAGGACGAGCATGTTGAACGACCGGCCGGCTGCCGTCGCGTCGAGCGGGGGCCGCCATAATGCCTGCCCGGCCCTCAGCGCGCGGGGCAGGCCGCAGAGCACGGCCGTGCCGAGCATACCGAGGCGTGCGGTGTCGCGAAGAAACGCGCGCCGATCGCTCGCGCCGGGTCTGCGGCGCGTCTCGCTCATGAACGCCGCTCCAGCGGGGACGCATGAAAAGGATCGCACGTTATGATCTCGTCCTCATCGTTGTTCTGAACACCGTGCCTCAGCGCGCCCCACTGGAGCGCGCAATCACCGTGAGTTGCTCGTCGAATGCCTTGAGCGCCGTCGCCGCGGTCGCGCCGTCAGGCGCGATGGCGAACCGCCCGAGCCGAGCCGCCAGCTCTCGTCCGCTTGCCTCCATTCCCTGCCCCACGGCGCCAGCGTGTCCCGCGATGCCGAGCAGCGAAGGCGCGGCGCGCAGCTGTCCTGTCGCACGCTGCAGCACCAGCAACGCGTCGCGCAATTCCTGCAGCTCCCGCGGGCAATTCTGTGTGGCCCAACTCTTCGCTCCGGGCAGAATTCGCAGCGATGCAGGGCCGGCCGCGGGCTGTGCTGAGCCGCCGAAGCGCTTCTCGATCACGTCGACGACCTCGCGCATGTGCTCCACTTCGTCGGCGGCGGAGACGAGGGGCCGGATGCCATCGCTACGCGCCGAGACACGAAGTAGCGGAGCGTTAGGCTCGAGCGCCAGCGGGCCCGGCCCGGGGCCGTAGCCCTTGAAGATCACGCCGAAGACCTTATCCCTGGCCATGGCGTTCGCATAGAAGGGGAAGCCGCTCGTTGCATGAAATAATCCCCGCACAGGCAGCCCAGCACGGGCGGGAGTGAGCGCCATTCGTTGCGACCCCGGCGAGTACGCTGAGTAGGTGTATCCGTATTGGCTGCTTGGGTCCCACTGCCTGTCCCCGTCCATCATGCGCAGGAAACCGATCATCACGTTGGTTTCTTCACCCGGCGGGAACAGCGGCGAGGCAATGCCGGCTCGCTTCGCGAGCTCGTTCAAGCCGTCACCATCGAGCAACGCAAGCTTCGCGATGATGACGGAGTTGTACAACGGCTCAAACTGTCTCCAGTCGAGGAGGCTGTCCGGGGCGGGGCCCATGTGCAGGTCACGGATCACCTGCTGCGCTCCGTCGCGGCCGAGCTGCGGCTCGAGATAGCTCGCCGGATTCTTCATCATGTCGAAGAGGGCGAATTCGCGAGCGAACTTCTCCTCGAGGAACGCCTTCACTTCGTCATCGACCGCTTTCTTGATCGGCGCGAGCGGATCCCATGTCGCCACCCAGGCCATGAACTGGTCCATCGCCTTGGTCCCTTCGCCGACGGCGTGCGCGCCGAGCATCTTCGGCACCCACTCCGAGGCCCACGCATGGTAGGCATCGACACCCTCCCCCATGTCGTTGGTGAGAATCGCGTCGCCCAGCACCTCGTTGGTCTCGACGAGCGCGCGAAACCCCCGATCGATGTCGAGCTTCCAGGCTTCCATCTGTTCCTTGCGCGCGCAGACGACCGCGTTTGCTGTGCACTGCATCCAGTAGGGTGCGCTGCTCGTGGCCCCGCCCGACATCTCCCTTCTCGCGCGGTCGATGGACGGTCCGAGCCAATCGTAGATCGCGAGCAGCCGTTGATAGTGCACCGCCAACTTCATGTGCTGACGTGCCGCGGGATCCTTGATCAGCGCTTCGGCCACGAAACGCGGCCAGGCATGGATCGCCATGTTGGTCGGCGGCGTGTGCTGCCCGACGTAGCTCTCGATGACGACGTGTTTCGTCACGGTGCCCATATCGGTGTAGTCCCACGCGCCGCCCGCTTTTTCGTTGACGTAGGTGTGCGCGAACATGTCGCCGGACGCATGCGTCAGAAATCCGTATGCGAAGGCGAGTGCGCGGTCCCGGTCTTCGCCCTCACCATAGGCGTGCGCCGCGGCGAACAGCCGCCGCATGAAATCATCGGAGGTCCAGCCGTTCGGATCCGCCGAGTTGTCGACGTGAATGAGGCTCTGGCCGACGAATATGTCAGGAAAGACATCGGGCCCCACAACGCCGGCGCGGTATGCCTCGGGAAATGCGCGGATTGCGCGGAGCGCACTCGCGTTCACAGCGAACTGACCGTAGGGCGGGATCGTGACCTTGCCGTCGACCAGAGCATCATCGAGCGCCTTGTTGGCGGCGAAGAGATGCGTGTTCGGCTTCCAGGGAGTGGGCGCCGCTGCCGGTCGCGGTGCCGCTGACGCGATGAGCACCGCGGTGCCAGCGACGAGTCGAGTGAGATGTATCATCGTCAGGTCCCCGGCGGGGCGATCGTGACTTCCAGTCGGGTGGGCAGAGCGCTCGACGAGAACTTGCGGTCGTGGTCATCGCTCACCGGCACGACCGTTAGGAATTGCGTCCCCGCTGCGGCCCATGTGAGATTGAACGACAGGTTCTGCGTCGGGTCGAAGTCGCAGGTACCACTGTTGGCCTGCCATTGACACGCGGTTGTGCGCGCCGGTGTCGCTGCACCCGTCCATGTCACCCGGTAGCGCATGCGGTTCGTGTACGGGTAGCAGATCGGCATCTTCACTGTGTACAACGCGGGCTTCGCGGCGACGGCGGGTGCTGCGCTCTTCACGTCGGCGATGAGTGCGGTCGAGCCGCCCGGTGCGAGATCGCTGAACCAAAGGTGTTTGTCGCCGGTGACCGAATGCTTGAAGGGCTTGCCGACGATCTTGTCGGCGACGAGCGCCTCCGCTCGCAACTCGACGCCCCAGTCGAGATCCGCTGTGAGTGCGTAGTTCTGTTCACTCGTGGATTGACCGTTGCTCGCCTGGGTGGCCGACGCTTCTCCGCACCCGGACGCCATCGCGAGCAGGTATGGTTGTGGGCCGGCGCGAGCGCTCAGCAGGTCGTAGTCGAAGTCGAGTTGCAGGGCGACGTACACGGACGGCTTGACGTACACCTGTCCCTTGATCTGCGCGCTCTCGCTGATTTTCGTCGGGGCGGGCAGCTGCTGTGAGCCGCTGCTGCATCCTCCGCCGTCACAGGTGAAATCGAACGTCGCTTTGTGGGGATCCTCAAACTTGAACTGCCCCTGCGCCTTGCCCTTGCCCCCGATTTCGACATTGCCTTCGATGTAGGCACTGACATCCAACTCGGCCACCGGCACGCCGCCGATCACGATCGGGATGATCTGGATCGGAATCTTCGGTCCGCCGCTCGGCGGGATCCGGTAGGTTCTGCGGAATTGTCCTTCCGCACTCACAGTCGCCGTCAGGGCCTCGCCGACGCCCATCGTCCCGGCGGCGGAGATGGACCGTGGGCGGATGACGAACGGCAGGCAAGGGAGATAAAACAGGTCGACGTGCGCTTTGAAATCGGACTCCATTGGAAACGCGAGGCCGACACTTCCCTCGACTTTACCCGAGGACGAGGAGCCAAACCCGAGCCCCGTCACCGACGAACTGGTGGACGACGAAGCGAGCGGTATCGACATCGACGGCGCGATCGAGAAGGCAACCGGAATGTCGCCGAGCGAGAGTGTGTGATCCTCGAAGCACCCGACCGCCATGTTCCAGTCGTGCGTCAGCTCGTCCGACGCGTGATTCCATGTTTTCTTGGCTTCGTCCTGGATTCCTTTCACCGCGTCCCCCGCTGCCTGACGGTCGCAGTCAGCTCTCGTCGCATACGCGACGGCTCCGTGACAGGTGGAACGGTTGCTTGGCTGGGGGGGCTTGATGTCCGCCGGCACCGGGTGCGCCGCGATCCACTCTTCTGCGAGTTCCGTGTTGACGATGTAATCCTGCGCGTCGCCGGCGTTGAGTGTCCTCACGTGGATTTGGAGGAGCCTCTTCGCGCCGTCCGGAATTCCCTGGGCCGCGTCGATCGCGGCCGTCCCCCGCAGTCGCAGGATCTTCCCTGTGGCATCCTGTCCCCCGACGCGCGCCATCACCGAACGCGCGACCGGAAGTCCCGTACGCGGTCCCTTTCCCGACACATCCTGTGGCGTGCCGTACGACACCGTCGGCAGTCGGAAGGACTCGACTCCGAGACTCGCGCCCGGGCGGACGGGGATCCCCGCCTTGCCGGGTGGCGTTGCCGGCGCCACGGGCGTGGCCGGTCTGCCTAACGGCACCGGTTTGACTTGTGCGTGGCCCGGCGATGGCATGAGCGAGCCGAGTAAGAGCAGCAGTGCTGCAGCGGCAAAGCGGGACGGTGTCATGGCGGGTGACCTCGATGGCGTGAAGCGGCGTACGGCGAGCCAAGTTGACAAGCACACTTTCGGCGGTAGTGTATGGCTGAGTAGCCGCAGCGCCTGAAGTGTTACCGGAGGATGCAACGCCAGTCGGTCGCGGCTTGCCCGGCGACACCACGCCTCAGAACGCGGAGCCCTTTCACCATGAGCGCGTCGCCTCCTTTTCCCGTCGTTGCGATCGGCGAAGAGCACGCGATCGTGGAGCGTTATTGGGAGCGTTTGCGCGTATTCGCGATGCGACGGCTCGGCGACGTGACATTCGCCGAAGACGTGGCCCAGGAGACGATGGACCGCGTGCTCGCCGCTCGCCGCGAGGGACGTCTCCGCCTCGAGGAGGCGCTCCCGGGCTTCGTGTTCTCCACCGCGCGCAACATCTGTCTCCACCGCGCCCGCGCGGCAGGACGAGAGGAGCGTGCGATTCGCCGGCTGGGCGCGAACGAGGACGATGGCGCGACGACCGATGACGCCCTGACGACGCTCGTCCGCGAGGAGCGCCGCGCCGCGGTGCGCGCGGCGCTGGCACGCCTCGGTCCGGATGACCACAGACTGTTACTTTTGTTGTACTTTGACCAGCTCAATCCAGCTGATGTTGCGCTGCGGCTCGATTGCAGCATCGGGGCGTTACGCGTTCGAAAGCATCGCGCCCTGCAACGACTGGCCGAGCTGGTGGCGACGGGGCCCTGAAACGCATGGCGGACATCGGGAACCCCATCACATGTTCCTACTCGACATGACTTGCGATGAAGTGAACGATGCAGACCTCGACGCGCGATATGTCGCCGGAACCTTGGCGCCGGCTGAAGCTGAGGCCTTCGAGGAGCACTACTTCGGCTGCGAGCGGTGCTGGGCGCTGGTCCAGCAGGAGATGGCGCTTCGCGCCGTAGCCAAGGATGGTGCGGCGTCGAGCACTTCGGCGGCCGGAGCTTCGCGTGCCAAAGCGTTGCCTGCTGACGCACCCGCGGCGTCAGCGCTTTCGCGCCCGGCCTTGAAAGGCAGGCGATTGCCTGGGCTGCTTGCGTGGCGTGCGGGCGCACTGGCTGCGGCAGCGTTGCTGGTCGCCGTCGGCATCTCGCGGCTCATCCCACGCGCGCGACCGCAGGCACTCGACACCGAGCGGGGCGCACAACTTTCGCTTCCGGTGACGGCATCACGACCGTCGGCCGATTCACTCGTCGCAATGTGGCCACGCGTTGCGGGCGCAGTGCGCTATCGCGTTCGCATGTTCAACGCGAGCGGCGCAATGCTCGCCGAGGGCGAATCCGCCGATACGTCGGCGGTACAACTCGCGAGTCGGCTGAGAAAGGCAGACGCCCGAGGGACATCGATCGCGCGGGATCCGGGGCGGCTGTTCTGGAGTGTCGAAGCTCTCGACGTGCGGGGTACTGTCATCGCCAAATCGCCGTTGACGCCCGCCCCTCACAGAGGGCAATGACGCGAACCAGCACCATGTCGCGCGGCGCGCGCCTAACGGTGTTGCTGGGGGCGGCCGTCGCGGTGACGGGCTGGCTCGGCGGATGCGAGCCTCGGCAGGTCCCGCGGCGCTCGCCGCTCTGGGTAGCCGACAGCTTCCGGCTCGAAGGCCGCTCGCGCGAGGCTGCTGCAAGCTTCCGCCGGGTTCGCGACTCGGTCGCCGGTACCGCGGACACCGCCACCCTTTGGCGGGCAACGCTCTTCCTTGCCGACGCCCAGATGCGGATCGGCCAGCCCGACAGCGCCGCCGTCGGATTCGCGCGCGCGCTCCTTCTCGCCGGCCACGACTCGTCGCGTGTGGCGTGGAGCCTCCACCTGCACTCGCTGCTACTTCACCGGCTCGGCGAGTTCAGCGAGGCAATGACAGAATCAAGACGCGCGTTTGCGATCGGTGACCTTCTTCGCGACTACAAGCTCCAGGCGGCCGCCCTCGGCACCCAGGCGACAATCGCATCCCTCCACGGCCGCTATCGTGAAGCGCTCGCACTCAATGAGCGCCAACTCGCCACTCAACGCGATCATGGCGGCACAGAGATCCAGATCGCGAGCACCTTCAACGAGATCGCGCTCGGCTATTTTCACACGGGTCGCTTCACCGACGCCCTGCGCATGGACTCCACGGCGCTTGCGTTCTATCGGCGAACACGGAACCCCGAGGGCGTAAGCCGTGTCAGCGTGAACGCCTCCAACGTGAACATCGTGCTGGGTCGCTACGACGAAGCGCGCATCGAATTGGCGACAGCCGACAGCGCCGTTGCGCTGACCGGCGAGAAGCGCGGTCAGGGGTTCGTCGCAGTTGCGTTCGGTGAGCTATACGAGCATCTCGGCGATCACGAGCGCGCCCGCGGATACTTCATTCGTGCGTTGTCGCTCAACCGTGAAGCACGACTGCCGTATTCGATCACCACGTGCCTCGAAAATCTTGGCGCCGTGTCCATCGAGAGCGGGCAGCTCGGCGATGCTGCCCGCTACCTGAGCGAGGCGCTGGAGATCGCCGACGCGCGCAAATACGGACGTCAACGCGCGATGACGCGAGTGCAGCTCTCGCGTCTCGCGATCGCACAAGGAACAGGATCCGACGCGTTGCGGTGGGCCGATCAGGCGGTCGCCCTCGCGGATTCGCTCGGCGATCCCGAAGTGCAGTACGAGGCACTCGCCGCGCGCGGCGCCGCGCTCGAGGTAGGCCTCAGCGCGGATGCGGCGCAAACCTACCTCCGCGCGATCGATCTCCTCGAGTCATGGCGCGGGCGCCTTGCGCTGGGCGACCTTCGGCTGGGCGTGGCCGAGCCGCGACGCGCGGTCTATGAGGGTGCCATTCGCACGCTCATCGCGCAGGGCCGCGTGGAGGAGTCGTTCGTCGTTGCCGATCGCGCCCGCGCGCGACTGTTGCTCGACCTGATGGCGCATCGCGATCTGTCGCGCGTCACGGAATCGGCGGACGAGCAATTGCGCCAGCAGCTCAGCGTGTTATCCGAGGAGCAGCGCCACGCCCCGGAGATCGACCAATCCGCAATCGATCAGCAGATCGTCGCGCTGACCACGCAGATCGAGGCGCGGGAGATGGAGCGCAGCGGGCGCCTGCTCGAGCCGACACCTTCGGCGGTGCGCTCGATCTCCGTCGCTGGCGTGCGCGACTCGCTGCTGCATCACACGCGTGGGTTATTGGAATATTTCTGGGGCGATAGCGCGGTCTACGGATGGTGGGTGGACGCGCACGGCGCGCGGGCGGTGCGACTGGGCAGCAGCGATTCACTCGCCGCACTCGCTGCGTTCCTCCGTGGTGCCATCGAGCAACCGGTAGAGGGCGTGGACTGGCGTCCCAGCGCCGAGCGCGCGTTTCGCGCCTTCGTCACGCCTCTCGTCTCTACACTGCCGGAGGACGTCATCGTCGTTGCCGACGGGCGACTGTCGTACCTGCCGCTAGAGACTTTTCTGCCGGCGGGCGACAGCCTGCCGCTCGGCGCGACGCGCCGGCTCGTGTACGCGCCTTCGTCGGCCACGATGCTCGCGCTGTCGGGACGCGCCACCCAGACATCGTGGCAGCGCGCCGCGCTCGTTGTCGGTGATCCCAGCCCCGCAGGCGGTCCCCGCGGGCACGAAAGCGCCGATCGCGGAGACTCGCTCGCCGCCCTGCCGTTCGCCGCCGAGGAGGCGAGGTCGATCTTCCACCTTTTCGAGAAGGACGGGGCCGAGCTTCTAGTTGGACGGCGAGCGACTCCTCGCCAGTGGCTGGCGCAGCAGCCAGGCCGCTATCGGTTCATACATTTCGCGACACATGCCCGCATCGACGAGCGCGCGCCAGAGCACACGCGTCTCGTGCTCGCCGGAGGGGACCTCGATCTCGCCGACATCCGGCTACTGGATCTCCACGCGCAGCTGGTGACGCTGTCCGCCTGCGAGACGGCGCTCGGCCACCTCGTTGGCAACGAGGGCGTCATCGGTCTTCCACACGCGTTCCTGAGTGCGGGCGCCGACGCAGCCGTGGTGACCCTCTGGCGTGTGACGGACCGGTCAGCCGCCGACTTCATGCGCGACTTCTACGACGACGTCCACAAGGGCGTGCCGGAGTTGGACGCGCTGCGCCGTGTCCGTCTCGCCCGTATCCAGAGCGCCGGCGCCGAGCGCCATCCTTCGCGCTGGGCGCCCTACATCTTCATCGGAACGGCGCGTTAGGCGCAGGTGTGGCGACGAGCTCGCCGGTCACGGCTGCTCCCGTTCGGCGTACTCGAACGACAGGCGGCGCGGCAGCGTCTACGGAACGACCAAGGCAATGCCGTAAGGCCTAACGTTCAACCCAAAAGACAAGCGCGCGCCGGCGACGCTCGAATGATCGCCGACGCCGGGTGGACCATGGATTCAGCGCTCGACGGGTAGCCGCAGGCGCGCGAGCAGCGCGAGAAAGCGTGGATCCTCGCGCACCACGTCCAGTTGCCGGTCGGCCTGTAGCGAGAGCATCGGCTGGACGCCCCAACTCCGCGCGCGTCCGAACCAGGCGAACGCCGAGTCCAGGTTTCCCTCTGAAACGAACGTCATCCCGCGATATGCCGCGTATTGCTCATTCGATGTATCGGCGGACGCGAAGGCCAGGCGCGCGAGGTCGACGCGACCCATCTCGTCGTAGATGTCCGCCATCGTGTGCAATGCCCGCGGGCTGTTCGGAACGATCGTTAGCGCGCGCTGCATCGACTGGATGGCTTCGGCGTACCGGCCGTTGTCGGCGTAGACACGCGCCATGTTCGCGAGCACCCAGGGATTGCGACGGACCCACGCCGAGTCGGGCTCTTCCCCAATCGAACGCTCGAAATGCCGAAGTGCGTCGGCGTGGTCGCCCGCTGCGTTGAGAAACGTGGCGTAATTGTTCTGGATCTGCAGCGAGAGGGGCTCGAGCTCCGACGCGCGTTTCTCCTCGGCGAGCGACTCCGGGATGCGGCGGAGGATCATCAGCAGAACACCGTACCACTGGTGTGCCGTCGCGTTGTTCGGCTCCAGTGAAATCGCTGTTCGGCTTTCCGCTTCCGCGCCGGCGAAATCGTGCTCCCAGATCAGTTCCGTCGCGAGGGCGGTGTGCGGCGCCGCCAACGTTCCGTCGAGCTCCATGCTGCGGAGCGCGGCGGCCTTCGCCTTCGGGAACATGGCCGCGCCGGGGCGGTACCCGAAATAGCCGATGCGGACGTACGCTTCGGCGAGTTGCGCGTACGCTTCGGCGTATTCCGGATCGAGCTCGGTGGCCCGGCGAAAGAAGGCCACGGCGCGATCGTTTCCTTCCTTCGTGCGATCGTCCCAGGCGGCGAGGCCGGCGAGGTATGCCTGAAGCGCCGCCGGCACGGGTAGATGCGATCGGGGGTGCGCCGCGTGGGCAGCGCCGGTCACCGCCTGACGTTCCGGTCGCGTCGTCGCCACGATCGCGGTGGCCAGCAACGCGGCGAGCATGATTGCCGCCGACGCGAATGCGACGGTCCGTCGAGGAAACGAGGCGGGTGCGCGAGGCGGCGGCATCGGCGGCAGCGGCTGGGGCGACGCCGGGAGCGCTCGCGGCTCGACACTCGGCGTGGACGGGTGCACCGGCTCGTTCGCCGCAGCATGGCTGAAGCTCGCGGCGAGTCCCTCGATCGCGGCGTCGGGCTCGATCTCGAGCTCGCGCCTGACGCGCGCCTGGTACTGGCGTGCCTGCCTAACGGCGCCGGCGCGGTCGCCCGACGCGGCGAGCGCGTTGATGAGCTTCCGGGCGGTTCCCGCCGAGAGCGGATCGGCGAGGGCCAGCCGGCGTCGCCAGTCCACGTCCTGTGAATGATCTCCCGCCGCTGCCGATCGATCGGCGAGATGCTCGATCGCCAGCTGACAATCCCGAAGATGCCGCGCGCGCTCACCGTCGATCCAGGACTCGAGCTCGTGACTGTCGCCGGCATGAAAGCCGTCGAGCAGAGTCCCGTGGTACGTCGCCGAGGCAGCAAGCCAATCGCCTGCTCGAACGGCGTCGGTGAAATCCCAGAGGTCGACGCGAAATCGCGCTGGATTCAGCGCAAGCTCCTGCGCCGTCGCGACGATGACATCGCTCCCGAGCGATCGCCGGATTGCGTACACCGCCTGATCGAGCGCGTGGCGCGCCCGCCCGGCGGTGCTTTCAGGCCAGAGGTAGGCCTCGATCCGGTGGCGCGAGATCCCGGCGCGTCCTCCGAGAGCGAGGATGGCAAGCAGGCCTACCCGCCGCTTTTGCAGTGCGGCGGGGGGAACCGGACCGGCATCGGTCCGCAGGACGAGCGTGCCAAACAGTTCGAGGACAAACATTTCCGTCGTCGGGCAGTCCTGTGACTTCGCGGTGAGTTACCGGTGAGCCTTACGCTCTATCATGGGTCCACCTGGTCGCCGGGTCAACCGCGACTCGTCGCGGCGGCGAACGCACCCTCATACAGGAGACACGAATCATGTTCCGAATGACTTTGCCCGTTGTTGGGCTCCTCGCTGCGGCAGCCTGCAGTGGACGTGACGCGACAGCGCCGACTCGCCTCGCGGATGGTGCACGAGCGAACGCTGGCTCGACGTCCGCGATGAGCGAATCGAGCAGCGAGTCGGACAGCCCGCGGAGCGGCCCCCTCTCCGTGACCAAAGAGTGCTCGCATTACACCGGGCTCGCCAACTCCTTCTGCACGCTCGTGACGTCGAACCTGAAGCAACTTCCGCCGGGCACGAAGATCGTGTACCTGAAGGGTCTTGTCGGGACGACGCTCGAGACCGACGTGATTCTCTATCCGCCGGGGAACGGAGCCAGCGTTGCGTTCGGGCACGTGTCGCTCGACCTGGTCAAGCAGTACGGCATCGGCACCGTGTCCGGAGGCACCGGACGGTTCAAGCACCTTCAGGGTCAATTCGAGATCACGCCGCGTCCTGGATTTCGAACCTGGGCATGGACGGGCACGTACAGCTTCGGCGGCGAAGGCAGTGACGATTGACGAATGAGCAACGCGGGCGCCTGACGATCAGGCGCCCGCGTCTTTTTCCCGCGAGAGAACCCCGACCTCGTCGCCGGTGCCTATCACAGCGTCAGGCGCCTCGCGGCGGGAGCCCCGTCGCGCGCTCGCGCGCCTCTTCCTCGGCGATCGGCACGAGGCGCTCACTGCGCCGCAGTACTCGTTGCCGTCCCCGCCGCGCCAGCCCGAGCAGGAGCAGCCCGAACACCAACACGATCAACCCCCACCAGAGGTTGATGTTCACGCTCTCACTCCGCGCGTAGATCGCGCTCCCCTGCGTCGACAATCCATAGACGACGAGGATCACGCCTAACGTGCTGAAGAGCCAGCCGATCGGCAGGCGGATGTCGGTCGCCATCACGAGACTCATATGGTGCGCGCTCCCTTACGCGAAGACGAAGTTGAGGACCAGCGTGAGCGCGAGCACGACGAGGCCGAGCGTCAGCGGACGGTGCGTCCACCGCTTCTCGACCTGCGCCTCGTGCGGCGTCAGCGAATATACGAGTCCGGTCAGCTCGCTCTCCGGGCGCGGGCGGGTCAGCATGCTGACCACGATCGTCACCACGAAGCAGCTCACCCAGGCGACGATCGCCGTCCAGAAGGTCTGCGCCAGCTCGCTCGGGTACGTGTGCATCACACCGAAGTAGCCGCCCTTGATGCCGGGGCTGGAGCCGATCGGCAGCGTCAGGCCATGATGGAGCACCGCGCCTAACGTTCCAGAGATGAGGCCGATGAACGCGCCGTGACCGGTCGACCGCTTCCAGAACATGCCGAGGAGGAAGGTGGCAAACAGCGGCGCGTTCACGAACGCGAACACAAGCTGGAGCAGGTCCATGATGTTGTTGAAGGCGCCGGCCACGTAGGCCGCCGCGATCGCCAGCAGCACGCCGCCCACCGTCGCCACGCGTCCCATCCACAGGTAGTGCTCGTCCGACGCGTTCTTCCGGATGTGGCTCTGGTAGATGTCGTAGGTCCAGACGGTGTTGAACGCGGTGACGTTGCCCGCCATCCCCGACATGAACGACGCGAGGAGCGCCGTCAGGCCTAACCCGAGCATCCCCGATGGGAAGAGCCGGATCAGCATCATCGGTGTCGCAAGGTCGTAGTCGAGCACCATCCGGCCAGCCTGGTCGATGATCGGTGCGCCGGCGGCGCTGAGCTTCGCCGGGATGATGCCCATCCCTGCCCCACCATTCTTCGACGAGAGCACGAGCGCGATCATGCCGGGCAGGATGACGAGGAATGGGAAGAACATCTTCGGCACGGCAGCAATGAGCGGCGTCCGCCGCGCGGCGGTCATCGAATCCGCGGCCATCGCGCGCTGCACGACGAGAAAGTCGGTGCACCAGTAGCCGAAGGAGAGCACGAAGCCGAGTCCCATCGCCAGTCCGAACCACTCCACCCCGATCGGGTTTGTCGCGGCATTCCCGAGGCCCTGCCAGGCGTGCGTCAGCGAGCCTGACGGAAGTCCGCGATCGACCGCGGCGGTCGCGAGCTTCGCAACGAGCCCATCCCAGCCGCCCACTGCACGCAGCCCGAGGAAGACCAGCGGCGCGAAGCCGAACGCGATCAGGAAGAACTGCAGTACTTCGTTATAGATCGCGCTCGTCAGTCCGCCGAACAGCACGTAGGCGAGCACGATCGCTGCCGAGACGAGCACGCTGACGTTGAAGCTCCAGCCGAGCAGCAGGTGAAAGAGCTTGCCCATCGCATACATCGAGATGCCGGACGAGAACACTGTCATAACGGCGAACGACACCGCGTTCAGCGTGCGCGTCTTCTCGTCGAAGCGGAGCTTGAGATACTCGGGGACCGAGCGGGCGCGCGAGCCATAGTAGAACGGCATCATGAACAATCCGACGAACACCATCGCCGGGATTGCGCCGATCCAGTAGAAGTGACTGGTCGCAATGCCGTACTTCGCACCCGACGCGCCCATGCCGATCACTTCCTGCGCGCCGAGGTTCGCCGAGATGAAGGCGAGCCCGGTGACCCACGCCGGGAGCGAACGGCCCGCGATCAGGAACTCGCCGCTGGTCGTCATCTTCCGGCGCAACATCCAGCCGACGCCGAGCACCGCGGCAAAGTACACCGCCATGATCAGGTAATCGATCTTCGCGAGACTGGCGAGAGGAGTCGTATCCACGAATGCTCCGTTAGGGTGGGGTCAGGCCCAATGGCAGGTCACCGCCGCACCGGCGGGGACGACGAAGTTGAACGACTTGCCCTTCCACTGCACGATCACCACTCGCTCGACCCGCGCGGTGTTCAGCACGATGAGCACCTTCGATCCGTCATCGACATTCCTGAACGCAACACTCTGCACACTGTCGACATCCGACGACGACGCGACTCGGCGCGCACCGGGCCGCACGAACTGGCTGGCGTGGGCCAGCGCATAGTACTCGACGTTACGCGTCACCGAACCGGTTGTCGACCCGATGGTCACGACGCCGCGACAATCTGCACACCCGCCCAGGTGAGGTCCATAGTTCTCATCCAGAGCGAGATTCCACAAGAGGACCCCCCGCGCCCAGTTGCGAGTCCCGCCGATGACGAGCGTGCCGACGAAGAACCGGAGGTTCGCCGCGAAGTCGGGTGACCAGTTGCCCCCCGAGCACTCGGTGAACCAGGCGTCCTTCTCTGGATGGGCGTCGTGGACCCTGCCCTGCGCCGAGACGTCGCCGTTGTAGCAGTGCCAGGCGACGCCACTGACGTAATGCGCGGCCGCGCTGTCGCCGAGCAGGGCGAGGGGCGACTCGGGCTGGTCCCAGTTGTGGTCCCAGTCGAGGATCTGCGTCTTCAGGCCATCGCGAGCGAAGAGCGGCCCGAGATGGTCGCGGAGCAGCCGCGCCCGCGCCGCGGGATCGAGCGCCATGCCGGGGTAGTTCTCCGGCTCGAAGTGCGGTTCGTTCTGCACGGTGAGCGCGAAGATCGGCACGCCTTCCGCCTCGTACGCGCGCACGTAGCGTCGCAGGTATTCTGCGAACGGAGCATACGAGTCCGCGGTGAGCGTTCCCTTCACGAGGCTCCGCGTGGTCTTCATCCACCCCGGCGCGCTCCATGGCGACGCCATGACTTTGAGCTGCGGGTTGATCGCCAGCGCCTGCTTCACGGCGGGGAGGACGGAGGCGCGATTGGAGTCGATCGAGAAATGCCGCAGCTCGGGGTCGCGCTGGCCGACGGGCATGTCGTCGAAGCTGTAGTGATGGAGCGAGAAGTCGGACGCGCCGATGGTCAGGCGCATGAAGCTGAGGCCAAGGCCCGGGTTGCGGCCGAACAGCTCGCGCATGAGGGCGTCGCGCTGCGGCTGCGACATTCTTTGTTCGATGAGATACGCCGAGGCATCGGTCATCGCGGCGCCGAAACCGACCATCTCCTGGTACTGCGTCGCGTCGTCGACAACCAGCGTCGTTCCGGCAGGCGGGAGCGTGCTGCCTAACGTGCGATCGGGTTGGCGGGCGAGCAGCGCTGCGCCGTCGGCGGTGGTGAGCCAGACGTCCACCGCGTTTGGCAGGGCGGCCGTTGCGACAGTCGCCGATGCGCCGTTAGGGAGCCGGTTGGCGCAGGCGAGCATGGCGGCCGCGGCAAGTGCCCCGGCCGCCGCGGTCATGCAGTTCCAACGCGGAGCGCTCATCGGGCCGCGTCCGGAAGCGTGACGATCCGCCGCTCGGCCGCCGCGACATTCGCCGCTTCGACCACCGCGAGACCGGCAACCGAATCGGCGGGATCCACCGGTAGCGGCCCCGCGGATCGCAGCGCGGCGGCGAGCGCGGCGTAGTAGCGCTCGTATGCACCGCGCTCGGTGGCGACGACTCTGCTCTCGCTCCCATTCGCCACGCGGCCCCACGCATCGCGCGACTCTTCGCCCCAGTCACTGTCACCGGGTCGCGCGCCCTCGCGCAACGCGTCCTCCTGCACATCGGTGCCGTGCTTGGTGTACGAGCCATCGGCGCCGAGCACCCGGAAGCGCGGCGCCGCGTCGGCGGACGCGAGCGACATCGTCAGGTGCGAGACGACCCCGTTGCGATGGGTCAGCGCGACGAACACATCGTCCACCACCGCGCTCGCCGCACGAACCACGCGCTGCTCGGCGTACACCGTGGCGACCGCGCCAAAGAGCACGAGTGCCTGGTCGATGAGGTGGGTGCCCAAGTCGTACAACACCCCCGACCCCGGCGCGTCGGCTTCGTTCTTCCACCCGGCGCGCGGCTGCGGCTTCCATCGCTCAAAGCGCGACTCGAAGCGATGGACGTTGCCAAGCTCCCCGCTGGCGAGCACCCGTTGCACAGTGAGGAAGTCGCCATCCCAGCGCCGGTTCTGGAAGACGCTGATCGTTCGGCCGGCGGCGCGCGCCTGCGCGATCAGCGCTCGTCCCGCAGCGGCGGTTGGTGCAAACGGCTTGTCGACGACGACGTCGAGGCCGGCGGCGAGCGCATCCCCGGCAACCTTGGCGTGTGTCGCGTTAGGCGTTGCGACGACGAGGAGATCGAGCTCCGCGGCGCCGGCGATCAGCGCCGCGGCGTCGGGGACGATCGTCGCGCCGGGATAGTCGCGACGCGCCGCCGCCGCCCGCTCATCGTTCGACGTCGCGATCGCGGCGAGGCGTAGCCCCGGCGTCGCGGCAATCAGCGGAGCGTGGAACACCGACCCGGCGAGGCCGTAGCCGGCCAGGCCGACGCGGATCTCGTCGGCCGGGCCGCGCCGGCCACCCTCCCTAACGGCGGCCGGCGGCGCCGTCACCGGCAGCTGTCGGCGACTCCGACCGGACGGCCGTCGGCGGTGGCGAGCGTGAACTTCGCTGATTCGCCATGCACCGCGTCGCGCCCCGCAGTCAGTGTGAACGTCCCCGGCTCGGCGACCAGCTGCAGCGGCCCACCGGTCGGGCCGGCGTGAAACGCCAGATCGCGGACGCTGAGTGGAAAGCGAAGCGTGCGACGCTCGCCCGCTGTGAGCGTGACACGGGAGAATCCGCGCAGCTCGCGCACCGGTCGCGTCGAGCTGCCCACGTCGTCGCCGAGATAGAGCTGCACCACCGCGTCGCCCGCAACCTTGCCGGTGTTGGTGACGTCGACGTCGACCTGCAGCGTGTCACCGGCATGCATCGTCGTCGCGCTCGGGCGCGGCGCGCTCGTCGTGAACGACGCGTAGCTCAGCCCATGTCCGAACGGGTAGAGCGGGGTGAAGGAGACGTCGATGTAGCGCGACGTGTACTTCTGCGTCTCGTCGGATGGGCGGCCGGTGTTCTTGTGCGCGTAGTAGATCGGCACCTGCCCGGTCACGCGCGGGAAGGTGACGGGGAGTGCGCCGCCCGGGTTGTAGTCGCCGAAGAGGACATCGGCGGTGGCGTTGCCATGCTCGATCCCGAGGAACCAGGTCTCGACAATCGCCGGCATGATGCTATCGAGCTCCTGCAGCGCGAGCGGACGTCCGTTCATCAGCACGACGACGGTCGGCACGCCGGTCGCGCGCACCGCACGGACGAGCCGCATCTGCGCACCGGGCAGGTCGATCGTCGCCCGACTTGCCGCTTCCGCGCTCATGTCCGGAGTCTCACCGATCACGAGGACGACGGCGTCAGCGCGGCGTGCGGTGGCGACCGCGGCGGGGATCGCGCTGGTGTCGCCGCTCTCCGGTGACGCACCGCGCGCGTAGAGCACGTTGCTTCGCGGCAACGCGTGGCGAATGCCGTCGAGCACCGAGACCGCGTCGCTGCGCTTCCCGATCCCCGCCCAGTTGCCGAGCGTCGCGCCGGTGTCCGCGCCTAACGCTCCGATCACGGCAACGGTGCCGAGCGTCTCGCGCAGCGGAAGCAAGCCACCGTCGTTCTTGAGGAGGACGATCGACTGCCGCGCGCTCTCGCGGGCGGCGGCGCGGTTCGCGTCGGTGACCATCGCCCCCTTCTCGCCAGCGGCGCTCACCCCGCGATAAGGATCGCTGAACAGTCCAAGGCGGTACTTGAGCCGGAGCACACGCCTAACGGCCTCGTCGAGGTCGGCGACGGGCAGCGCACCGCTGCGCACGAGCGCCGGCAGCGTCTTCCGGTAGATGTCGGCGACCATGTCGATGTCCACCCCGGCGCGCAGGGCAGCCGATCCGACCGCGGCGCTGTCGGCACCGATGCGATGGTTCAACAGCTCGCCGATTCCTGTCCAGTCGCTGACGACCACTCCGTCGAACCCCCACTCCTTGCGGAGGATCTGGCGGGTGAGCAGCGGGTTGGCGTGCGCCGGAACGCCGTCGATCTCGTTGAAGCTCGACATCACCGTCTGCGCACCGGCGCAGACCGCCGCATGGAAGGGCGGCAGGTAGACGTCGCGCAGCGTCCGCAGCGGGATGTCGGCGACGTTGTAGTCCCGACCCGCCTCGGCCGCGCCGTACGCGGCGAGGTGCTTCACCGTCGCCGCGAGGCTCGTCGGCGAGCGGAGGCTCCTTCCCTGGAAGCCGCGGACGCGCGCCGCGCCAAATGCGCTGCCAAGATACGGATCTTCACCCGCACCCTCGACAATGCGGCCCCAGCGCGCATCACGCGCGATGTCGACCATCGGCGCGAACGTCCACATCACACCGGCCGCGGCTGCCTCGGTCGCCGCGATGCGCGCGGTGCCTTCGGCGCCGGACGGATTCCAGCTGGCGGCCTCGCCTAACGGTACGGGAAATGTCGTCCGGTAACCGTGAATCACGTCGAGCGCGAACACCAGCGGGATGTGCATCCGCGATTGCTCGACGGCGATGCGCTGCAGGCTGCGCGTCGTGTCGGC
>JBKJQR010000166.1:0-22261 GCA_046593895.1 Gemmatimonadaceae bacterium | reverse complement strand
AACACCCGAAGTGGGCAGGACGCTGCGACACGTGTGGTGAGTGGAACACGCTGGTCGAAGAACAGTTGGCCGCGAAGGTGGCGCTGGCGAGCGGTGGTTCGGCCCGGCGCCTGGCCGGGCCTGCCGCCTTCGGTGCCGGCGGGTCGGTGATCCAGCCGGTGCGCCTGCGCGATGTTGAAAGCATCGAATCACGCCGCTGGCGATCGGGCCTCGTCGAGTTCGACTTCGTGCTCGGTGGAGGCATCGTCCCGGGGTCGATGATCCTCATTGGCGGCGAACCCGGGATCGGCAAGTCCACGCTGTTGCTCCAGGTTGCCGCGCGACTCCAGCGGAACGGTCACAAGACGCTCTACGTGTCCGGAGAGGAATCGGCGCTGCAAGTGAAGATCCGTTCCGATCGGCTGGATACGCTTGCCGGCGATGTCGAGGTGCTGTGCGAGACGCTGCTCGAAACCATTCTCGCCACCGCGGCTGCGCGGGCGCCCGACGCGATTTTCGTCGACTCCATTCAGACGATTTTCACCGGGGACCTCGAAGGCGCGCCGGGCAACGTCGGCCAGGTGCGCGAGTGCGCCGCTCGACTGATGCGGTTCTCCAAGGATACCGGGACGGCCGTCTTCGTCGTGGGTCACGTCACCAAGGGCGGCGGGATCGCTGGTCCGAAGACGCTGGAGCACATCGTCGACACGGTCCTCTATTTCGAGGGCGAGTCCTCACTCGACCACCGAATCCTCCGCGCCACGAAAAATCGGTTTGGCAGCGTGGATGAGATCGGCGTCTTCAGGATGACGCAGCACGGTCTCGTCCCCATCGACAATCCGTCGTACCTGTTTCTGGGTGATCGCCGGGCGATGACGTCCGGGAGCGCTGTGACGGCGCTGATCGAGGGCAGCCGGCCGGTGCTGGTGGAAGTGCAGGCACTGGCGGCCAAGGCGGGCTACGGCACACCGCAGCGGGTGACCACAGGCTACGACTCACGCCGTCTTGCGCTGCTCCTTGCGGTGCTCGACAAGCGCGCCGGCCTCGCAGTCAGCCAGCTCGACGTGTTCGTCAACGTGGTCGGCGGGATGCGTCTCTCCGAGCCCGCTGGCGACCTGGCCGTCGCGGCAGCCCTGGCGTCGAGTATCCATGATCGCCCGCTCCCTTCACAAGCGGTCTTCGTTGGCGAAGTGGGACTCGGCGGCGAGATACGTCCTGTGTCGCAGGCCGAACGCCGCATGGGCGAGGCGGCGAAGATGGGCATGACGGCCGTATACATGAGCGATCGGGCGTCGCCCAAGCGCGCGCCGAAGGAAGTGCGCCCAATTGGCATGCGCACCGTCAGTGACCTGTTTCAGCGCCTCTTTTCGTGACCGAAGCGGCCGCTGACGTCGGCGTGGTGATCGTGGCCGCCGGGTCCGCGACGCGCGCCGGCTCGAATGAGCTCAAGCAATTCCGATGGATCGCGGGGAAGCCGATGCTGCTGCACAGCGTCCAGATCTTTCAGGCTCGCTCAGATGTCTCCATGGTCGTGTGTGTGCTGCCGAAATCGTACGCCGGCGATCCGCCTCCGTGGCTTCTGCAGGGAGATCCGGACCGGCTGTTGATCGCCACCGGGGGGCGCGAGCGCGGTGAGTCGGTGTACAATGGGCTCGAGGACATTCCCGAAGAGGTGAGCATCGTGGTCATTCACGACGCAGCCCGGCCCCTCGTCGATGAAGACACGATCGATCGCGTGATCGCTGAAGCGCGCACAGGCCGAGGCGCGGTGGCCGCGTTGCCGGTGGTGGACACGCTGAAGGAAGTGGACGACACGGGACGCATCACGCGCACCATTCCGCGCGACCGTCTCTGGAGGGCGCAGACGCCACAGGCCTTCCCGCGCGCCATGATCGAGGAGGCCTACGTGCGTGCCCGTCGCGAGCGGATCACCGCCACCGACGATGCCGCGCTCTGCGAGCAGCTCGGCATGCACGTGGTAGTGGTCCGCGGCTCCGAGCGCGCGTTGAAAGTCACGGACGCGGCGGACTTCGCGCGCGCCGAAGCGCTCGCCGCACTCGTGCGAACCACGTGAGCGTTCCAGCCGCGATCCCGTTCTGGTCCCCGACCGAAGTGGAAGGGGCCATTGCCAGAACGATCGCGCATCTGGAAAGCGCCCAGGTGCTCGCGTATCCCACCGAGACGGTCTATGGCTTTGGAAGCGCGGTCACGGCGGCGGGAGTCGAGTCGCTGGTGGAGCTGAAGAACCGCCCGAAGGGGAAGCCGTTTCTCCTGCTCATTGCCGCAAGCGAAATGATCGCGAAGCTCGACCTGCAATTGACGCCGCAGGCGTCGGTGCTGGCTGCGCGCCACTGGCCCGGGCCACTGACACTCGTGCTTCCGGGCGGCGAACGTCGCGTCCCGCCGTCGCTGCGCGGTCCGGAGGGCGGTGTCGCCGTGCGCTGGACATCCAACAGCTCTCTGCAGCGGCTGATCCGTGCGTACGGCAATCCCATTACCTCGACGAGCGCCAACCTTCCGCGTGTACCACCGGCAATGACGGGCGCCGAAATTGTGGAGCAGTGGCATACCGCCATCGCCAGCGGTCGGCTGCTGGTGCTGGACGCGGGCCGCCTCGTGCCATCGGAGCCGTCGACGGTGGTGGACTGCACTGGGCGGCTGCCACGAGTCATCCGGCCCGGCGCTATTCCGGCTGCCGTGTTGCGAGAGAGTGTTCCTGATCTGATCGGAGACGCGTGAGCCGATGAAGCTGCTGTTCGTCTGCACGGGCAACACGTGTCGCAGTCCCCTGGCGTCGGCCATCGCGCGACGCCTCGCCGCGGAGCGCGGGCGGCGTGATATCCAGATCGACAGCGCGGGCACCAGCCCGTGGGAAGGAGCGCCCGCATCCGACGGCGCGCTGCTCGTCGGGATCGAGCGCCAACTGGATCTCAGCCCGCATCGCGCCCGTCAGCTCACACGGGAAATCGTTCAGGGGGCCGACATCATTCTGGCCATGGGTCCACATCACGTCGAGCGGATCGACACCCTCGGTGGCACACGCAAGACGTTTCTGTTGACGGATTACGCATCGCGTGGAGCGTCCACCCGCGCCATCAGCGATCCCATCGGTGCGGAGCTCGAGGTGTACCGCGCAACGTTCGATGAGCTCGAGCGCGAGATCGTGCGCGTGTTCGATCGCCTGGCCGCCGAACAGGCCTCCGGCTCCGCGTGAGCGACCGGCCCGGGCGTCTCGTGCTCCTGGGACACCCCATTCGCCATTCGCTCTCACCGCTGTTCCAGAATGCCGCGCTCCGGCGCGCGCGCATTCCGCTGGTCTACGAAGCGCTCGACGTGCCACCCGTGCAACTGGACGAAGTCGTTTCGACGCTGATCAATCAGCGCGCGGCCGGTAACGTCACCATCCCGCACAAGACGTCCGTCTACGAGATGACCGAGTTGCGAACGGCGGTGGCCGAGCGCGTGGGCGCGGTGAATACCTTCTGGGTGGTGGATGGCCGGCTCGCAGGCGACAATACCGACGTCGCGGGATTCACCGCGCTGGTTCGCGATACCGTCGGCTCTGTTGGAAAAGGCGCGCGTCTCGCCCTGATCGGCGCGGGAGGAGCGGCGTCGGCGGTGCTGGCGGCCGTCGAGCAGTGGCCTGGTGTACGCGTCCGCCTGTTCTCACGGAGTGCGGAGCGACGCGCGGCGCTGGCGACGCGTTACGCCGACCTGGTGGAGGAGGCGACGACCGTCGAGGAGGCCGTGCGCGACGCGACCATGGTCGTCAACGCAACGCCGGTAGGGATGACGGATGATACACATCCGGTGCCCCTCACCATGCTCGGGCGTCGCGCCATGGTGATCGACCTCGTGTACCGGCGCTCCGGTACAAGCTGGGTGAACGGGGCGCGGGGACGCGGTCACATCGCGACCGATGGCAAGGTCATGTTGCTGGCACAGGGGGCCGCGTCCTTCGAGCAGTGGTTCGGCGTTCGTCCTGACCTGCACGCCATGCGCGAAGCACTCGGGTGAGCAGCGCAGTCTCGGTGGTCTCGCGGGTGAAGCAGATGGCGCGCGCCACCGCCGCCGCGATGTTGCATCTCGCATTACCGCGGGTGTGCGTGTCGTGCGCGCGCGCGGTGGATGACAGTGACCGCGGACTGGTGTGCGGGCGCTGCTGGTCTCGCGTTCAGCGACTGCCCGAGCCGCAGTGCGATCGATGCGGACACCCCACCGCAGGCCGGGCCTGTCGCTGGTGCGAGCACCTTCCGGTGTTCGTCCGCGCGGTGCGATCGTACTGCTGGATGCCTGGTGGTGCCGCCTCGGCGATTATCCACGCACTCAAGTACGATGGCTGGCATGCCGTGGGACGTGACGTCGGTGCTCGCCTGGCGCGTCTCGCGTGGCCGCGCGACGTCATCGAGGAACGCGCCATACTCATCCCCGTGCCTCTCGCGACGGGGCGTGCTCGCGAGCGTGGCTACAATCAGAGTGAGTGCATTGCGCGCGAGATTGCGCTGCACTGGCGCATTCCGGTGGTGGACGATGTGCTCATCCGTGGCCGGGCAACGGGAACGCAAACCCGGTTGACACCCGGAGAGCGCCTGCGCAACGTTGCCGGCGCTTTTCACACGAGAGCGGAGCGCACGCGGCTGCGCGGATTGCATGTTATCATTGTTGACGATGTCGTGACCACCGGTGCCACGCTGAACGCCTGTGCGTTGGCGCTGCACCAGTCGGGCGCCCGAATCATCAGCTACGTCACCTTTGGCCGGGCCCCCGCGATCGGGGACCGGTGCTCACCTCAGGAGTAGGCATGGCTATCAAGGTCGGTATTAACGGGTTCGGCCGCATTGGGCGACAGGTGTTGCGGGCCGCGAAGGAAACAGGGGTGGCGGACCTGGATTTTGTCGCCATCAACGACCTCACCGATACGAAGACACTCGCGCACCTGTTCAAGTACGATTCCGTGCACGGGCGCTATGACGGCGACGTCACGTCGGGAGACGGCGAGATCATCGTTGACGGCGACGCGGTGAAGGTGCTCGCCGAAAAGGATCCCGCCAAGCTGCCGTGGAAGGCGCTGGGCGTCGACATCGTGCTCGAGGCCACGGGACGCTTCACCAATGCCGACGATGCGCGCAAGCACATCACCGCCGGCGCGACAAAGGTGATCATCTCGGCGCCCGCGAAGGGCGAGGACATCACCATCGTGATGGGGGTGAACAGCGACAAGTACGACAACGCCAAACACCACATCATCTCGAACGCGTCGTGTACGACCAACTGCCTCGTGCCGATGGTGAAGGTGATCCGCGACACCTTCGGCTTCGTTCGCGGCTCCATGGTCACTATCCACAGCTACACCAACGACCAGAGCATCCTCGACCTGCCGCACAAGGACCTGCGCCGTGCGCGCGCGGCAGCCATGTCGATGATTCCGACGACCACCGGCGCCGCGAAGGCGACGGCGCTCGTCATCCCGGAGCTCAAGGGCAAGATCGACGGTATCGCCATTCGCGTCCCCACGCCCGACGTCTCGATGACAGACCTCGCCGTCGTCGTGGAGAAGGCCGTGACCGTGGAACAGATCAACGAGGCGTTCCTCAAGGCATCCAAGAGTGGTGACCTGAAGGGCATCCTCAAGTACACCGACGAGGAGCTCGTGTCCTCCGACTACATCGGCAACCCATACTCCTGCATCTTCGACTCGAAGTGTACGAATGTCGTCGACGGGCTGCTGCTGAAGGTCTCTGGCTGGTACGACAACGAATGGGGTTACGCATCGCGCTGCGTGGACCTTCTCCAGTACATTGGCGGCAAGCTGTAGTCGATGCCGAAACTGACGATCAAGGACCTCCCCGCAGAGAAGCTGCGGGGACAGCGCGCACTCGTGCGCGTGGACTTCAACGTGCCCCTCGATGTTCAGGGTCACGTGACGGATGACAATCGGATTCGCGCCGCATTGCCCACGATCGAGTACTTGCTCGACCGCGGGGCGAAGGTGGTCCTGCTGTCGCACCTCGGACGGCCGAAGGCAAAGCCGGAGCTGAAATATTCGCTCGAGCCCGTCGCACGTCGGCTCGCGGAGTTGCTGCCGTCCCGCAAGGTCACCTTCGTGGAATCGACGGTGAGCGATGAAGCGCAGAAGGCAACGCACACCCTCGCCGACGGGGAGGTGCTGCTCCTCGAGAATACCCGATTCCTCCCGGGTGAGGAGAAGAACGACGACGGCCTCTCGCGCACGTTTGCGGAGTTGGGCGATCTCTACGTCAATGACGCGTTCGGGACGGCGCATCGCGCCCACGCGTCCACGGAGGGCGTCGCTCGGCACCTCAAGCCTGCGGTCGCCGGACTGCTCATGCAGAAGGAGCTCGATTACCTCCAGGGCGCGCTCGAGGAGCCGAAGAAGCCGTTCGTCGCAATTCTTGGCGGCTCGAAGATCTCGGGTAAGATCGACGTGATCGAGGCGTTACTCCCGAAGGTAGACGCGCTGCTCGTCGGCGGTGCGATGGCATGCACGTTCTACAAGGCGATGGGCCTCGAAACGGGCAAGTCGCTCGTCGAGCCGGACCGCGTCGAGATGGCGAAGGAGCTCATCGAAAAGGCGGGCAGCGTCCTGATCCTGCCGCACGACGCCACCGTTGCACCGTCCATTGAGGCGGGCGCACAATCGAAGTCGGTCAGCCGAGAGAACATTCCGGCCGACATGGCGATGCTCGACATCGGCGCCCGGACGGCGGAGTCATATGCCCGCGCGATTCTGAGCGCGAAGACAGTGCTCTGGAACGGGCCAATGGGTGTCTTCGAGACGCCGCCCTTCGACAAGGGCACGCGTGCGATTGCCGAAGCGATGGCCCAGGCCACGGCCAAGGGCGCCACGACCATCGTGGGCGGCGGTGACTCCGCAGCCGCGGTCGAGCAGGCAGGCTTGGCGTCGAAGATGAGCCACGTCTCCACCGGGGGCGGCGCCTCCCTGGAGTTCCTCGAGGGGAAGACCCTTCCCGGGGTCGACATCCTGGACGAGCGCGGAACATGAGCGCGCACGTGCGCCCGGTGTTCGCCGGCAACTGGAAAATGAATCTCGGGCCGACAGCGGCGACCGAATTCATCCGGACCTTCCTGTCGCTGCGCGCAGCGCGAGCGGACGGCACAGTGCTCCTCTTTCCGTCGGCGCTCTCGCTTTCGGCGGTGCGCGCTGCGCTCGTCGGCCGCGATGACGTGCGCGTCGGCGTACAGAATATTCACGCGGAAGAGAAGGGTGCGTTCACGGGCGAGAATTCGGCCGTGATCGCGGCGGATGCGGGTGCAGCATTCGTCCTGGTCGGGCATTCCGAGCGTCGTCACGTATTCGGCGAGACGGACGCAGAAACGGCGCGCAAATGTGCGAAGGCGGTTGAACACGGCTTGGTGCCGGTGCTTTGCGTCGGGGAGACGATCGAGCAGCGCGAGCGGGGTGAAACGGAGCAGGTGGTGCTGCACCAGCTTCGCGCTGGCCTGTCGGCGCTGTCAAAGGAATCGATACGCGATTCGATCATCGCGTACGAGCCGGTGTGGGCCATCGGCACCGGCCGCACGGCGACGCCGGAGGACGCGGCAGTGGTCCACCGGGTCATCCGTGCGGCACTCGTCGAGCTCGTCGGACGGCAGGCGACCGAAATTCCTATTCTTTACGGCGGAAGCGTCACTTCGGCGAATGTCACTGCGCTGCTGGGCGCGGACCAGGTGGACGGCGTCCTTGTGGGGGGCGCAAGCCTCGACGCGAAGGGCTGGGCAACTATCTGCGCGGCGAGCCCGTAACGTTGCCATTCCGGGTTGACTGCAGCCCGTAACTCCCGTCATATTTATGGTTTAGCCGCCTTCGACTCTTCCACGGGCCCGCCGGAATGTATTCGTTTCTTCTCGTGCTTCTCATCATCGACAGCATCGTTCTGATCACCGCAATCCTTCTCCAGAGCGGAAAGGGCAGCGGCCTCGCGGCCAGCTTCGGTGGCGTGAGCAGCTCAGCGGATTCGCTCCTTGGCACGCGCCAAGCCGGCAATCTGCTCACCAAGGCGAGCTGGTGGGGCGGCGGCATCTTCCTGTTTCTTTCGTTCGTGCTCTCGCTCACCATGGCGCGGTCGCGCGCGCCGAAGTCTGTGCTCGATGACGCGTTCACTCAGCCAGCCGCCCCGACCGGCCCGGCCACCAATGGCGGCGCGCCGAATAACGCGGCAGGCGTGAACCTCACGCCAGCAACGCCAAGCACTGCGCCCGCAACCACGCCAGCGCCGTCCTCGTCAGCTCCGGCGTCGCCGGCGCCCGCGAAGCCCTGACGCGGTGATCGCACGCGTTTCGACGCCAGGGTTCCTCCTCCTCGAGGACGGAGCCCTGTTTCGTGGTGTGCTGCACGGTCCGCCCCTGGCGACGGTGGCCGAGGTGGTGTTCACGACGAACATGAGCGGGTATCAGGAGGTCTTCACCGACCCATCGTACCGCGGCCAGATCGTCGTGATGACGGCACCGATGCTCGGCAACTACGGCGTGAATCCGGCCGATCCTGAGTCGGGTCACGCTCAGGTTGCTGGGGTCGTTTGCCGCGAGCTCGCGCGCCGTTACTCGAACTGGCGCGCAGCAGGTCCACTCGGCTCTTATCTAGAAGCTGCTCAAATACCTATTCTGGAAGGAGTTGACACTCGACGCCTCACGCGACACTTGAGGACGGTCGGTGTCATGCGCGGCGTTATTGCGGGTGGGGACACGCCGTCGGCGGAAGTATTGGCGGCCCTTGACGCATGCCCGTCCATGGAGGGCCTCGATCTCGCCTCCAGGGTGACGACGACGGAGCAGTACGCATGGGGCAATCCGCAGGCGCCGCACCATATCGTCGCCTTCGATTTCGGCATCAAGCGCAACATCCTTCGCCTCTTCGACGAAGCGGGCTGCCGGGTTACGGTCGTGCCCGCTCAAACGGCCGCGAGCGACGTAATGGACATGGCACCCGATGGAGTCTTTCTCTCCAATGGTCCGGGCGATCCGGACGCCATCGCCTACGCCCCCGCCACGGTGCGCGAGCTCGGCGAGCGCGAGGTGCCGATCTTCGGTATCTGCCTTGGCCATCAGCTGTTGGGCCTCACGTACGGCGCCAGTACCGCGAAGATGCCCTATGGTCACCGCGGAGGAAATCATCCAGTTCGCGAAATCGAGTCGGGCCGAATTCTCATCACGTCGCAGAATCACGGGTTTGCAGTGCAGGGCACCGAAGATTCCATACCGGGCGCCCCGGCACTGCAGGTAACCCACGTGAATCTCAACGATGGCACGGTGGAAGGGCTGCGTCACCGGGAGCTGCCGATCTTCGCGGTACAGTACCATCCCGAAGCCGCGCCAGGCCCTCACGACGCCAGACCGCTGTTTCAACAGTTCATGGAAACCGTACGCAAATCGCAGGGGTGAAGTGCTTTAAGCTCTTGACACACAAGAGTTAACGCGGATATGTTCGAACAGCTTGCACCCCCTTCGATGCCCGTTCATAGGCACTCCTCATGACGAAAGCTGATCTGGTCGAGCGAGTAACCGCCCAGATTTCCCGCACGGCCGGTCCAATGATCTCGAAGAAGGACTGTGCTCGCGTGGTAGATTCGTTCCTGGACGCCATCAAAGAGGCGCTGCAGGAACAGAAGAATATCGAGGTGCGTGGCTTTGGCACCTTCAAGATCCGTCATCGCAAGACGCGCATGGCGCGCAACCCGAGAACGGGATCTCCGGTAGAGGTGTCCGCGCGGCCCGTGCCGGTGTTCAAGCCGAGCAAGGAGCTTCGCGCCATGGTCGCGAACATTTCGATCGATGAACTGGAGCACGAGAACGAGTACGAAGAGACGGACGTTTAACTCGTTCGCCTGTCGCTGTTTGAGCCCCGGCCTCGCGGCTGGGGCTTTGTCGTTTGTCAGTGGGGTGGAACTTCCGTCTTGCACGCCGGCTCTGTAGCATGCACAAATGAGCGTCACACTTCTCCTGTTCGCCTCCTATGCCGACGCGTTCGGCGTCCCCAGCCTCTCCATCGACATGCCGGAGCATGCGACTGTGGGAGACCTGGTGACGGAGCTTGCGCGCCGGCCCGGAGGGCACGTGCTTCCGAAAATGCCGCTCGTCGCCGTCAACCAGCGCTACGCGCAGGCGTCGACGCGGATCGCGACGGGCGACGAGGTCGCCCTCATTCCGCCGGTCGCTGGCGGATGACCATCGTCGGGAGGCTCACGAATCGGCGTATCGACGCATCGGCGCTTGTCGACGAGACCGCCCACCGCGCCTTTGGAGCCATCCTCGTATTTCTTGGCGTCGTGCGCGACGTCAACGACGGCAGGCCCGTCACGGGCATCGAATACTCAGCGTACGAGGCCATGGCGGCCGCGCAGCTGGACGAGATCGCCCGGGAGGCGGCCGACCGCTTCGCGCCGGCGAGCGTGGTCATCGTGCATCGCCTGGGAGAATTGGCACTGGAGGAAACGAGCGTGGGAATAGCGGTCGCGCACGCCCATCGCGACGGGGCGTACGAGCTGTCCCGGTGGTGCATTGAGGAGCTGAAGCGCCGTGTCCCGATCTGGAAGCGCGAGCACTACGTGGACGGGTCGCGTGAGTGGGTCGATCCCACCGTCCTGCCGGCGGACGTACGTCCATGAGCGCTCCTCTCATCGACCAGTTCGGTCGCACGATCGAATACCTGCGAATCTCGGTCACCGATCGATGCAACTTCAGGTGCCGCTACTGCATGCCGGTCGAAGGGCTGCCGTGGTTGCCAAAGGCGGACATCCTGAGCTACGAGGAGATTCGCGAGGTCGTGGCACAGCTCGCGCCCCTCGGCCTTCGGCGCATCCGCATCACTGGTGGTGAACCGACGATTCGCCCGCAACTGGACACTCTGGTTCGATTCATCCGCGACGTTGGCGTCGAGGATATCGCGTTGTCCACCAACGGCGTGAAATTACCGGAGCTCGCAACCAGACTTGCCGCTGCCGGGCTGAATCGCGTCAACATCTCTGCCGACAGTCTTCGTCCCGACCGGATTGTCTCCATTGCGCGACGGGATCTCGGCTTCGAGCCCGTTGCAGCCGCGAGGGCGGCACAGTCCGCCGGGCTCGATCCCATCAAGTTGAACGTGGTGGTGATGCGCGGTGTCAACGACGACGAGGTCGTTGATTTTGCGCGATTGACGCAGGAGAATCCGTGGCACGTGCGCTTCATTGAGCTCATGCCGGTTGGTGCGCTGGAGCCAATGACCGATGAAATGGTCGTTCCGAGTGACGAGATACTCTCGCGCATTCAGCACGCGCTCGGGCCGCTGGCTGTCGGCGGTGGTCCGGCACTCGGCAACGGGCCGGCGGCGTACTATTCCCTCGCGGGAGCCGCGGGCAGCATTGGCGTGATTACCCCGATGACGCATACCTACTGCGGCAGCTGCAATCGCGTGCGCCTGACCGCGGACGGGCGACTGCGGACCTGCCTCTTCGGCGATCACGAGGTCGACCTGCGCGGCGCGTTGCGCCGCGGCGAGCCCCTCGCTGGTCTCGTGCGGCAGGCGCTTGCGGAGAAGCCTGAAGCGCACGCGCTGCTCTCTCGTCGCAACGGAGGATTGCTCGCGCTCTCGCAGGTTGGAGGGTAGCGTCGCCACGGTGCGTCGATAGTTTTGTCCTTGGCACATTCACCTTCAGACATTCGCTCTCTCATGGTCAACAAGATTACCGTTGTCGGCGCCGGAAACGTGGGCGCGACGACTGCTCAACGTGTTGCGGAAAAAGAGCTTGCGCGTACGGTCGTGATGGTCGACGTCGCCGAGGGCATTCCACAGGGCAAGGGCCTCGACCAGTGGCAGAGCGCACCCATCGAGGGCTTCGACTCGCGCCTGATCGGCACGAATGGATACGACGAGACGAAGGATTCGGACATCGTGATCATCACGGCCGGCATCGCTCGGAAGCCGGGGATGTCTCGCGACGACCTGCTGAACACGAACGCGGGCATCGTGAAGTCCGTGTCCGAGCAGATCGCGAAGTCGTCGCCGAAGGCGATCCTCATCATTGTGAGCAACCCGCTCGACGTGATGTGCTACGTCGCGAAGCAGGCGAGCGGCTTTCCGCGCGAGCGCGTGATCGGCATGGCGGGCGTACTGGACACGGGCCGCTATCGCGCGTTTCTCGCCGAGGCGCTCGACGTCTCTGTACGCGACATCCAGGCGATGGTGCTCGGCGGACACGGCGACACGATGGTGCCGCTGATTTCCTACACGAGCGTGAGCGGTATCCCGATCACGCAGCTGATGGACAAGGCGACACTCGACGCGATCGTCACACGCACGCGAAACGGCGGCGCGGAGATCGTGAAGCACCTCAAGACCGGCTCCGCCTACTACGCCCCGTCATCGGGCGCCGTGCAGATGGCCGAGGCGATCGTGAACGACCAGCGCCGCATTCTGCCGTGCGCGGCGTGGCTCGAGGGCGAGTACGGCATGTCCGGACTCTTCCTCGGCGTCCCGTGCAAGCTTGGCCGTAACGGCCTCGAGAAGATCATCGAGGTGGAGTTGACGGCCGACGAGCGTGCTGCGCTCGAGAAGAGCGCTGCAGCGGTTCGCGAGCCGATGTCTGCGATCAAGATGTAAGATGTGGCTGTTGACGTTGTACCGTTCGACGATCGGCAAGAAGGTCATCATGGCAGTCACCGGGTTGCTCTTGGTGCTGTTCGTGATTGGCCACATGGCGGGAAACCTCCAGGTGTTCATCGGCCCGGCCAAGATGAACGGCTATGCGGCCTTCCTGAAGGGCACCGGGGAGTTGCTTTGGCTTGTGCGCCTCGGCCTTCTCGTGGCCGTCGTGCTGCACATCCTGATGGCATGGCAGCTGACGCGTATCAAGCAGGCAGCGCGCCCGATCGACTACCAGACGCGTGCGCCGCAGGTGAGCACCCTTGCCTCGCGGACGATGCGCTGGGGCGGCGTGCTGCTGCTGGTCTTCATCGTCTTCCACATTCTGCATTTTACCACGGGCACGCTGTTCTCCTTCGCGAGCCAGCCCGACGCGCTGTACCCGTCCTTCAGTGCCTCGAATGTGTATGGCAACGTGATGAGCGCCTTCCACGTGCCGTGGGTCGTGGCATTCTACGTCGTGGCGATGCTGTTCCTGATGCTGCATCTCTTTCACGGCGCGTGGAGCTCGGTGCGTACGTTGGGACTGACCAAGGCATCGCACCATCCGCTGAATCGCCGGGTACCCACGGTGATCGCGCTCGTCGTCTGGCTCGGATTTACCGCCGTGCCCGTCGCCGTGTTTCTTGGAGTGATTCGATAGATGACGCTTGAGCTCAATGCGCGTGTGCCCGGCGGAGCGCTGGCCGAGAAGTGGGACAAGCACAAGTTCGACGTGAAGCTCGTGAATCCCGCGAACAAGCGGAAATACACGGTCATCGTGGTGGGATCAGGCCTGGCGGGCGCGTCCGCTGCGGCCACGTTCAGCGAGCTGGGTTACAACGTCCGCTGCTACTGCTACCAGGACTCGCCGCGGCGCGCGCACTCGATTGCGGCGCAGGGCGGAATCAATGCCGCCAAGAACTACCAGAACGACGGCGACAGCGTTGAGCGGCTGTTCTACGATACGATCAAGGGCGGCGACTTCCGCTCCCGTGAGGCGAATGTGTTCCGGCTCGCGCAAATCAGCGTCAGCATCATCGACCAGTGCGTGGCGCAGGGCGTGCCGTTTGCGCGCGAGTACGGCGGGCTGCTGGCCAACCGCTCGTTTGGCGGTGCCCAGGTGTCACGCACGTTCTACGCGCGTGGCCAGACGGGCCAGCAGTTGCTGCTCGGCGCCTATCAGGCGCTCGAAAAGGAGATTGCGAGGGGCGGCGTGACGATGTACCCGCGCGCCGAGATGCTCGACCTGATCGTGGTGAACGGGCGGGCGCGTGGGATCGTGGTACGCGACGAATTGACGGGAACCGTCGAGCCGCATCTCGCCGACGCCGTGGTATTGGCGACCGGCGGTTATGGCAACGTGTTCTACCTCTCCACGAACGCGAAGGGCTGCAATACGACGGCGATCTGGCGCTCATACAAGCGTGGTGCGGCATTCGCCAATCCGTGCTACACGCAGATCCATCCCACCTGTATTCCGGTGCACGGCGACTATCAGTCGAAGCTCACGCTGATGTCGGAGTCGTTGCGCAATGACGGGCGTGTATGGGCGCCGAAGCGGAAGGAGGACGTCGCCAAGATCCCCACCGACATCGCGGAACCGGATCGCGACTACTTCCTCGAGCGGAAGTATCCTGCCTTCGGCAACCTGTCTCCGCGCGACATCGCGTCGCGCGCGGCGAAGGAGGTGTGCGACGAGGGGCGCGGCGTCGGACCAGGAGGGCGGGGAGTGTATCTCGACTTCGCCGACGCGATCACGCGTCTTGGCGCGGACAAGATTCGGGAGCGCTACGGCAACCTGTTCCAGATGTACGAGCGCATCACGAACGAGAATCCGTACGCGGTGCCGATGCGGATCTACCCGGCCGTGCACTACACGATGGGCGGCCTGTGGGTGGACTATAACCTCATGAGCACCATTCCCGGCCTGCACGTGGCGGGCGAGGCGAACTTCTCCGACCACGGTGCGAATCGGCTGGGCGCGAGTGCGCTCATGCAGGGACTCGCGGATGGATACTTCGTGCTGCCGTACACGATCGGGAACTACCTCGCGTCCACGAAGCTCGAACCGGTAACGACCGACGCACCCGAGGTGAAGGCGGCGGTGGCTGACGTGCGGAGCCGTACGGAGAAGCTGCTCGGCATCAAGGGGAAGCGGACCGTTGCCTCGTTCCACCGCGAGCTCGGGCGCATCATGTGGGAGTACTGCGGCATGGCACGTGACGAGGCTGGCCTGAAGAAGGCGCTCGAGCTGATCCCCGCCTTGCGTGCGGAGTTCTGGCGGGACGTCATGGTTCCGGGTAGCGGAGCAGACCTCAACCAGACCCTGGAACACGCGGGACGCGTCGCCGATTTCCTCGAGCTCGGGGAGCTCATGTGCCGGGATGCGCTGCACCGCGAGGAGTCTTGCGGCGGACACTTCCGCACGGAATACCAGACATCCGACGGCGAGGCACTGCGCAACGACGAGGAGTTCGCCTACGTAGCGGCGTGGGCGTTTGCCGGCGAGGGAAACACGCCAGTGCTCAACAAGGAGCCGCTCGTGTTCGAGAACATCAAGCTGTCGCAGCGGAGCTACAAGTGAGCAGCACATCGATGAGCATCACCTTGAAGGTGTGGCGGCAGGCCGGTCCGAAGGCACCGGGCAGCCTGGTCGAATACACAGCGACGGACGTCAGTCCCGAAATGTCGTTCCTCGAGATGCTTGACGTCGTCAACGAACGGTTGATGCAGAAAGGCGAGGTGCCAATCGCCTTCGATCATGATTGCCGAGAGGGGATCTGCGGCAGTTGCGGCGTGATGATCGACGGGGTCGCGCACGGGCCGATGAAGGGAACCACGACGTGCCAGCTGCACATGCGGAGCTTCCATGACGGCGACACCATCGTGATCGAGCCGTGGCGCGCAAAGGCCTTTCCGGTCGTCAAGGACCTGGTCGTCAATCGCAGCGCGTTCGACCGGATCGTGCAAGCGGGCGGATACATCAGCGTCGCCACCGGGGGAGCCCAGGACGGCAACATGATCCCCGTGCCTAAGGTTGACGCCGACTCTGCGATGGACGCCGCGGCGTGCATCGGATGCGGGGCGTGCGTCGCGGCATGTCCGAACGCATCGGCCTCGCTCTTCACCAGCGCGAAGCTCTCGCACCTCGGGTTGCTGCCGCAGGGACAGCCTGAACGCTATCGCCGAGCGCTGAAGATGGTCGCGCAGATGGACCTCGAGGACTTCGGCGGTTGTACGCTGTTCGGCGAGTGCCAGGAAGCCTGCCCCAAGGATATCAGCATCGACTTCATCGCCCGCATGAACAGGGACTTCATGTACGCGTCGGCGACTACGGTCGAGGAAAAATCAGGCGGCGGGCACGGTTGATCGCGCGTCGCTGCGATGACCGGGTGAGAACGCACAACGCCACCCACACTGCGGGGTGGCGTGCTGCGTCAGGCGGGTACTGACACCAAGCAGGTTGGAGCGGCAATCCCTGCTGGGCGCGGCAATTCCAATCAGATGCGGGGGAGTGTCACGCCGACCTGCGCCTGGTACTTGCCTTTCTTGTCCTTGTAGGAGACTTGAGGAGCCTCGTTGCCCTCGAAGAAGAGCACCTGCGCGATTCCTTCGTTCGCGTAGATCTTGGCGGGCAGCGGTGTGGTGTTCGAGATCTCCAGCGTCACGTAGCCTTCCCACTCCGGTTCGAAGGGCGTGACGTTCGTGATGATGCCACAGCGGGCATAGGTCGACTTGCCCACCGTCACCGTGAGGATATTCCGCGGAATGCGGAAATACTCGACGGACCTCGCCAGGGCGAAGCTGTTCGGCGGCACGATGCAGATGTCCGTCTCGACCTCCACGAAGCAGTTCGGATCGAAGTTCTTTGGATCGACGATCGAATTCATGACGTTCGTGAAGATCCGGAACTCCCGGGCGACGCGCATGTCGTAGCCATAGGAGCTTACACCGTAGGAGATCACGCCGTCCCGCACCTGACGTCCCTCGAAGGGTTCGATCATCCCGTGTTCGGTGGCCATGCGGGTGATCCAGCGGTCGGACATGATGCTCATGCGATCTCGGGCGGAGGGAAGACGGTGTGTGGGCGCGGGTAAGCTAGTTCGCTGCACAGTCATGCGGACAGGCGAAAACTGAACGATCTGGCTTTGTTGCTCTTGGCGTTGACACCCGTTTGCGGCACCGGGTAACTTCATGCGCTGCGACTTAGTGAAAGATTTCACGAGGGCGGATAATCGATGGAACGCACGTACCTGCCTTTCCTTTTATTGCTGGGCTTCGTCGTCATGAACGGGGTCCTTATTGTCCTCATATCGCACCTGACCCTGCGCCCGCGGCCGACCGCGGAAAAGCAGACACCGTACGAGTCCGGCATGCCGGTCCTCGGCGACGCGCGCGAGCGCTTCTCGGTGAAGTTCTACATGGTCGCGGTGCTGTTCATCATTTTCGACATCGAGACGGTGTTCATGATTCCGTGGGGCGCGCACTTCCGGCAGCTCTCCTGCGGCGTGGACCTCGTGGATGGCGTTTGTCCGTCGGGTCAGCTTTCGCTCTTCGGGCTCTGGGAGATGCTCGTGTTCATCGCGATTCTCCTCGTCGGCTACCTCTACGTGTGGAAGAAGGGAGCGCTGCAATGGGATTGAGCCCGCGTCCGGAAACGAACTTCGCGACCATCGATCCGCAGAGTCAGGAGAGCTGGGTCACCACGAAGCTCGACTTCCTGGTGAACTGGGGGCGCGCCAACTCCCTCTGGCCAATGCCGTTCGGCACCGCATGCTGCGCCATCGAGTTCATGGCGACCGCGGCCTCGAAGTACGACCTCGCCCGCTTCGGCATGGAGCGGATGAGCTTTTCTCCACGGCAGGCCGACGTCCTCATCTGCGCGGGCCGAGTGCCGTTCAAGCTGGCGCCCGTCATTCGCCGGATCTGGCAGCAGATGCCGCAGCCCAAGTGGTGCATCTCCATGGGCGCCTGCGCCTCATCGGGCGGCATGTTCGACAACTACGCGGTCGTGCAGGGCATCGACACCATCATCCCGGTGGACGTCTATGTGCCGGGGTGTCCGCCGCGCCCCGAGGCGCTGATGTACGGCATCATGCTGCTCCAGAAGAAGATCATGGCGGAGCGCATGGCGGACAAATCGTTGCGCAACGAGATGGAGCCCGATCCCTCAAGCCAGCTCTACATTCCGCCGCGCCTGATCGACGAGCTCTCTGAGCCGTTCGGCAATTCGATTCACCAGACACGGTCGGGCCTGTGAGCTCATCGTTCGTCCCAGTCCTCGCCGGTCACGCCGAAGGATCGAACGTCCCCGCGCCAGTCACGCCGAAGAACATCCAGCACGTCGGGGGCGCCGAGAATCCAACGGCGACCGCCCTGAGGGCGCAGTTCGGAGCCGCCGTCAGCCGCGTGGATGTCGTGTGGGGTGAGACCACCGTGATCGTGGAAAACTCACAGCTGCACGCGATTGTCCATTGGCTGCACGACGACCCGTCGCAGCGCTACGACTATTGCTCCGACGTCACGGCGGTCGAGTTCCGCGATATGGACCGCGCGATCGAGGTCGTCTGGCACCTCCGCTCACTCCCGCACCGCCGCTTCCTGCGCCTCAAGGTGCTGCTCCAGAAGGGCGAAGCGCTCGAAGTGCCGAGCATCTGGGACATCCACAAGGGTGTCGACTGGATGGAGCGCGAGTGCTACGACATGTTCGGCATCGTGTTTCAGGGCCATCCCGACCTGCGTCGCATCCTGATGTGGGAGCAGTACAAGGAAGGCTTCCCCCTGCGGAAGGACTTCCCCCTGCGCGGTCGCTTCAGCCGCTCCGAGCAACTGCGTCAGGCGCTCGCGCAAAACCCGGAAGCCAAGTACAGCATGGAAGAACTTTCGATCGCGGAAGCGTTCGAGGACCTCCCGGCGGAGATGCAGCAGCGTCTCGGCGCGGGCGAGCGGGTGGGAGAGTAACGATGGCGACGACGAAGAGAACGGTCGAAGTCGAGCTCTCCACCACGGGGCTGGATGCGCGCGGACGGCCACAGCGCGTACCGCTGGTGACCGACGAGTCCGGAATGGTCGTTCCGATGACGGCCGCGCCAGGCGTGGAGCCCGATCTCGAGGGCGATCACATGCTGATCAACATCGGACCCCAGCACCCGGCGACACACGGGGTGCTCCGTCTGGTCCTCGAGCTCGATGGAGAGACAGTCGTGCGGTGCATTCCGCACATCGGCTATCTGCACTGCGGATTCGAGAAGATCGGTGAGTATCGGCAGTACAACCAGATCATCCCGTGGACCGATCGTGAAGACTACCTCAACTCGCCCGGCAACAACGTCGCATTTGCCCTCGGCGCAGAGCGGTTATTCGGTATCGAGATCACGGAACGTTGCAAGGTGCTCCGCGTCATCGCGAGCGAGCTCTCGCGCCTCATCTCGCACTGCGTGTGGCTCGGCACCTTCTGTATCGACATCGGCGCCTTTACGCCCTTCCTCTGGATTTTCCAGCAGCGGGAGCGCGTCTACTCGATGCTCGAGAGCTGGATCGGCGCTCGCCTCACGACGACACTCACGCGTGTCGGCGGCATGGGTGCGGACATTCCGGACGGCTTCACCGACGACCTCGCGAACTTCTGCCGCACCTTCCCGAAGGTGCTGGCTGAGTGCGACGCGATGCTCACGAAGAACGCGATCTGGGTCGGTCGTACGGTGGGACTCGGCGCCATGTCGGCCGAGGAGGCGGTGAACTACGGACTCTCGGGCCCGATGCTGCGTGCGTCGGGCGTGGCGTATGACGTCCGCAAGGACTTCCCGTATCTCGATTACGAGACGTATGACTTTGACGTCGCCGTTGGGCAGGCGGGTGATGTCTACGACCGATTCCTGGTACGCATGGAAGAGATGCGGCAGTCGATTCGCATCCTCGAGCAGGCGCTCAAGCGCCTTCCCGATGGACCCGTCAACGTGGACGACCACCGTGTCATCCTTCCGCCGAAGTCGATGGCGACGAGCGACATGGAAAGCATGATCCATCATTTCAAGCAGGTCATGGAAGGTCCTCGTCCGCCCATCGGCGAGGCGTATGTCGCCGTGGAAAGCCCCAAGGGCGAGAAGGGCTACTACATGGTGTCCGACGGCACGCCGAAGCCCGTGCGGTGGCGCATCCGCCCGCCGTCATTCGTGAACCTCTCCGCAATTCCGAAGATGGTCGAAGGGCACCTGCTGTCGGACGTGATCGCAATCAACGCGTCGATCGACATCGTCATGGGGGAGATCGATCGATGAGCGCCACATCGCACAATGAGATGGGTGGCGTGCGCTCCCCGGGCGATGCGCCGCACGCCGAGCACGGCTCGCCGTACACGCCGGTGTTCACAGGCGCGCGGAAGGCGGAGCTGGACGAGCTGCTCACGCGCTATCCCACCAAGATGGCGGCGCTGCTTCCAGCACTGTGGATGATCCAGGAGGATCGCGGCTGGATTCCGAGCGAAGGCATGGCGGAAGTCGCCGAGGTGCTGGAGCTGACGGCGGCGTATGTGAAGGGTGTCGTCACCTTCTACACGATGTACCACCAGCATCCGGTCGCGAAGCACTTCATCCAGGTCTGCACCACGTCGCCGTGCAATGTTTGCGGCGCAGAAGACGTCGTGAACGCGCTGTTGAAGCAGACGGGCTGTGAGGAGCTCGGCGTCACCTCGCCCGACGGCAAGTACGCCGTGATTGAAGTGGAGTGTCTCGGCGCATGCGGATTCAATACGCCGCTGATGGTCAACGAGCAGTTCATCGAGTCGGTCACCGTCGATACGGTGCCCGCACTCCTCGCATCACTGGGCTGACATGGGCTTTCCGCACACGCCGCACGAGCGCGAGACGCTCGTATTGTCGAAGCACTTTGGCGTCCAGGAGGCCATTGGCCTCGATGGCTGGAAGAAGCGCGGCGGCTACGCTGCGCTCGAGAAGGCGCTCAAGATGGAGCCCGCCGAGATTGTGCAGATCGTGAAGGATTCGGGTCTGCGTGGGCGGGGCGGGGCGGGCTTTCCGACGGGGCTCAAGTGGAGCTTCATGAAGCCGGGCGACGGCAAGCAGCACTACCTCGCCTGCAACGCCGACGAGTCCGAGCCGGGCACGTTCAAGGATCGCGAGATTATGCGGTGGACGCCGCACGCCCTGGTGGAAGGGTGCGCGATCGGCGCGTATGCCATCGGCGCCACAGTGTCGTACATCTACATTCGGGGCGAGTATACCGAGGCGCTCGAGAAGATGAACGCCGCGTGCAAGGAGGCGTACGCGGCCGGCATCCTCGGCACGAATGCGATGGGTACGGGGAAGACGGTGCATGTCTACGTCCACAAGGGTGCGGGCGCGTACATCTGCGGCGAAGAGACGGCGATGATGAATTCGCTGGAAGGGCGCCGTGGCAATCCGCGCATCAAGCCGCCGTTCCCGGCCGTGTCGGGGCTGTTCGGCATGCCGACGACGATCAACAACGTCGAGACGCTCGCCGCGGTGCCCCACATCCTCAACAACGGCGCGGAATGGTACAAGACGTTCGGTCGCGCCGATAACCCGAAGAGCACGGGCACCAAGCTGTTCTCGGTCTGTGGCAACATCGCGAAGCCCGGCAACTACGAGGTCGCCCTCGGCTTCCCGTTCAAGGACTTCCTCTACGATCTCTGCGGCGGTCCGCTGCCCGGTCGAAAGTTCAAGGCGATCATCCCGGGTGGCATTTCGGTGCCGATCCAGACGCTGGCTGAAGCCGAGAATTCGCCGATGGACTACGAGGGTTTCGTCGCGAACGGGACGATGCTCGGTTCCGGCGGCGTGATCATCATCGACGACGCGCAAAACCTGGTGAAGCAGATCGCCCGCGCGGCGCGCTTCTTCGCCCACGAGAGCTGTGCCCAGTGCACGCAGTGCCGCGAAGGCACCGCGTGGACGACGAAGATCCTGGAGCGCATCGTCGCGGGCGACGGTACGCATGAAGATCTGGACACGCTCCTCGACATTGGCGAGCAGATGACCGGGAAGACGATCTGCGTGCTGAGCGACTCCTGCGCGACGCCAGTGGCGTCGGGCATCCAGAAGTTCCGCCCGGATTTCGAGGCGCTGATCAAGCTGAAGAAGGTCCACATGGTGCCCGCGCAGGTGGCCTGATGGCAGACGTGAAGATGGTGAACCTGACGATCGAGGGGCGCGCGGTGTCGGTGCCCGACGGGACGTCGATCCTCGAGGCGGCCAAGTTTGCGGGCGTGCTCGTACCGCACTACTGCTACCATCCGGGACTGCCGGTGGCAGGCGTGTGCCGCATGTGCCTCGTGGAAGTGGAGAAGGCGCCGAAGCTCGCGCCGTCCTGCGCCACGACCGTGGCGGAAGGGCAGGTGGTACATGTCCATTCCGAGAAGGCCCTCGAGGCGCGCAAGGGCGTGCTCGAGATGCTGCTCATCAACCACCCGCTCGACTGCCCGATCTGCGACCAGGCCGGCGAGTGCAAGCTCCAGGACTACTACATGGAGCATGGCGGCTACGGCAGCAAGATGCCGCGCGACCTCAAGGTGCACAAGCGCAAGGTCGTCGACCTGGGCGAGCGCATCATGCTCGACAAGGAGCGCTGCGTGCTGTGCTCGCGCTGCGTGCGCTTCTGCCGCGAGGT
>JBKJQR010000204.1:0-8977 GCA_046593895.1 Gemmatimonadaceae bacterium | reverse complement strand
CTCGGTCTCGACGAACAGGTTGGCGAATGCCGGATGGGCGCGATCGGCATCGGGGGAGGTGAGCAGGACTTCGCCGTAGCTGGTCAGCTCGATCTCGCGCGTCTCGGTGCTGTGGTTGGTCAGCGTCACCCGGCGCACTTCGGCGGAATCGTCAGGCACCACGGCGATCTCGGTCCGCGTCTCGATCCCGTCGTCGGCGCGATGGAAGGTCACGCGATCGGTGGCCAGTAGCGCGCGATACCACTCGGCAGGCGCGCAGGTTGGCTGGTAGGCGGCTGACCAGACGCGCTTCCGTGTAATGTCGCGGATGTAGCAGAACTGCCCGGTGTTGTCGCGCGTCCCATCGGCCCGCCAGCGCGTGATCGCCAGGTCCTCGAAGCGGCTGTATCCGCTGCCGGCGCTGCTGACCATGATCGTGTAGGGCAGGTGGCCGAGCAACGCGACGTGTGGCTGCGGCGTGTCGGGCGCGTCGATCTGCCTGACGGCGGGGCGCTCGAGCTCCGGGTCGGGCAGCGATTCGTCAGGCCGCGCTTCCTGCGGCTCCTGCAGCACCAGCCGGCGCGGGATGCGCTCATGCAGCAGCAGCTCCGCCGAACGGACAAGCGGGTCAGCGTGGAAGCGGCGCTGCCAGAGACCATCGCGGAGCGAATTGGCGAGCGCGATCAGCGCCATCCCGACATGGTGTGCCATGTAGGTCTTCACCAGCGCGAACCGTTCGCCGGGATCGGGGCGCGTGTAGTCGAGTGCATCGACGAAGCCGTACCTGCCTAACGCGCCGCGGCGCTCGAGCCGGGCGAGGTTGCTCAGTGACTTCCCCGGATCGACGATCACGCCGAGCGCCGAGGCGTACGGCGCGATGACGAGGTCGCGACCGAGTCCGCGCTTGAGGGCGAGGTTGGGAATACCGAACGCGCGGTACTGGTACGTCTGGTTGCGATCGCGCAGGTTGTATGCGCTCTCGCTGATTCCCCACGGCACGTCGCGCTCGTCGCCGTACGCGATCTGCCGCTTCACCGCACCGCGATAGGTCTGGTCGAGCACCGTGAAGGGGAACGACTGCATGACGAGCACCGGCATCAGGTACTCGAACATGCTGCCGCTCCAGCTCACCAGCGCGGTTGCGCCGTCGGCATGGGTGAGCGTCCGGCCGAGGCGGAACCAGTGCTCGACGGGGATGTCGTTCTTCGCGATCGCGATGAAGCTCGACAGCCGCGCCTCGGAGGCGAGCAGGTCGTAGTACGACGCATCGCGCGAGTGATTGCTCTGCTGGTAGCCGATCGAGAAGAGCTTACGCCGCTCGTCGTAGAGGAAGCGGAAGTCCATCTCCAATGCGTACGCATAGGCGCGAGCGGCAATGGTCTCGAGGCGCGCGACCAGCTCGGAGGCCTCGGTCGATGTCGCGGCGACCTGACGCAGTGACGGGAGCTCGCCGGTGACCGGCGCGCCGCGCTTCGGCGCGACGCCACGGGCCGCCGCCATCGCCGCGAGGCGGCCGCGTTCGTCGGCGAGGCGGACCGAGGTCCAGTCGAGCCACTCGACGGCCGGGTCGAGAATCTCGCCCGGCAGTTCGGAGGCGCCTAACGCGAGGCGGGCGCGTTCGAGGGGCGCGACGACGGCCGCGATCGCCGCGGCATCGGGAGCGTTGGTATGAATCGCCGCGAACGCGGTCCGCGCGGCGCGTACCAGTTTCGCCGCGTCGGCGACGGCGCCAAAGCTGAGCGGTGTATCAGCCGCGCCCGACGTCGCCAGCGTCGTCAGGCGGTCGTGGGCGACCTGCAATGCGGCGGCCACGGCACGCCAGAAACGCGCGCTCGACACCGGGCGGTCGGCAATGTGCAGGCACGACTGGCGGAGCGCGATCAGGTGTCCGGCGAGATTGCCGCTGTCCACCGTCGAGATGTACGCCGGCTCGAGGACCGTCAGGCCATCCAGCTCGTACCAGTTGTAAAAATGTCCGCGGAAGCGGCGCATCCGCTCGAGCGAGCGAAACGCCTTCTCGAGGCGGCTGGTCATCTCCTCGACCGAGATGAAGCCGAGCTCCGCGGCCGTCGCGATCGCCAGCAGCTGGAGGCCGATGTTCGTCGGCGACGTGCGCATCGCGACCGTTGGCAGCGGATCTTCCTGGAAGTTGTCCGGCGCGAGCCAGTTGGTCTCCTCGGTGACGAAGTAGTCGAAGAAGCGCCAGTGGAGCAGCGCGTAGCGCACCGCTGCTTCCTGGTTGGCAGTGGTGAGCCGTTGGGCGCGGCGCAGTGCCGGCTTGCTCAGCGCCTGGGCGACCGCCGGCGACGCGATCCACATCCCGATGATCGGCAGCGAGACGAGGAGCAGCCGCCACGAGTCGATCACCCCGACCGCACGGGCATCGATCATCCGCCCTAACGCGACGAGCAGCGAGGCCGAGGTGACGACCAGCGCAAGGACTGCGACGCCGACGGCGACCGCCGGCCACATCTTCCGCCAGATGTCGCCACGAGTGCCGGTAACCATTCGCTCGACCTGCGACGCGGTCTGCCACTCGAGCATCTTCTTCCGCGAGACGAACACCCGCCACAGCGTGCGGGCGATCGCGTCGGCGCTGACCCAAGCCTGGTGGGCGAGGAAGACGATGACGAGCGTGATCTGCTGCACGCTCGTGATCGCGTCGCGCCCGACGGCAGCGTAGTAGGCGCGCCAGCTCTTGTCGAAGGGGGGGCGGGTGACGGCGAGGAAGAGCGAGACGACCCACGGCGCGACGATCGCGCCTAACGCGACGAGCGTCCAGCGGACCGGCGAGCCGGGAAAGATCGTCCAGGCGGCAACGAGCAGGGCGAGCTGCGAGAGCTCGGTCAGGCTCCGCCGCAGGTTGTCGAGAATCTTCCAGCGCGAGAGGAGCGACAGCCGGTTCCGCTCCGGACCGTTAGGCCCGGGGACGCGGGGCGTCAGCCAGTCGAGCAGCTGCCAGTCGCCGCGCAGCCAGCGGTGCTTGCGCCGCGTGTAGGTGAGGTAGCGGGTCGGGTAGTCGTCGTAGACCTCGATGTCGGTCGCCAACCCGGCGCGCGCGTAGCTGCCCTCGATCAGGTCGTGCGAGAGCAGCGTGTTCTCGGGGAAGCGGCCGTGCGTTGCCTGCTCGAACGCATCGATGTCGTAGATCCCCTTCCCGGTGAAGCTCCCCTCGCCGTAGAGATCCTGGTAGACGTCCGACACCGCGGTCGTGTACGGATCGACACCCGGATGGCCGGAGTGGATCGCCGCGAAGTACGACTTGTGTGCGCTCGGCAGCGAGACGCCGACCCGCGGCTGGAGGATGCCGTAGCCGCGCACCACCCGTCCGGCCGCCGGGTCGTAGACAGCGCGGTTGAGCGGGTGGGCCAGCGTCCCGATGAGGAGCGGTGCCGCATCGGGGGGCAGCACCGTATCGCTGTCGAGCGTTATGACGTAGCGCGTCGTGCGGATCAGCGCGACGTCGCCGACGATCGTCGTGAAGGCGGCCGAACCGTTCGCCGTCGCGTCGGGCGGCGCGTGCGCGCTCGTTCCGTTCGTCTTCGCCGTGCTCGGCTCACGCAGGAAGCGATTGAATTCGGAGAGCTTCCCACGCTTCCGCTCCCAGCCCATCCAGACACCCTGCTGCGCATTCCACCGCCGCGGGCGATGGAAGAGATAGAATGCCGTCGGATCGCCGCCGGCGTAGCGGGCGTTGAGCGTGTGCACGCCAGCGACCGCCGCGGCGACGATCGCCGCGTCGGTCTCGCGCGTCTCGGTCGCCGCGTCGGTGAAGTCGCTGAGGATCGCGAAGTGAAGATTTTGTTCGCGATTGGCGAGATACTGCACCTCGATCGTGTCGAGCGCCTCGCGCACCGCGTCGACGGATCCGAACAGCGTCGGGATCACCACGGCCGTGCGATACGCCTCAGGCACGCCAAGCTCGCCGGTCAGCTCGAGCTTCGGCAGCACCCGCGGCGGCAGCCAGGCCGCGACCAGCTGGTTCACGACGTTGACTCCGAGATCGACCGCCGGGAGCAGCGTGAACGCGAGCAGGATGAATGCGACGTGCTCGGTCGGGACACCGGCAATCCGGAGGACGAGCAGCAGCGCGAACAGCGTGACGAAGACGATGCCGCCGACGAACACCCAGTTCGGGTGGCGGAGCACCATGCGGTACCAGCGCTCGCCTAACGTCGGACGGTAGCCGGTCACCCGTTCCAGCTCGTTGCGGCCCTCGTCGATGAGGTAATAGCCGACGTGGGCATGCCGCTCGTCGCCGGCGGCGAACTCCCGTGCCTTGCGCGCCAGTTCGATCGCGACGTGCGCGACATCCTGCTCGCGGCGCTCCGTCCGCTTGGCGATCTTCTCGACGACGTGGCGGTAGTGGTCGCGTGTCTGGAAGGTCATGCCGGTGTAGTGCTGCGACGGGTCGCCGCGCAGTACCTGCTCCATCACGCTCTGCCGCTCGACGAAGGTCCGCCAGTCGAAGCGGGCGATCGCGCGCAGGCTGGTGATGCTGTTCGCCGTCATCACCTGCGTCAGCGCCAGGCGGTCGGTCGAGCGCGCGACCGCTTCTTCGGCCGTCGGTCCTTCCTCGGAGAGCCACTGCTCGAACCAGAGCAGCGGGGGGAACGCTTCCTTCGACATCCGCAGCTGGTGGAGCAGCCGGGCGACGAACTGTGGCGTCAGCGCCGGCGTGTTGCGAACGAACTCGTCGAGCGCGCCGCCTAACGTTCCGCGAAGGGGACCAGTCGGTGCGAGCAGCCGTGCCGCCCACTGGTCGGCCCACTCGACGTCGTCCAGTCGCTGCACGGTGCGCAGCGTCATCCGGCGCACACTCTCGATCAGGCCGAGCCGGAGCATCGCCGGCATCGCCCAGAGCTCGCCGACCGAGAGCATGACGCGCTCCTGGTACGCGGCGACGAACAGGTTCACGTTGTCGAGGTCGACGCGCGCTTCGCTGTGGGCAATCAGCGTGATCGCGATCTCGTAGACGCGCGGATAGCCGGCCAGCGTCCCCGTTGCCAGCTCGGGGAGCTCGCGGTAGTAGCCGCTGGGGAGGCTCTCGCGAACTTCGCGAATGTGCTCCTGCACGACATGGAAGTTGTCGAGCAACCAGTCACCGGCGGGACCGACATCGATCTCGGCGTCCGAGGCTGCGGCGAGACGCTCGTGTGCCGCCTCGAGAATTGCCCGCGTCTCGTTGAGCCGGATGAGCAGTGGCGTCTTCCGCAGCACCCGCGGCTTCGCGACGATGCGTTGCGTCTTCGCCAGTTCGCGCGCCCGCGTCGCCAGCTGATCTGCGCCGAGCAACTCGCCGCGGATCGGTCCGGCCAGAAGCTCGTCGCGACCCTGCGAGGCTCGCGGGAAGATGCGCGTCAGGAGGGGTACGCCCGGCGGTACGTTGGTAGCCACTAGTTGTGCGTTCCGGTGTCGTGAAGACGTTGCGATAGCGGTGCTCTCGCCGCAGCGGGAAATAAACTCTCCGCGCAGCCGCGGCGCTTCCCCCCCGGACTGTGCGGAGGGCGCACGGAGTGGCATCTTTGGAGCAGATGCGAACGTCTTCCGCGCCACCGCGAGCCCCCGTCCGGGTGCACATTGCCCTCCGCGTGCTCCAGGCCGGGGCACTGCTCGTCGTCGCCGCCGCGCTCCCCTACAAGCAGTTCGACCTCGATCGCTTCTTCGTGCCGAAGGAGCTGGTCCTCCACGCAGTCGCGCTGCTGGCGACGCTGACCCTGCTGCTGCAGTCGCGGCGCCTCAATCTGGCCCGCGTCGACCAGTTCCTCGCCGGTTTCCTCGGGCTGGGGATACTTTCGGGATTATTCGCGGCAAACTGGTGGGTCGCCGAACGCGCGGTGGCGATCTCGCTCTCCGGCGCGGCGTGTTTCTGGGCGGCCCGCGCGGTCGCCCGCGCCGGACTCGGTGCCCGTCTCGTTGCGATCCTCGCCTTTGCGGCGGTCGTCGGCGCCGCAACCGCGCTGCTCCAGGCATACGGAGTCCGCACCGAATTCGTCAGCCTGAATCGCGCGCCGGGTGGCACCTTCGGCAATCGCAACTTCATGGCGCACCTGAGCGTCATCGCGGCACCGGCACTGGTCCTCGTCGCGCTCACCGCGCCGACGCGGGGCGCTTTCGCCCGCTGGTCGTTCGGGGCGGCGCTGGTCGCCGCCGCGCTGGTGCTCTCGCGCAGCCGGGCGGCGTGGCTGGCGCTGATCGCCTGCGCGCTCACCGCCGTGCCGTTAGGCATCGTCGCCATCCGCGGTGCCGGCGCCGGGCTGCGCTGGAGCCGCGTCGTCCTGCTCCTCGCCGCCGCCGCGATCGGCGTCGGGGCGGCGCTCGTGCTGCCGAACACCCTCGACTGGCGCAGCGAGTCGCCCTATCTCGACACGGCGAAGAGCGTGGTCAACTACAAGGCGGGGAGCGGACACGGGCGGCTGGTGCAGTACGGCAACACCCTGCGCATGGCCACGCACCATCCGCTGCTCGGCGTCGGTCCGGGGAATTGGGCGGTAGTCTATCCGAACTTCGCCTCGCGCGACGATCCATCGCTGGCCAGCGACGGGACGACCGCCAACCCGTGGCCGAGCAGCGACTGGATGACGTTTCTCTCGGAGCGTGGGCTGATCGCGTTCGCACTGCTCGCTCTGGCGTTGGTCGCGCTGGTCGCCGACGGGTTGCGCGGTCTCGGCGCGGTGCGGTCGCCGGGGGAGCGGCTCGCCGCCGCGACACTGCTCGGGACGATCGTCGTGCTCCTCGTCGTCGGGAGCTTCGACGCGGTGCTCCTGCTGCCAGTGAATGCGCTCATCGCCTGGACGCTGCTCGGCGCACTCTCGCCCCCCGGGCGCGAGCGGGCAGTGGTCGCGCTGCCCGCCGTTAGGCGCGCCGGCGCCGTGCTGCTGGTCGCCGCGCTGGGGACGGTGGCGATCGCCCGCAGTGCGGCGCAGGGCGCGGCGATGGGACTGTTCAGCAGCTCGTCGCGGGCGAGCGTTCTCGAGCGAGCGTCGGCGCTCGACCCGGGGAGCTACCGAATCCACCTTCGCCTCGCCGACGCCTATGTCCGTCGCGGCAACTGCGGCCACGCCCGCCCCCACGCCCGGGCGGGGAAGGCGCTCTTCCCGGCGGCCGCCGAGCCACGGGCGGTTCTCGCCCTTTGTGGGGCGCGGTAGTGCGGCCTGATGTGTGCATGGACACTCGTCGATGACCGATCCTACCGTTAGGCAGCCAGGCACGCTCGCCGATCCAGGGCGCCTCGATGCGCTCCGCCGGTCGGCGCTGCTCGATACACCGGCCGAAAGCGCCTTCGACCGGCTGACCCGGCTCGCCACGCAGATGCTTGGCGTGCCCATTTCGCTGGTGTCGCTCGTCGACGGCGACCGGCAGTTCTTCAAGAGCGCGGTCGGACTCCCCGAGCCGTGGGCGACCCGGCGCGAGACCCCGCTCAGCCACTCCTTCTGCCAGCACGTCGTCCGCGACGCTGTCCCGCTGATCGTGTCCGACGCGAGAATCGACCCGGCGTTCGCCGACAACCTGGCGATCGGCGAGATCGGCGTCGTCGCCTACGCCGGCATCCCGATCGTCACGAGCGACGGCCACACGCTTGGCAGCTTCTGCGCGATCGATTCGAAGCCCCGCCAGTGGACCGCGCAGGAGATCACAACGCTCCGCGAGCTGACGGCGCTGGTCGTCTCGGAGATCGAGCTGCGCTCGGCGCTCGCGCGCGCCGAGGAGTTGGCCGAGCGCAACCGCGAAGCGCAGCGCGCGTTAGGCGAGAGCGAGGCGAAGTTCCGTGGCATCTACGACGACGCTGGTGCCGGGATCACGATCACCACGCCGACCGGCGATATCCTCGACTGCAACGCGGCGTACGAGGAGCTGACCGGGTATAGCTGCGGCGAGCTCAAGTCGATGAACTTTGCCGCCTACACTCATCGCGACGATGCGACCTTGCAGGCCCACCTCCTCCGCGAGCTCGCCGAGGGGAAGGTGCCGCAGGTCCAGATCGAGAAGCGCTACCTGCGGAAGAACGGCCAGGTGGTCTGGGGGCGACTGACGGCGACGCTCGCCCGCACCGAGAGCGGCGAGCCGTGGTTCCTCGTCGGCGTGGTCGAGAACATCACCGCGCGGCGACGGGCCGATGACACGCTGCGCCTGCTTGCCGACGCCGGCGCGGTGCTCCCGTCGACGCTCGAGCTGGGCGAGACGATCCAGCGCGTCGCCCAGCTCTGCGTCCCGACGCTCGGCGATGCCTGCATCGTGGATGTCTTCGACCCCGACGGTGCCGGCCGAAGCGCAGTCGCCCACGCCGATCCGGCCGAGGCGCGCCGACTGCGCGATATGCGCGAGCGCTTTCCGCTCCGCAGCGATGCGTTGCGGGGACCGATCGCCGAGGCGATGTCGAGCCTCAAATCGCAGGTGATCGAGTTCATCGCCGAGGACGCGCGGAGCGACATCGCTGAAGACGCCGAGCACCTCGCGATGCTGACGGCGCTGCGGGTTAGCTCGGCGCTGCACGTCCCGCTGATCCAGGCGGGCACCGCGATCGGGACGATTACCCTCGCCTCGGAGTCGCACCGCTACTCAGCCGACGATGTGCCATCGGTCGAGGAGCTGGCGCGGCGGATCGTGCTCGCGCTGGAGAACGCGCGACTGTACGAGGATGCGCTCCAGGCGACGCGCGGCCGCGACGAGGTGCTCGCAGTCGTCTCGCACGACATGCGCAACCCGCTGCACACGATCCTCCTCGGCACCGGCGCCGTGCTGGAAATCCTCCCGGCTGACTCACCGGTTCGGAAGACGCTCGACTCGGTGCGGCGGGCCGCCCTCCGCGGCGAGCGCCTGATCCGCGACCTGCTCGACGTCACTCGCCTCGAGAGCAACCGGATGCAACTCGAGCGCGCCGACGTTGCGGTGAGCGACCTGCTCAATGAGGCCGCCGACAGTGTCGCCGCGAACGCGCGCGAGCAGGGCATCACCCTCAGCGTCGCGCCTAACGCGGACGTACACGTGTCGGTCGACC
>JBKJQR010000037.1:0-25328 GCA_046593895.1 Gemmatimonadaceae bacterium | reverse complement strand
GTTTGCACTTTATCGGTCATTGTCGTCCCGCTCTCCTAACACACAAAGGGGCTTTTTTCAGCGCCGGCATCGGCGGCCGCTGCCGAGGTTCGGCCGGCCTGTGAATGCGGCGGTCCGAACGGCGGCAAGTATATGATTTTTCGCGATCTACGCAAGTCTCGCGAGCGCTGAAAAACCCTCAAAATGGCGTCGCCAAGTCGGTTTTCCCACTCTACGGGGAACAAATATATCGGCATTCATTAGATCAGTAATGAAACACGATAGCGACATTTTGCCACTAAATGGCCTGAAAGTCCTCGATCTCTCCCGAGTGCTCGCTGGGCCGCTCTGTGCGATGATTCTCGGCGATCTGGGCGCCAATGTGGTGAAGGTCGAGCGGCCTGGAGTGGGGGACGAGACGCGCGGCTGGGGTCCGCCGTTCGACGAACGCGGCGAGAGCGCGTACTTCCTCAGCGTCAACCGGAACAAGCTGGGCGTCGCCGCCGACCTCGGGAGCAGTGCGGGCCGAGCCACCGTTCTCGACCTGATCAGCGGCGCCGATGTCGTCATCGACAACTACCGGCGCGGCTCGCTGGCGCGCCTCGGCATCGACCCCGACCAGATCCGACGCGAGCGGCCGCGGTTGATCTGGCTGAGCATCAGCGGGTTCGGGCCCGACAGCGATCGGGCGGGCTACGACGTGGTGGTGCAAGCCGAGCAAGGGTGGATGGCCATCACCGGCGAGGCCGACGGCCGGCCGATGCGGGTCGGCGTAGCACTGGTCGACGTGCTCACCGGGAAGGACGCTGCCATTTCGATCCTCGCCGCGCTCCTCGCGCGCACCAACTCCGGAGTGGGAGCGCGGCTTCATGTTTCCCTCGCCGCGAGTGCAACCGCCGCGCTGGTGAACGTTGCGCAGAATACGCTCGTCAGCGGGGAAGACGCGGTGCGTTGGGGCAACGCGCACCCGAACCTCGTGCCCTACCAGCTATTTGACGCAGCCGACCGGCCGATGATCATTGCCGTCGGCAGCGACAGCCAGTGGCGAGCGTTGGCGACGGTTCTTACGCTCGACGACCTCGCGGCCGATGCGTCGCTCGCGACGAATGCTGGACGTCTGGCCGATCGCGGGCGGCTCGTGACCGCGGTGGCCGGCCGGCTGCGCACCCGGCCAGCAGCCGAGTGGTCGTCGGCACTCGACCGGTCAGGAGTTCCCTGCGGCGTGGTGCGGACGGTGCTCGAAGCGTTAGGCGACGTCGATGCATCGCCGCTCACTGGCGTGTTTCCCTCGGTGCCGCCGGGACGGGTGCGGTTGCCACCACCGCGGCTCGACGAGCACGGCGATCGAATCAGGGCGCGCGGCTGGGCGGCCTTCGACGCGTAGACGCGGCGGTCCGGCGCGAAGTCGTTAGGCCCTTCTCATCGGACGGCGACCGGAGTCGGCGCAACACAGCGTAGCGAAAGGAGAAAGGCCCTCGCGCGCGGCGGCTCGGAGCCCTATCTTTGCCGTAGTCGTACCCCTTCCAAGAGACATGACCCAGACCCGTCCGCACATGGTGTTACGTGTTCGGTGCCCGATCGTCCATGAATCGTGGCCAACGTTCTTACCGATTCGGATAGGCAGCGTACCCTCGCCCAGCGCCAGCAATGGCGCTACAGTAGCGTCGTGAAGGACATCGCGACGCAGGAACTGGGGCAGGAGATCGCCGACCCCGATTCGGATCAGGCGATAATCGGCCGGGTGCTCGCAGGGAACCGGGATGCATTCCGGACCCTGATCTCCCGGTACAGCGACCCGCTCTATCGACATGCCCTGTGCATGACGGGGAGCCCGGACGTAGCGGAAGACATCCTTCAGATGTCTTTCATCAAGGCGTTCCAGCATCTCGCCGAGGTGCGCGGAAGATTTGACGCCTGGGTGTTCCGGATCGTCGCTAATGGGTGCAAGGATTGGTTGAAGAATATCCGACGCACCCACCTGAGTTACGATGAGGATGATCAGCCGTCTGGATATGCGACGCCCGACGAAGAGCTCGACCGGACGGAACTGAAAAGCGATCTTGATCGCGCGTTGGCAGCACTCCCCGCCTCATTGCGTGAAGCTTTCGTCATGAAGCATGTCGAAGGGCGATCGTACGAGGAGATGGCCGACCTGCTGGGGACAACCGTTGGAGCTCTGAAGATGCGCGTCCACCGCGCGCGCGAAGCGCTCCAAGTCCTTCTCGAGGAGAAGTACGCCTGATGCTAGACAATCTGAACCCACAGGGCGGCCGGGCCGAAGGCCACGAGCCGAAGCGTGCACGCGCCGAGCGCCAGCCGCTGACCGATCGCGAAGTGCCGCTCGAGCAGAGCCGCAACAACGCAGCACTCCATGCGTGGCTTGATGGCGAGCTTCCGGAATCCGCCGTGCGCACCGCCGAGTCGGCGCGCGACGTGGACTTCTGGCGCAAGGTCACCGCGGAGACCGACCGTCGTCGCACGATGAAGACGCCGGCGTACCTCGAAGCGCAAATCATGGCGGCACTCCCGACGCAGACGACTGCGGACGGTGTCTCGACGTGGTGGGCGCGCGACGTGACGATGACGCCAGCCACCGCTGCAGTTGCTGCCGCATCGCTACTCGCAGTCGGTGCCGCGGCGACTGTCGCCGTGCTCCGCGCGATCCGCTAGAGAGCGCCCCGCGACCGACACGGCGCGCTGCGCCGTGATGGCCCTCCGGCTCGCCCGACATTACGGCGAGCCGGAGGGCCGCGTCGTTTTCAGCTGAACGCGGTCCCGAGCCGAAACTGCAGTCATGGAGCTAACCAACATTCCCGCCGCCGTCGTGCCCCCTGGGCGCGCGCCGCGTGCATCCTTCGGGAAGCATGCGCAGCGGGCGTTGGTTCGCGCCGGTCGGGTGATCGCGGGCGCTGGCCTCCCGACGCACTGCGCGATCGGCTACGCGCTCATCCATGCCGCGTGGCTGGTCTTCGATCCGAGCGCGCCGGAGCGCCATGTGCTGATCGGCAACGCGTTCTTCCTCCCCGTCGGCGCGCTGATGGCGCTGATGGCCTGGATGAATGCGCGTGACGTGCGCCTCGCGCCACCGGCGCGGCGCGGCTGGCGCTGGCTTGCGACGGCGTATCTCATCCTCGGCATCTCGACCAATCTCTGGGCGGTCAACGACCTGTATTTCGGCCAGGCGGCTTCCATTCGCGCCGTCATCGACAGCCTAACGGTCGCCTACCTCATCGTCTTCACACGCGGCCTGCTCGCGTTCCGGGCGACGCGGAAAACACCAGCGAGTGAAGCGAAGCTCGCGCTCGACTTCGCGACGGTGTTCGTGGGCGCCGGAACGTTGATCTGGTATTTCATGCTGCGACCGCGCTATGCGGTCGCGTCGGAGATGAACTGGGCTGTCGTGACCGGGCTGGTGTCTCCCGTCGGCGACCTGGTCGGCGTGCTGGCGATCGCGCTGGTGCTGATGCGCGGCACCGATCGCGTATCGATGAACGCGCTGCGGATCATCGGTGCCGGCCAACTGCTGATCGTGTTGGCCGACCTCGTCTACACTCCGCTCGCTATCGCTGGCACCTACCGTGGCGGCAGTCGTGTCGACCTGCTCTGGATGCTTGGCGATGCCATCGTGTTCATCGGGGCCGCATACCAGCATCGGGTCGGGACAGTCGAGTCGACGTTGCGGGGGACGACCGAAGTCTTCACCTTCGCGCGGCTGCCGTACCTCTTCATCATTGCCGGCTACCTCCCCTTGCTGGCAGCGTCGGAGGGGTGGTCGCACAGCGACCTGCTCGTCCTCTGGGCGACTGTACTGCTGACCCTGTTCGTGCTCGCGCGGCAGTACCTCGCGATGCGTGACAACGAGCGCCTTGCGCAGCAGCGGCAGCTGCAGGAAGCGCGATTTCGGTCGCTCGTGCAGCACGCGTCGGACACGATCACCGTCGTCGATTCGGACGGGATCATCCGCTACCAGAGTGAATCGGCAGAACGGCTCTTCGGCTATCCGGCTGCGACGCACGTCGGTGAGCCGCTGACAGCGATTCTCCATCCAAACGACACGGCGATCGCCCAGGCACTGCTCGACCAGGTGCGCGTTCCCGGTGCGCGAACGCCGGCGATGCGCTGGCGGGTCTGCCACCGCAATGGCAGCTGGGTTCCGATCGAGACGGTGGCGACGAGCATGCTGGCCGATCCGGCGGTGGAAGGAATCGTCCTCAACTCGCGCGACGTGAGCGAGCGCGTCGCGCTCGAGGCGCAGCTGCTCCACGCGCAGAAGATGGACGCGGTCGGGCGCCTGGCCGGCGGCATCGCCCATGACTTCAACAACCTGCTGACAGCGATCCGGATGACGGCGACACTCGTCATCGAGGAGCTGCCTAACGGTTCTCCGCTGGCCACCGAGCTGCAGGAAATCGAACGATCGGTAGACCGCGGCTCGTCGCTGACGCGGCAACTGCTCGCGTTCAGCAAGCGGGAACTACTCCAGCCGGCACTGATCGACGCCGCCGAGGTGGTGACCGGGATCGAGCCGATGCTTCGCCGGCTGATCGCCAAGTCGGTCACCTTCGATATCCGCGCCGGGCTGCAGCCGTGGCGCGTGCTCGCCGACCGGGGACAGCTCGAGCAGGTCGTCCTCAATCTCGCATTGAACGCGCGCGACGCGATGCCAGACCTCGGCACTCTGTTCATCGCTGTCGGGACGACGACCATCGACGTCGAGACGGCGCGCGGCAACCCGGGGCTGCTCGCCCGCGACTACGTGACGATCACGGTGCGCGACAGCGGAACCGGGATGTCTGCCGAGGTGCAGGCGCACCTGTTCGAGCCATTCTTCACGACGAAGGAAGTTGGCAAGGGGACAGGACTTGGGCTGTCAACGGTGTATGCGATCGTCCAGCAGTGCGGCGGCACGATCGCCGTGCACAGTGCGATCGGCGAGGGATCGACGTTCACCGTCTATCTGCCACGCGCCGTAACCGATGGCATTCCGCCGGTGGAGGGCGCGCCACTGCCGGTACGCGATGGCGGACGCGAGACTATCCTCGTCGTCGACGACGAGGAGACGGTGCGAATCGCGGTCCGGCGGATCCTCCAGAAGTCGGGGTACCGGGTGGTCGTTGCCGGTAGCGGAACGGACGCGCTGAATGAACTGGGCGCGCACGGTGGCGAAGTGGCGCTCGTCCTCACCGACATGGTGATGCCGGGGATGGGTGGACGCGAATTGATCGAGCGGATCTCGACCGGATTCCCCGCGGTGCGCATCGTCTGCATGTCGGGCTACACCGATGACGCGGCGCTCCGGCTCGGACAGTTGGCGGGTGAGCATGCGTTCATCGCCAAGCCGTTCACGATTCCCGAACTCACCGCGACAATTCGGCGAGTACTCGATGAAGCAGCGGCGACGGCAGAGTCGCCTCTGCCGCAGTTGGTCAGCGGAGGTGACGCCGCAAAAGGATGAGGGGAACACCGTCGCGATAAAAGTCGGCGATCTCGCCCTCAGGCTCGAAGCCGGCGAGGGCGAGAAGCGCGGTGACCGGTCCGCTCGCCGCGTCGCCGGTCAGCTCGGCGACGACGAGCCGCGCCCCGTCCCGATCGAGACCGCCTAACGCTGCGGCGACGAGCGCGCGGCCGATGCCACGTCGGCGGAGCCGCGGCGGGACAGCGACCCAGAGCAGTGCGCCAGTGCCTAACGCGCCGGCGACGAACCCGCTGAGCACCACGCCGGCGAGCAAACCGTCGTCAGTGAGGGCGACCTCCCCGCGGCACTCGGCGGTCGCAGCGCGCGCGCGATCGAACAGCTCGGCGGCGCGGGCGGTGTCGCAGAGCGCGCGAGCCGTGTCGAGCAGCTCGGGCGCGAGGGCGTCGAGCTCGCGGATGTCGACGCGCATGGACTCGCCGGGCCCGTTCAGTGCAGGGCGATCAGATGTGGATCGCGCGGCCGAGCGCGGCGAGCGCGGCTTCCTTCACGGTCTCGGAGAGCGTGGGATGACCATGCACGGTGATTCCGATGTCGTCGGTCGAACCGCGGTACTCCATCGCGAGCACGACCTCGGGAATGAGCTCGGACACGCTCGGCCCGATCATGTGGCAGCCGAGTATCTCGTCGGTCCGCGCATCGGCGATGAACTTGACGAAGCCCTGTGTCTCACCGGCAGTGCGGGCGCGGCCGTTTGCCGAGAAAGGAAACTTGCCGACGCGGTACTCGCGGCCACTTTCCCGTGCCTGACGCTCGGTCAATCCGACGACGGCAATCTCCGGCCAGCTGTAGACGATGCCGGGGATGGTCCGATAGTGCATGTGCACGGGCTTTCCAGCAATTACCTCAGCGGCGATGACGCCTTCGTCCTCTGCCTTGTGGGCGAGCATCGGGCCGGGCACGCAGTCGCCAATCGCGTAGACATTGGGCAGGTTTGTCCGCATCTGGTCGTCAACGAGGACCTCGCCGCGGCGGCCTAACGCGAGGCCGAGTGCGGCGGCGTCGATGCCAGTCGTGGACGGCCGCCGGCCGACGGCGACGAGCACGTGGTCGCCCTCGATCCTCTCCTTCACGCCGTCCTTCTCGACCTCGACGAAGGCGCCGTTGTCGGTGAGGCCACCGCCGACGACACGGGTGCCGAGGCGAATGTCGAGACCCTGCTTCCGGAAGATGCGGTCAGCTTCCTTGACGATGTCGTCGTCCATTCCGGGCAGGATGGCCGGGAGCAGCTCGACGACCGTGACCTTCGCGCCGAGCCGGCGCCAGACGGACCCGAGCTCGAGTCCGATGACGCCGCCGCCGATGACGATCAGGTGTTGCGGCACCTTGGGGATGGTCAACGCGCCGACGTTGGAGAGCACGCGCTGCTCGTCGAATTTGAGGAAGGGCAGCTCGATCGGCAGGGAGCCGGTGGCGATGATGACGTTCTTCGCGGCCCAGGTCGTCGTCGTCCCGTCGCTGCCCGCGACGTCGACGATGTTATTCGGTTTGAGCGTGCCGCGTCCCTTTGCCCAGGTGATCTTGTTCTTCCGGAAGAGGAACTCGATGCCCTTGGTGTTCTGCCCGACGACATCATCCTTCCGCTTGAGCATCGTCGCGACGTCGATCTTCAGGTCATTGAGCGCGATGCCATGGTTCCCCGCATCGTGGCCCATGAACTCGAAGTGGTGCGATGACTCGAGCAGCGCCTTGGAGGGAATGCAGCCGACGTTGACGCAGGTGCCGCCAAGCGTCTCGTCCATCTCGACGCAGACGGTCGTCAGGCCTAACTGTGCGGCGCGAATGGCGGCGACGTAGCCACCGGGGCCGCCGCCGAGGATCAGAACGTCAACGTTCGTAGTCATGAATCATGACGGCGGGGAGGGATGCCGTGCGGGCGCCGGTCAACAGGGCGCCTCACACGATGAGCATCGACGCCGGGTCTTCGAGCAACTCCTTGATCCGGACGAGGAACAGCACTGAGTGCTGGCCATCGACGATGCGGTGATCGTAGGAGAGGGCGACGTACATCATCGGCCGGATCTCGACCTTGCCGTCGATGGCGACCGGGCGGTCCTGGATCTTGTGCAGGCCGAGGATCCCGACCTGGGGGAAGTTGATGATCGGGGTCGAGACGAGCGAACCGAAGACGCCGCCATTGGTGATCGTGAAAGTCCCGCCGGTGAGGTCGTCGATCGCCAGCTTGCCGTCGCGCGCCTTCTTGGCGACGGTGGCGATGTCGCGGGAGATGTCGAGCAGTCCCTTGGCGTGTGCGTCGCGAATGTTCGGCACGACGAGGCCGGCGTCGGAGGCGACGGCGATGCCCATGTTCACGTAGTGCTTGTAGACGATGTTCTCGCCGTCGATCTGGGCGTTGAGGATCGGGATGTCCTTGAGCGCCATGCAGGCGGCCTTCACGAAGAAAGGCATGAAGCTGAGCTTCACGCCGTACTGCTTCTCCGTCTTCTCCTTGAAGCGCTCGCGCAGTTTGGAGACAGCGCTCATGTCGACCTCGTTGAAGGTCGTGAGGAGCGCGGTCGCCTGCTTGGCGTGGAGCAGGTTCTCGGCGATGCGCTTGCGGCGCGTGGACATCTTCTCGCGCGTCTCGCGGGCGCCGTCGGCGGGGCGCGGGGCGGAGGCGGCGATCGACGCAGCGTTAGGCAGCGCGGCTGCCGGCCGCGGGGCGGCGGGCGCCGATGCCGGCGCGGCCGCTGGTGATGCCAACGCTGATGCCGCGGCAGCGGACCCGCGGGCGGCCTGGTCGAGGACATCGGTCTTCGAGATGACGCCCCCGCGCCCCGTGCCCGCGACGGCGGTGGTGTCGACGCCCTGTTCGGCGGCCGTGCGCTGCGCGGCCGGCGAGACTTTCGCCGCGGCAGCGTTGCCGGCGTAACCAGCGGCGGCGACAGACTGCGCTGACGGCGCCGCGACCGGGGCGGTCGATGCAGCTGCCGGCGCGCTTGGCGCGGAGGGCGCAGATGCCGCGGCCGGTTGTGATGCCGCCGCGCCCGCGGTTGCGGCGCCGGTCTCGTCGATCTCGGCGAGGAGCTGATCCACCTTCACGACATCGCCTTCGTTTGCGACGCGGCGGGTGAGGACGCCACCCTTCAGCGCCGGAACCTCGACGGTGATCTTGTCGGTCTCGAGCTCGACGAGCGTCTCACCGGCGGTGACGGCGTCGCCGTCCTTCTTCAACCAGCGGGAAATCGTCGCCTCGACGATCGACTCTCCGAGCGGCGGGACCTTGATCGGGATCATTGAGCGGGTATCGGGTGCGATTCGGAGGTGTTGCGCGCTGGTATTCGCCGGGCGCGGGGCGTAGCATTCATGCTCTCCGCCCAATATAACGAGACCACCACGTGCGAGCGCTCGTCATCAATGCTCACGGGGGGCTGGAACGTCTCGAGTACCGGACCGACGTTCCTGAACCCCAGCTCCAGCAGCCGACCGACGTCCGCGTTCGCGTCCGGGCGGCGGCGCTGAACCATCTCGACCTCTTCGTCGTCGGCGGACTGCCCGGCGTCGTGATCACCGCGCCGTGGGTGCTCGGCGCCGACGCGACGGGCGAGATCGACCAGGTCGGGAGCGCGGTGCGCGATGTGGCAGCGGGGGACCGGGTGATCATCAATCCGGGAATCAGCGACCGCAGCTGCGACTACTGTCTCGCCGGCGAGCAATCGCTCTGCGTCCACTTCGGCATCCTCGGCGAACATCACCAGGGAACGCTCGCCGAGTACGTCGTGGTTCCTTCGGCGAACGTGAGGCGGATTCCGCGCGCGATCACCGACATCAGCGCCGCTGCATTCACGTTGGCGACACTTACCGCGTGGCGAATGATCGTGACGCGGGCGCGAGTGCGCTCAGGGGAGCATGTGCTGATCCAGGGAATTGGTGGCGGGGTCGCGCTGGCCGCGCTGCACATCTGCAAGTCGCTCGGAGCGACAGTCTGGGTGACCTCGCGCAGCGACGAGAAGCTCGCTCGGGCCCACTCGCTCGGTGCCGACGAGACGATCAACTCGGCGAATACGGACGTCGGTCGCGAAGTGCGGGCGCGTACCGGCAGGCGCGGCGTCGATGTCGTCGTCGACAGCATCGGAAAAGCGACGTGGGCGCACTCGCTCGGCGCGCTCGCTCGCGGCGGTCGGCTGGTGACCTGCGGCGCGACGAGCGGGCCGATGGTCGAGACCGACGTGCGGCGGCTATTCTGGAACCAGTGGTCGATCCTCGGATCGACGATGGGGAACGACGCCGAGTTCGACGCGATCGCCGCCGAGCTCTCGGCGGGAAGACTGTTTCCCGAGATCGATCGTGTCTTCGAGCTGAGCGAAGGGCAGCAGGCATTCAGCAGACTCGAGGACGCCGCCCAGTTCGGGAAGATCGTCGTCACGATCTGAGCACCGCCTAACGTTCACCACGCCATCCACGACATGCTGCGATTTCCTCTCGTCACGCGCTACTCCGACTACGACACGAAGGGCCACGTCAACAACGCCGTCTACCTCACCTACTTCGAGTGGGCGCGGCTTCAGGCATGGCAGAGTCACGTCGCCGGCGCGGAAGGGATCACCGCGGCCGATGCGACCGATCCGCCGTTGATCGTCGCCGAGGCGCGCGTGAAGTACGTGAGTCCGGCGAACATCGGCGTTCCGCTGGCGATCGAGATCAGCGTGAAGGAGATCCGGACGAAGGGTTTCGCGTTCGCTTATCGCGTGGTGGCCTCCGCTGACGACCGACTGGTAGCCGAAGGGGAGACGGTGATCGTGGCGTACGACTACGGCGCAGCGCGGACGATGGCGATCCCCCCGGCGTTGAGGAAGGCGCTGGAGTCGATGTGACCGAGGCGGAGCGCGCACAATTCACGGAGGACGAGCAGCGCGCGCTGCGACTGGCGGTCGCGGCCGGCGAAGATCCGACGTGTCCGCGCTGTGGCGTCCGGATGACGACGCGCCCGGTGGGCGGCGGGTCGTTCGGGCTCGGGTATGCGCGGCGACGCGAGTGGCTGATCTGTCCACGCTGCCGGCGGAGTGCCATCTTCGACGTCAGGCGCGGCACGAGGACGTGAATGGACGGCCACCGCTCGCACGGAACATCTCCATCCTCGAGGACTCGGCCAATGACACGACCATGCCTAACGTTGTGCGCGATGCTGCTTGCGGCGCTGCCGGTGAGGGGACAGGTGACGGAGCGGCCGGTTGCGTTCGACACTGCGAGCCGGGTCCCGACAATCACTCCGTCGCTCGCCGAGCGTCTCCAGCTCGGACCGCCGCTCTGGCCGGTGGCGGGGCGGTTCGTCAGCGCACAACTGTTTTCGCGGAGCAGCGGCGGGTTCACGCTCGTCGTCACCCGCCCCGACGGTGCGTACGATCGTTATGACCTGAGCGCCGATGCGGCCGCCGGATTGCGGTCGGTGGTCGAGACCGCGCTGGCGAGCGGGCAGCGCTCGGGGGTTGGGGAGCAGACGAGCGTGGCGTCGGAACCGGCTGGAAATGCATTCGTCCGCAACCAGGCGGCGCTCGGGCTCCTCCTGTACGGGCCGGCGGCGGCCGTTTTGGTCGGCGGCTCGTCGAACAGCGGGTCGGCGGCACTGGCGGCGGAGATCATAACGGCGGGCGGAGTCTTCGCGGCGGCACTGGGCCGCCGCAACATGTCGCCCGCGGTGACGACCGCGCAGAACCACCTGTCGACGCACGCGGCGATCCATGGTGCGCTGCTCGGCGAGGCGCTGCTCTACGTGGCCGCGGGCGACTCTCGGCTCGATGCCTCGGCGCACGGAGGCGCATTGCTCGCGGGGTCGATCGGGGGGACGCTGTTCGGGTTGCGCGCCGCGCGGACGATGACCGATGCCGAGGCGGCGTCTTCGGCGTTCGCGGCGGACTTTGCGGCGCTGGGATCACTGGGGATAATGGGAGCGGCGGGGGTGTTCGACCATTCGTCGTCGGCACGACCGGCGGTAGGAGTCGCATCGGCGGCGCTGGTTGGTGGCTATCTCAGCGGCGCGAGCTATCCGCGGCGGGCGCGGTACACGGTGACGGATGGCGATGTGCGCGCGCTGTCGACAGCGACACTGATCGGGATCGGTGTTGCGGCCGTTCCGTTCATTGATCAGCCGAGCCTGAATGGTCGCGCACTGGCGGGTGCGCTCACCGGCGGGATGGTACTCGGTGCGTTTGCCGGTGACCGGTGGCTCGTGCGTCCGCGCGATCACACGCGGTCGGAGGCCACACTGCTTTGGACGGGCGCCGCGGTGGGTGCGTTCGTCGGCGGTGGGATCGCCAGCATCGCCAAGTCGAGTGCGCGTCCCGCCGCGGCGCTGACGGTGGGCGGCGCGTTGCTCGGTACGATCGCGACGGAGCTGGCGATCAGTCCGCAGCCCGCGGGACGTCGTGCGCTCTCGCTGCGCGGCGCCGGTGGGCGCCGGACAGAACGGAGCGTGACGGACGGCGACATCGCGCGCGAGTCGAGGCCAAGACGGGCGCAGATCACATTCGATCCCATCGGTGCCGTCTTCGCCGCGACCAGCCGGAGAGGTACATTTTCGGTAGTGCGCGCGAGCTTCTAGGCGCGGACTTCGTTGCACGCCGCGCGGGCTAGCGACGCGAGTACCCAACACCGGCTCCGAATGAAAAGCATGTTCTTCGCGCTCGCCGTCGCAATCGCGACGCGCGTGGGCGCCCAGGTCGTCGAAGCACCGCAGCCGTTCGACAGCGCGGGCCATGTCGACGTGGTGACGCCGCGGATCGCGGCGCGGCTCGAGCTCTCGCCACCCGCGTGGCGGATCACCGGCGACTACATCGGCGCCCGGCTCTACGCGTTAGGCGGAAGTGGCTACGCGATCGTCGTCGAGCGGCGTGACGGCGCGGTCGAGCGTTATGCAATCACCGCCACCGATCGCGAGTACCTGAGGACGCGCACGTCGACGCTGCCGGCTGGCTTCGCGGAAGAAATGGGGCGCGTCGGGACAGGGCTCGGTGCGGTCGGGCAGAAGATCACGAACGCGGCGCGGAGCGATGCGTTCGTCCTCAACCAGGGGGTGCTGGCGGCAGTGGTCTACGGACCCGCGTTCGCCTACGCACTGTCGAACCAGACGGCGGGGCGGGTGGCGGCATACGTCCTCGGAACCGCGGGGACGTTCTACGCGGCGACGCAGATTGCGCGGAACCGCGATATCACCCCGCAGCAGAACATGCTGGCGACGCTATCTGCGGTGCACGGTGCCGGCGCGGGACTCGGCCTCGCCTACGCCGCCCACGGCAACAGCAACGTGCAGGGCGCGGCCGCCTTCGTCGGCGGAGTTGGCGGCACGCTGGCCGCGGTGACCTTTGGTCCATCGCTGACGACGAGCGAAGTCGCCGGCGCGGCGTTCGGCGCCGACGCGACGCTGCTCACCGCCTTCCTGATCACCCGGGCGGGGCACGAGCGCGCCCAAGATTATCCGACGCGCGGTGAGGCGGGGGTGCTGGCGCTCAGCATCCTCGCGGGGTATCCGCTCGGATTCGAGTACGCGCGGAGCGCCGCGTACAACGTGACGCCCGGGGACATCGGCGCGATGTGGACGACGGGCGCGGTGGGCGGGTTGGCGGCGGGGACGATCGCCCACGCAATCGTGCGCAATGGCAGCGCACCGCAGGGGACGAGCGCGTATCGCGACCGCCACCAGACGGCGGTGAACACGGCCGCCGCGGGGGGCTTCATCGCGGGGCTGGTGGCCGGCGACTTGTTGCTGGTGCGCCGCTTCGATCACACGCCGGAGCAGGCCGGGATGCTGGGGCTTGGTGCGGCGGGCGGTGCGCTCGTCGGCGCCGGCGCGTACACTTTATTCCATCCGGCGCGGGAGAATGGTGCGGTTGCTCCGTACGTCGCGGCGACGATCGGCGCGGTGGGTGGACTGGCGCTCGCCGAAGCGCTGATGCCGCGGGGCGGCGACGCGGGGCATCAGAGGGCGATGCGGGTGCGGATCGACCCGATGGGGCTGGTGCTGGCCGCCGGGCGCGCGCCGGGCATGCACTCGCTGGTCGAGGCGACATTCTGAGCGATGCGCCGCGCCTAACGTTCGAGGATATCGAGTCCCGATGAACTTCACTGAGCGGTTGCAGGCGAGCTTCACGCAGGTGTTCGGGGAACTGGTGCCGGCGATGCTCGGCGCGCTGGTCATCCTGTTCGCCGGCTACCTGCTGGCGAAGGTGGTCGAGCGGCTTGTGCTGCGGTTTCTGCGACGCATCCGGCTCAACGCGGCGCTCGAGCGCGGCGGGGTGACGGGGGCGGTCGAGCGGAGCGGCTCGCGGTTCGACGCAACGCGGGTGCTGGCGGGGCTGATCTTCTGGCTGATCATGTTCGCCGTGATCCTCGTCGCGGCGACCGCACTCGGTCTCGACGAGCTGGCGAACGTCTTCAGTGAGCTGGTCGGCTACATCCCGAGCGTGATCGCGGCGATCGTGATCCTGCTGCTCGGGATCGTGCTCGGCGGATTCGTTGGCGGGCTGATCGCGACGTCAGCCGGCGCGGTGCACGGTGGGACGGCGCTGTCGCGAATTGGTCGCGCTGGCGTGATCGTGCTCGCGGTGTTCATGGCGCTGCAGGTGTTAGGCGTCGCGACCGAGATCGTGACGACCGCGTTCGCGATTCTCTTTGGCGCGGTCGCGCTGGCGGGGGCGCTGGCGTTCGGGCTCGGGAACCGCGAGCTGGCGGGCGAGGTGACGCGGGAGTGGTACGACCGGTACCGGAGCGAACGTGAGGCGCAGGAGCGAGCGACGGAGGCGGCGCATCTTGCCGAGGCGCTCGAGGAGCAGGAGCCGATCGCACCGGGCGATCCAGCGGCACCACAGAGCGGGCGCCGTTAGGCAGTTACCCTCGCTGGCGAGACGATCTCACCCGGCGTGCCCCGCAAGCTCTTGAACGGCCCGGCGTCGCGAGCGATCTCGCCGCGGCAGTGCTCTGTGGTTCGAAAACAAGGCAAATGCAGTTGAACCACAGAGCACCGCCTTCGCGCTCGGGTGATCGCTGTCCCGAGCGAGCAGCAAAGTGTATTGGGAAAACCCCAAAAAGACTCTGGTAACTCACTGTCGGAAATGGAGTTACGCGGAAACGCCGAAGTTGCTTTTCGATCCTTCTTCGGCTATCTTCCGTAGTCTGTCCGCCGAGCTTTTGTGGCGGCTCCAACCCGGTCGCGCCGGGCCTCCCGCAGATCCAAGAAAAGCATGACCGCACCGAACAACCGCGAGCGAATTCTTCCGCGGCTCATCGACGACGAGATCAAGGAATCGTACATCAACTACTCGATGAGCGTGATCGTCTCCCGCGCACTGCCTGACGTTCGCGATGGGTTGAAGCCGGTGCACCGGCGCGTGCTGTACGCGATGAACGAGTTGGGCCTGGTCCCGGGCCGACCCTACAAGAAAGCGGCGACGGTGGTCGGCGACGTGCTCGGCAAGTATCACCCGCACGGCGACTCGAGCGTGTACGACGCGCTCGTCCGCATGGTGCAGGAGTTCTCGCTGCGCTATCCGCTCGTTGACGGGCAGGGAAACTTCGGCTCCGTCGATGGCGATCCGGCGGCGGCGTACCGGTACACGGAAGCGCGGCTGACGACGATCGCGATGGAGATGTTGAGCGACATTGACAAGAACACGGTCGATTTCGCGCCGAACTTCGACGACCGGCTCGAGGAGCCGACGGTCCTCCCGTCGGCGCTGCCTAACCTTCTCGTCAACGGTTCGAGCGGGATCGCGGTCGGGATGGCGACGAACATTCCGCCGCACAACATCCGCGAGATCATCAACGCGGTGGTCGCGCTGATCGACAATCCGGAGACGACGATCGGTGACCTGCGGAAAATCGTCAAGGGACCGGACTTCCCGACGGGCGGGTTCATCTACGGCCGCCAGGGGATCAAGGATTACCAGGAGACGGGACGCGGCCGGATCGTGATGCGGGCGCGCGCGGTGATCGAGGAGAAGGAGTCGTCGAGCAAGTCGCAGATCGTGGTCACCGAGATTCCCTATCAGGTGAACAAGGCGACGCTGGTGAAGAGCATCGCCGAGCTGGTGCGCGACAAGAAGCTCGAGGGGATCAGCGACCTGCGCGACGAGAGCGATCGCGACGGAATGCGCGTCGTCATCGAGTTGAAGCGCGACGCGATTCCCCGGGTGGTGCTGAATCAGCTGTACAAGCACACCACGATGCAGTCGACGTTCGGCGTGATCATGCTCGCGCTGGTGCCCGACCCGACGACGCGGCGCCTCGTCCCCAAGGTGATGGGGATGAAGGAAGTGCTCGAGCACTACGTCACGCACCGGCACGAGGTGATCGTCCGACGGGCGCAATTCGAGCTCGACAAGGCGCTCGAGCGCGAGCACATCCTCGAAGGGTTGAAGATCGCCGTCGACAACATCGACGCGGTGATCAAGGTGATTCGCGCGGCCGACGACACGCCGACGGCGAGCGCGCAGCTGCAGCGCCGCTTCAAGCTGAGCGAGCGTCAGGCAGAGGCGATCCTCAACATGCGCCTCGCCAAGCTCACCGGTCTCGAGATCGAAAAACTGGAAGCGGAGCTGGCCGAGGTGCGGGCGACGGTGGCCGCACTGCGGAAGCTGCTCGCCAGCAAGTCCGATCGGATGAACCTGATGAAGAGCGAGCTGGCGACGATCCTCGAGAAGCACGGCGACAAGCGTCGCACCGAGATCACCAGCGACGAAGGGGAGTTCACGATCGAGGACCTGATCGCCGAGGAGGACATGGTCGTCACCATCTCCCACTCGGGGTACATCAAGCGCACGTCGACGAGCACGTACAAAAAGCAGCGGCGGGGCGGGCGCGGGAACAACGGTGCGGGGCTCAAGGACGAGGATTTCATCGAACACCTCTTCATCGCGAGCACGCACGACTACATCCTCATCTTCACCGATGATGGGCGCTGCTTCTGGCTCAAGGTGCACGAGATCCCGCAGGCCGGGCGCGCGGCGAAGGGAAAGCCGGTGGTCAACCTGATCAACGTCACGCCGGATACGCAGATCAAGGCGATTGTCCCGGTGCGCGAGTTCAGCGCGACGCAGTTCCTGATGTTCTCGACGAAGGGCGGCACGGTGAAGAAGAGCGCGCTCAGCGAGTACTCGAACCCGCGCTCGAACGGAATCAAGGCGGTGAAGATCGAGGCCGATGATGAACTGATGGACGTGCAGATCACGAGCGGATCAAACGATGTCGTGCTGGCGACGAAGCATGGGTTGTCGATCCGGTTCCATGAGAGCGACGTGCGCGAGATGGGTCGCGACACCACGGGAGTGAAGGGGATCCAACTCGGACACGAGGACAAGGTGATCGGGATGGTGGTGATCAAGCGTGAGGCAAACTTGCTGGTGGTCACCGAGCGCGGATTGGGCAAGTGCTCACCAATCGACGAATACCGGGTGCAGAAGCGCGGCGGGAAGGGGATCATAACGGTGAACCGCACGGTGAAGACCGGCAACGCGGTGTCGATCAAGGAAGTGCTTCCCGAAGACGAGTTGATGCTGATCACCGGGCAGGGCGTGGTGATCCGCATGCCGGTGCGGGGGATCCGGATCGCCGGGCGCAACACGCAGGGCGTGAAGCTGGTGAACCTCGACGATCACGACAGCGTGATGGACGTCGCGCGGCTGGTGCCGGACGATGACACTGGCGTCGAAGGCGCCGAGGGCGATGAAGAGCCGGTCGGCGTGGACGGCGAGGGCGAAGACGAGGAATAGCTGGTGGCTCGGGCTCGTCGGGTGATGAGGGAGGAGTGAATGATCAACGAGGGACGCGATGAGGTCGCGTCCCTTGTTGCGTTGAAGCCGGTTGTGCACCGCGGAGGGCCGCGGACGGAGCAGGCAAGAAAATGTTGTGTTGCGGGGGATGAGGGTGGCGCGGATGGACGTGCCGAACGACAGCTTTTTTCGAACCGCGGAAGGCCGCGGAGGGCCGCGGAATGGGGCTTGGCTTTTTAATGGTGTGCGGTGCGAGTGCGCAGTGGCATCGGTGGGGCTTCCGTTCAGAAGGCTGGTGGTGGTTGCAGTCATCCGCGGCGGTCCGTGGCCTTCCGTGGTTCAAAGATTCGTGCTGGGTGCGGTTGCAGTCATCCGCGGCGGTCCGTGGCCGTCCGCGGTTCGCAAGGCTCGTGGCTGTTGTAGTTCCCTGGCCTTCCGCGGTTCAACCGTTGTTCACCTTCACTCCCGCCTAACGCTCAATGCTCCACGACGACCTCACGGCACCCCTCATCGGCGCGTTCTATGACGTTCACCACGAGCTCGGGCATGGCTTTCTCGAGTCGGTGTACGAGCGAGCGATGATCGTCGCGTTGTCGAGGCGGGGCATCCCGGTGGAGCGCCAGGTGCCGGTCACCGTGCGCTACGGGGGTCACGTGGTCGGGGAGTTCTGCGCGCCGCCGGCGGGTGCGGCCGGACAGCGCGAAGTTGCTACCGCCGTCGGGGAATGACGATTGTCCAGAGCGCAGGGTCCTCGAGGCCGAGCCGCCAGAAGGCGACCTGCCTGACGCCGGCCGCGCGGACGATCCCGACGAGGGTGTCGACCGATGCGGCGTCGGGGATCCAGATTTCCCATCCCTCGGCGCTTCGGGCGCGGAGCGATGCGGTGCCGGTCGCGGGTGCGAGCGAGGTCCGGTCAGCGGCGGCGAGCGAGCGGGCGTCGTCGTAGCCGACGGTCGCGGCGGCGGAGTCGGAGCCGGGACGCCAGCGATAGCCGTAGAGGGGGAGGCCGGCGACAACGTGACTGGGTCCCGCCTCGCGCACGCGGGCGCCGAGCCAGCGGCGGACCCAGTCGGGCGAAGCAATCGGGCCGGGCACTGAACGGCTCCAGTGCTCGTCGTAGAGCATCACCAGAACCTCATCGCCTAACGCGACGAAGGGCCGGGCCGGGTAGGCCAGGGTGTCGGCGGCGGGAATGGCAATGGCGATCCGGCCGACACCATGGGCGCGCGCCGAGTCGCCGATCGAGCGGATGACGGTCAGCAGCACGGGGAGGTCGGCGGCGTCGTGTCCTTCGAAGTCGATGACGACGCCCGCGTAGTGCGCCGCCGACGCGATGCGGGCGATGGTCGCGGCTGCGGCACCGAGGCGCGCGGGATCGCTGGCGAGCGCACGGACGAGCGCCGGGCGGAAGCGCTCGTTCGACTCGGAGGTGACGAGCGCCATGTAGCGTGTTCCCGAGGCACGGTGTGACAGGGAATCGGGATAGCGGACGTAGGGCGCGGCGCTGAGCGTATCGAGGCCGATCCAGCCGGACACGATAACGTCCAGCTGGCGCTCGTGCCTAACGGCGCTGACTGCGCTCCGTGAATCCCAGGGCCCGGTGAATCCCCAGTACTCGGGACCCGATGGCGGGCCGGCGATCGCCGCGCGGGCGCACGCGCCGCCAATCAGCAGCACTGCCGCAACGAGCAGGTGGACGGGCGCCCGGCTCACGGAGCCGCGGTGGTCCAGAACGGAGCGACGTCGGAGACGGCGGGGCGCGTCGCGCTGCCGGTCAGCGTTCGCGAGCTGCTGCCGTCGATCGCGGTGACATCGAGACTCGAGCGGGGAAAGCGGTTGGTCTGGTAAACCACCGAGTTCCCGTCGGGCGACACCGACGGATTGGTTTCCTCGAACGACGTGTTCGCGATCGCGCGCTGCCCGCTGCCGTCGGCGTTCATGACGAAGAGGTCGAAGCTGTCGACGAACCGGCTCCAGACGATGCGCGTACCGTCAGGCGTCCACGACGGGAAGCGGTCGTCGGCCGGGTTCGACGTGAGATTACGAACGTTCGATCCGTCCGCGTTCATCACGTAAATCTCGAAGTTGAGATTGCGATTCGACTGGAAGATGATCCGCGTCCCGTCTGGCGACACCCGCGGGTACTGATCGGCGAATGGATTGTTGGTGAGATTGACCGGCGCGCCGCCGGCGAGTGCGATCCGGAAGATGTCGGCGTTACCGGGGGCCCGCGATTCGTAGACGAGCCCCGAGTCGTCACCGGTCCACGATGGACTGCGATTCTCCGTGCCGTTGCGGACGACGACGCGCTGGTTCGATCCGTCGATGTTCATCACCCAGATCTCGACGCTGGTGACGCTGCCATCGGGGGCGAGAATCTCCTTCTCCCAGGCGACCTGCTTTCCGTCGTGCGACGCAACCGGCGCGAGATCGTTGTTCACCCGATCCTGGGTGAGCCGACGGACGTCTTCGCCCGTGCTGGCAATGCGATAGATCTCGAAGTTGTCGTCGAGGCGGTTCGACGCAAAAAGCACGACTGTTCCACCGACATGACGCGACGTCGTGCCGGTGATGTTCGTATCGGTGCAGGCAAGCATGCCTAACGCGACGACCGTCAGGCAGGCGAACCGCGGGCGAACGCGGGTCACAGCCCGACGACGTTGATGGTCCGGCGATCGGGGGCGGCGATGAAGGCAAACAATCCGTCAGGCCTGATGGCGACAGTTCCCGTGCCGGCGCCGGCAATGCGGTCGAGCGTAGCGAGGGTGAGTCCGTCGAGCACGAACACCGGCTCACCGGAGACGACGACATCGGGCGGGCCGGCGACCCGGGCCGCAATGCTGGTCGCGCCGCTGCCCGCGGTCGCCGAGCCAGCGGCGGCAAGCACTCCGCTGGTGGTCGCCGTGAACGCACGCACCTCGCCTGTCGCGAGCAGCACGTAGACGCGGGAGCCGTCAGCGTTCGTCGTGAGTGCGAGTGCGGGGCCGGGAAGCGCGATGGATTGCAGCGCGACCAGTGTCGCGCTGTTGGCCGAGACGAGCCGCCACGAGGTGCCATTGACGATCGTCGCGAAGAGGAGATTGCCCGTCCGCGCGATCGCCAGCTGTTGCGGCGCGCCGCTGAGCGCGATGGTTCCCGCGGTTCCGGTCGATGTCAGCGCGACGATCCGCATGCCGTTTCGCGCCCCGACGAACGCTCGCGTCGAGGAGGCAACGATCGCGTCGGGCGCGCCGGCGACGGCGATCCGCCTGACGATCGTGTTCGACGCGACCGACACGACCGTAACGGAATCCGCCCCCGGGTTGGTGACAAAGACCGCGTCACCGGTTGCCGCGACGTGGCCGGCGGCGAGTCCGAGTGGAATGGAGCGCAGGCGGAAGAAGCTGAACGCGTCGATCACGTCGAGCGAGTCGCCAGCCGCGGTGACGTAGGCGCGCGCGTAATCCTGGCTGAACGCAATGTCACTCGGCGCCGAGCCTAACGGGATGGTGAACTCGACGGTGGTGGTGAGGACGACGACGGTGACCTGTCCGCTCTTCCCCTGCGGCGCCGTGGCGGTGATGACCGCCGACCCGGGGGCGACGCCGCGGACGACGCCATTCTGGTCGACGGTGGCGACGGCGGTGTTGGAGCTGCTGTAGGAGAAGCTGGTGATCCCGAGGTCGTAACCCTGGCTCGCGAACGCGGTGGCCGCGACGCGCGTCGTGCGACGGACGCGGATCGTGTCGACGGCGCGCTGGGCGGTGCCGACGGTCACTTTGACTGCAGCGATGCGGACGGACGACGCGTCGACCGGGGAGAGACAACCAGCGGCAGCGACGAGTGCCGCGAGGAAGATCTGCCTAACGCGCATGTGAACCATTCCCGGCTGCGAACTGCAGCTCGACGGTGTGCGTGCTGTGTGCCGCCAGTTGCGGGAGCAGCAGTTCGACGTTGTCGCCGTGACCGGCACCGATCGCGGCGCCGGTCGCAGCGGACAGATCCCATCCCGGGCCGGCGGCAATCCGCAGCACTGCGCCGTCGACGGCCGACGCGCCGGTGTTGCCGACACGAATGCTCAGCGCGCCAGCGGCCGGGCGCGTCGTCGCGACGGTAATTCGCGAGCGGGCCAGCCACCAGCTGGCGACATCGGCTGCGGTGGCGACCCAGATGGTGGAGTCGGCGGTGGCGTTGCGTGTGGCACGGTCGAGCGCGGGAGCGAGATCGGCGCGCCCGAGCAGGCTGGCATGGTGGCGCATCACGTACAGCCCACCCAGCGCGCGCAGCTTGGCAAACGCACCACGGTACGACGCGTCGAGCGATGCCGCGGTCGTGGTGCTGGCGCGCAATGCGGCGGCATCATCGTCGGCGACGCGGGGGAGCAGCACGAGCAGGGCGCTGTCGACGGCGAGGAGCTCGGGACTCGCCGAACGTGCGCCGTTGCCGGCAAGCAGGTAGCTGCCGCCAGCCCGCGCCCAGGAGAGTGCGAGAAGTGGATCGATCCGTTCCATCGGCGGCATCATCCCGGCGACCGGATGACCGAGCAGGTCAGCGAGGTCGCCGCGCATGGTGCGGAACTTGTCGGTCTGCTCCTCAGCGGTGCGCGAGATACGGAGCTCGTCATCCGGCCGTGAGGCGACCTCGCCGGAGGCGGCCAGTCGCCTGACGATGTCCTTGCGGTCGTGCGCCGTGTTGGTCGCGAAGAGGAAGGTTCGGCGAACACCCGGCTGCTGCACGGTGTCGCGCGCGAGGTCCGCGTCATCGAGGGCCCCGTCCACCTGCTGAACGACGACGACGGCGGCTCGGCGACCAGCTGGCCATGGTGCGAGCGAGACGATCGGGTCGCCGGCAGCCCAGGCGACCGAGTTCCGCAGCAGGAGTTGCGCGACGGCGTGGTCCCAGGGGCGAGCGACCACGCGCGCGAGATCGAAGCCCCAGTAGACGGCACGGCCACGGCCGACGGCGGAATGAGTGACGGCACCGTCGACTCCGGCCTGCGCTGATGCGGCGGCGGGGTTGAGCACTCCATCCGAGTAGTACGCATCGCGACCGACGCGACGGACGGCCCCGTCGTGTGCGGTGAGCACCTCGAAGGTCGCGCCGGGTGGAATGTCAGCGGCTAACGCGCCACCGTCAGGCAGCGTGACGAGGGTGCGCGCGCGACGGTCGAGCGTGTCGACGCGCGATGCCGCGGAGAGTCTGGTGAGAAACGCGTAGCCGGCATCGCCGCAGACGCCGTTGCGCGTACCGGTGAGCCAGCTCGCGATCACCCCTCCGCCGCGGGCAAGAACGCCGTCGATCGCGGCCCGCGCGGCCATGCCGAGGCAGGGCTGCGACGGGACGACGAGCACGTCGACGGCACGGATTGCGGCGGTATCTCCCGGATCGACGACTGCAGCGTCGGCACCGATGGTGTGCAGCGCGGTGATCCATGCGCTGGTGATCGTATCGAGCGGGGCGGCGCCGTTGAACCAACGATCACTCGCTGGATCGTGGAGCACGGCGACGCGCACCGGCGCGGCGAGTCGCGCCGCCGGGAGCCGTGATTCGACGCGAATCGCTGCCCAGCGGGCGGCAGCGCGCGCATCACGGTCGTGGCGCGACTGAATACCGTGACGCCAGAGATAGACGGACGCGATCGCCCCGATCACCGCGAGCACGAGGATCGCGGTGAAGAACGATGCACCGGCACGCTGGTTACGCGGCGTCGGCATCCTTGTCGGCAGCGGCGCCAGCGGTGGCCTTCGAATGCGCCGGGTAAATGCGCTCGAAGAAGACCGGCGCTTCATCGGACGCGCGGACACCCTTCGGCTTGCGGCGCTCGCGCAGCTTGTACGCCCAGTAGCTGCCGACGGCGAGCACGATCGTCACGATGAACGACACCATGATGACCGTGGACATGATCGTATTGATGTTTTCCATTTGATATCCTCGCGAACGTTAGGCCTAGATCCGACCGGCGCGATCGAGCTTGCCCCAGTTCATCTCGATGTTGAGGAACTCCTCGACGGTCGCGAGGACCTTCGCTACGTCGATCATCGAGATGAAGAAGAAGCGCGAGATCGCCGCATACGGTGCAAGCGACAGGTCTTCTTCCTCCATCATTATCATGAAGAGTGCCGTCCCGATATCGAGCAGGGTGAAGAGCACCCACCAGTAGAACACGTGCGACGCGACGCCGGCGCGGAGCGCGGTGATCGCGAAGAAGAGGTTGCCGGCGACGTTGAGCGGCGGCCAGATCATCCCCTCGAAGTAGAGACTGACGTAGCCGATCCAGACCGGCAGCCCCATCTTCGGCCAGGCGAGCCAGACGGTATTTTTGCGGAGCGCCTGGAGGATGCCGCGGGTCCAGCGGTAGCGCTGCTTGATCAGGTCGAGCAGGTGCTCCGGCACCTCGGTGTAGGCGAGGGCGCGATCATCGGTCGTGATGTGCCAGCCCGACGAGAGGATCTTCAGAGTCAGGTCGCAGTCTTCGGCATAGGTGTCGGTGTCGTAGCCGCCGAGCTGGATCATCATGTCCCGGCGAAAGATGCCTAACGGTCCGGGGATGATGTTCGGCGCGTTGAAGTACGCCATCGCCCGGTGGATGCCGTTCATGAAGACGATGTATTCCAGCGCCTGGAGCTTCGTCCAGAGGTTGTTGCGGTTCGACACCTTCACGTTGCCGCTGACCGCGCCGATGCGTGGATTGCGGAAGTGGCGCATGCCGTAGTAGAGCACGTCGCGCGATAACCGCGTGTCACCGTCCATGCAGACGACGAAGGGATTTCGCGCCAGCGAGATCCCCGTGTTCAGGGCGTTGGCCTTGCCCGCGTTCTTCTTGCTGACGACGCGCAGTGTGACGTCGCCGTAGCGGCCCTCCATCTCGCTGGCGAGCGTGTACGTGTCGTCGCTCGAGCCGTCGTCGATGACGAGGATTTCGTAGGCGGGATAGTTGAGGTCGAGCAGGTAGCGGAGCGCGCTCTTGATCACCGGGCCTTCGTTGTACGCCGGGACGAGGATCGTCACCGGTGGCGAGAAGTCGGAGATGTCGGAGTCGTCGAGCTTTTCCTCGATGTGCTTGAGGTAGCCGAACCAGAGGATACAGAAGTAGCGGATGATCAGGATGATCAGGAACGTCATGATCAGCCGGATGGCGATGCGGAGCGCCGGGTCGGTCTCGACGGGCGCCTTCGACACGAAGTAGTAGATGGTGCCGCCGATGAGCAGGATCGGCGAGAGGCCAGCAAAGAAAGTGATGATGTAGCTGGTGGGCTTCGTGGTACTGCTGACGTTCGTCATGGAATCAGCCGGAGTCGGAGACTGCTGTTGAGCGACTGATATTCGCCGCCGCGTCCGCGGGCATACCCCGCGGTCGCGGCGAGCTCCCACCGTGCGCTGCGATACGCGGCCTCGCCGCTGCCAGCGAGTTGCAGGGCGGCGGGACCATTGGCGCGGATGGCCGCGCCGCCGCGCGTCGGGAAGACCTCGGTCGCGCGGCCGATGCCGGAGAGCAGGCGCGCGGTGAAGCTGAGTGGTCCCCGCTGCTGCCAGGCGTACTGCGCACCGATGCTGTGCGACGTGAAGCTGGTCGGGTCCCAGTAGCGATCGCTGCGGTCGCTGTAGCCGAGTGCGAAGCCGGAGTAGAGCAGGCTGATGTCAGGCGCGACCGGATAGGCTGCCCCGAGATACCCCGACGTCCGGCGGTTGCCATCGTTCAGCGAGGTTACCTCGGCGCTGGCCGACAGCGTCAGCGCGCCTAACGGTGCAGAACCGGCCAGCTGTGCGGTGCGTCCGACCAGCGGCCGGGTCGAGACGACACCGTCGGCGTTGAACTGGACGAGTGACTGCGCCGAGACGAGTGGGAGGTACACCGGGCCGGTGCTGACCAGCGCACTGAGGCTCGTCCGCTGCCAGCCACCCGACAACCTGAAATCGCCGAAGGGGATGTCGCGGACGCCGCCGTGCCGGACGACGCCGCCGGTGGCGCTCGCGTTCACCGCGTCGAACTGGTGCGCGGCGCGCGCTGAGAGCGCGACGCCGTAGACATAACGCTCGGGCGCGCGGCTGCTCCGCGCCGAGATTCGCCGCTGCTCGGCCGCGACGCCGACAGTGTTGCCGCGCCCGAGCTCGAATCCGCGGGCGAGTCCGCCGGCGAGATAGAGGAAGCCGGCGTTGTCCTCGCTGTGGGTGAACTGCGCGGTCCAGCCGATGTCGGG
>JBKJQR010000184.1:0-4930 GCA_046593895.1 Gemmatimonadaceae bacterium | reverse complement strand
TTCCCCGCGATGATCACCAGCGGCGTCCCCGCCTCCTTGTACTTCATCGCCGCATCGTACAAGGCGACGGGCTCCGCATCAGGAGAGACAGCAGTCCACCACCCCTCCTTCCCCTTCGCCAGCTCGTTCCGCAGCCGGATGTTCGCGAACGTCCCCCGCATCATCACTTCGTGGTTCCCTCGTCTCGCGCCGTACGAGTTGAACTCCGACGTCTTGACCCCCTGCGCGATCAGCCACTTGCCCGCGGGCGAGGCCGCCGCGATCGAGCCGGCCGGCGAGATGTGATCGGTCGTGATCGAGTCGCCGTACATGCCTAACACTTTCGCGCCGGTGATCGCGCGCACCGGCGGCACCGCCAGCGTCATCCCCTCGAAGTACGGCGGATTTTTCACGTACGTCGACGCCGCGTCCCATGCGTAGGTCTCCCCCGTCGGCACGGCCAACGCGCGCCACTGCTCGTCGCCGCTGAACGCGTTCGCATACTGCGTCCGGAACATCTCCCCCTTCACCGACGACAGCACCGTGTCCTCGACCTCGGTCGCGCTCGGCCAGATATCGCGCAGGAACACGGGACCATCCTTGCCCACGCCTAACGGCTCGGTATGGAAGTCGATGTCCATCCGGCCAGCCAGCGCATAGGCCACCACCAGCGGCGGCGAGGCGAGATAGTTGAACCGCGTCAGCGGATTCACCCGCCCCTCGAAGTTGCGATTGCCCGAGAGCACTGCGGTCACCACCAGCTTCTCCTTCTCGATCGCCTCGGCGATCGGCTCAGGGAGTGGACCGCTGTTGCCGATGCACGTCGTGCAGCCATAGCCGACGATGTTGAACCTCAACGCGTCGAGGTACTGCATCACGTCGGCTTTCTTGTAATAATCCGTGACCACCTTCGAGCCCGGCGCGCAGCTGGTCTTCACCCACGGCTTCGTCGTCAGTCCCCTCTTCACTGCGTTGCGCGCCAGCAGTCCCGCGGCCAGCATCACGCTCGGGTTGCTCGTGTTCGTGCAGCTGGTGATCGCGGCGATCACTACGCTCCCATGGCGGAGCTTGAAGGTCTCGCCATTCATCGTCACCTGCACCCCACCATGGCGATGCGCCTGGTCCTCGGCTGACGGATCGAGCAGCGCGGCCGAGAGGTGCTGGCCGGTGACGGCGGTCGCCCGCCGCGCATCGGCGGTCGCTGCCGGCGTTCCCGCCTTCCCCAGCTCCGCGCCTAACGCTTCCTCGAACATCTTCTTCGACAGCTTGAGCGGGACGCGGTCCTGCGGACGCTTCGGGCCGGCCATGCTCGGCTCCACCGTCGCGAGGTCGAGCTCGAGGGTGTCAGTGAACACCGGATCGGGCATGTCGTCGGTGCGGAAAAGCCCCTGCGCCTTCGTGTACGCCTCGACCAGCTTCACCTGATGCTCGCTCCGCCCGCTCAGCGTCAGGTACTTGAGCGTCTCGGCGTCCACCGGGAAGAAACCCATCGTCGCGCCGTACTCGGGCGCCATGTTGGCAATGGTTGCGCGATCGGCGAGCGACAGTGAGCTCAGCCCCGCACCGTAAAACTCGACGAACTTGCCGACGACTTTCTTCTTGCGCAGCATCTCGGTGCAGGTGAGCACGAGATCGGTCGCCGTCGTCCCCGCGGGTAGTTTGCCGTGCAGCTTGAAGCCGGTCACTTCCGGAATCAGCATCGACACGGGCTGGCCGAGCATCGCCGCTTCCGCTTCGATGCCGCCGACGCCCCAGCCCAGGACGCCGAGTCCGTTGATCATCGTCGTGTGCGAGTCGGTACCGACCAGCGAATCGCAGTACGCGACCGTCTCGCTGCCCTCGTCGCCGGTGAACACCACCTGGCCGAGGTACTCGAGGTTCACCTGGTGGCAGATGCCGGTGCCCGGGGGGACGACGCGGAAGTTCGCCAGCGCCTTCGCGCCCCAGCGCAGGAAGACGTAGCGCTCCTTGTTGCGCTCGTACTCGTGCTCGACGTTGAGCAGCAACGCGGCCTCGGTCCCGTATTCATCGACCTGCACCGAGTGGTCGATGACGAGGTCCACCGGCTGCAGCGGGTTGATCTGCTTCGCGTCGCCGCCTAACGCTGCAAGCGCGTCGCGCATCGCGGCGAGGTCGACGACCGCGGGGACGCCGGTAAAGTCCTGGAGCAGCACCCGGGCGGTGCGGAAGGCAATTTCCTTCTCGACCTTTGCCTTGACGTCCCAATTCGCCATCGCCTCGACGTCAGCCGGCTTGACGAAGGCACCGTCCTCGTTGCGGAGCAGGTTCTCGAGGAGGATCTTCAGGCTGAAGGGGAGCCGCCCCGCATTGGGCGCCTTCGACTTCAGGGCATCGAGCCGGTAGACGACGTACGGCTTGCCGTCGACGTCCAACGTCGCCCGGCTGCCGAAGGAATTCCGTGAGGGCATGGCTTTCTCGTTCGTTCGCGGTACGCAGCATGCGGCCTTCCGCCGCCGTCGAAATCTATTCGCTGGAGCGCCTGTCTGCGCCGCTGCCAGCCGTCAGCCATTCGCGGCGAGCGACAACGACGGTGCACATTCGAACGTAGTTGCTGAGCGCTAACCGCTAAAGACGGCGGGCCGAACATCGGATGCGTTCGTCAGGGAGAGACAAGAAAATGAAACTGGTATTGTTCGGCGCTACCGGTAACATCGGCCAGCGCATCGTTGCCGAGGCGATCAGTCGCGGGCACGAGGTGATTGGGGTCGTGCGCGACCCGATGCAGGCGAAATCGCCCGACCCGAAGCTGACGCTGGTCAAGGGTGACGCGACCGATGCGTCGAGCGTGGCGAAGGTGTCGCACGGCGCCGATGCGATCGTGAGCGCGATCTCGCCACGCGCCAATGCGCGGCACAAGCGGGCAGCGTCGCTGGTCGACGCCGCGCGGGCGCTGATCGCCGGCGCACGCACGGCGAACGTCAAGCGGCTGATTGTTGTCGGCGGGGCAGGAAGCCTCGAGGTTTCTCCCGGCACCAAGCTGCTCGACACGCCGGGTTTTCCCGCGCTCTACAAGCCCGAAGCGCAGGAAGGCTCGGACGCGCTCGACGTCATTCGCGCCGAGGCGACAGGTCTCGACTGGAGCTTTATCAGCCCGGCTGCGGAGATCTCAGCGGGGTTGCGCACCGGCCGCTATCGGGCAACCGGCGACCTCTACATCCCCGACGCCCGCGGCCAGAGCCGCATCTCGTTCGAGGACTACGCGGTCGCGCTGATCGATGAGCTGGAACACCGGAACCATGTCGGGAAGCGGTTCGGGGTAGCGTACTGACTGCGACTGCAGCTTTACTGCAACTGCAGCCATTAGCCGTTAGCGTTGAGCCACTGCGCAACCGCTGTCGCTCATACCCTAACGGCTAACGGCTAATGGCTAGCGTCGTTAGGCAGCGGCGCGCGCTTCGCTGGCGGGCAGTTCGATCGTGAAGCGGGCGCCGCCCGAGGCGACGTTGTCGGCACGGAGGGAGCCGCTGTGGCGCTCGGCGATCGAGAACGAGAGCGAGAGGCCGAGGCCCGTGCCCTTGCCGGGCGCCTTCGTCGTGAAGAAGGGTTCGAAGAGGCGAGCGCGCAGCTCCTCGGGAATCCCGGGGCCGCTGTCCTCGACGCGGAGGAGGACCTTGCGGCCGGTCGAGCGCAGCGTCGAGATCCGAATCTCGCGACAGGCGGTGTGTTCGACCGCGTCCTCGGCGTTGGCGACGAGGTTGACCACCACCTGCAACAGCTGCGAGTGGCTCGCCCACACCGCTGGCAGGTCGTCGGCAAGGTCGAGCGTCATCGTGATCCCGGCGCTGCTCTGGGCGACGGCGCGGAGCTCGGCGACTTCCCGCGCGAGGTCGTTGAGGCTGATGCTTCCGCGCGCGCCGTCTTCGGCGCGGACGAAGCTGAGCAGGTCGCGCGTGATCTGCGCCGCGCGGCGCGACTCGCGCTGGATCAGCGTGACGATCTCGCGGTTCTCGCCGGCAAATGTCTTGTCCTCGAGGAGGACGGTGGCCAGGCTGTTGATCCCCATCAGCGGGTTGTTCACCTCGTGCGACACGCCGGCCGCCAAGCGCCCGATCGCCGCGAACTTCTCGGACTCGAACAGCTGCTGCTGTGCGCCACGGACCTGCGACTCGGCGGTCACGTCGTGGGCGACCAGCACCGCGCCGCCAGTCGGGTAGGGCGAGAGCGTCAGCTTGAGGGTGCGACCCTCGGCGCTCTCGATCACCCGCTCGGCGCGCGAGCCGCTGCGGATCGTGTCGCAGATCGCGCAATCGCTCCCTGACGTCGGGCCGATCTCGCGCAGGCCGTGGTGGTGCTGGCCGACGGTGCTGCCTAACGACATGCCGGCAATACCGGCGAACGCCGAGTTGCAGCGGCGGACGCGTCCCTGCTCGTCGATCAGCGCCAGCCCCTCGACGGTCGCGTCGAACACGCGTTCCCACTCACGCTTGGCGGCGAGCACCTGGGTAAACAGCCGCGCCCGCGCGATGGCGATGCCGCCCTGCTGGCAGAGCGTCGCCAGCGCGTCGAGCTCCTCCGTCGTGTAGCCAGGATGCTTGCGCCGCAGTGTCGTCACGGCGACGATGACCGTTCCCGCGAAGACGGGGACGTGCGCGTCACGCACCTCGTCGAGCCGGACGATCGATGCAGCGCCGGTGATGTCGAGCGGGGTGCGTCCCTTGCCATCGTCGAGGATCGTCGAGGCGAGCTTCACGACTTCGAGCTCGGCGTCCGTCGGCGTCGCGTTGAAGCCGTCGATGATTCCCGCTGCCGAGTAACGGCCGGCCAGTGCGCCGTGCTCGTCGAACACCGCGAGCTCGAAATCGTCGTGAGGGACGAGCAGCTCGGCGTGGATCTTCAGCTGCTCGTAGACCGCGGGCTCGGAGTTCTGCGCCGTCATCCCGCGCGCGCTCTCGAGCAGCCCGGCGACGCGCCCCGTGTGGGCGTGCGTCCG
>JBKJQR010000164.1:0-31400 GCA_046593895.1 Gemmatimonadaceae bacterium | reverse complement strand
AATTCGACGTGCTCGTAGTATTCCGCCGAGATGCTGATGTGTCGCTCGCGTCGATAGATCTGCACGCTGTGCGCTTCCGGCGGGAGGTTCAGCGTATCAGCGGCGAACTTGAGGTTGTTTCGAATCGCCGCATCGTCGAAATGCGCGGCGAAGTGGGCGTTCTGTTCCATGGAGTCGACGAAACGATAATAGCGGAGGTACACTTCGCCGAAGTTGACGGCAAAATATCCAGCGGCCACGACGATGAGCAGCGTAACGAGGCAGCCGAGCGAGGAACGGCCGCTGCGGACACGCCTAACGTTCACCATTGCGATTGTGCCCCCTCGATCACGTCGGTCACCAGCTTGCGCAGGGCTGCGCGACGTCCGTTCACCTCATTCGGTTCTTCGTACTCGCCTTCGGCGGTGATTCCCTTGCGCTGCCAGAGCATCTTGCCCGTCTTCTGGTCGACGATTTCGATGTCGCAGACGATCTGGAGCTTCCGCCGCGCCGAGGTGACCTGTCCGCGACTCGATGAATACGAGATAGGGATGCCCGTGTCGTAGCGGAGCAAGGTGCCGCGAACCACCGCATCAGCCCGTGCCTCCGGCGCGTCGCGAAGTCCGAGGCGCGCCTTCATCTCCGACCGGAGAGACTCCCACATTTCGCGCTGCAGCTCCGCTTGCGGCGTCTCGTTCTCGAAGGGAAGAACGGCAACCGTATGGATATTGGACGGCAGTCCGCCGCCGGCGAACCCATAGGGCCAACACCCAGAGGTCGCAATGAGCAGCGCTGCAAGGGCGCTAAAACGACCAGATCGACGCATCGAACTCCGTATTGCGGTCCACGTTGGTGATGACCAGCTCGAGCGACCGTCGGGAAGCAGCATCGAAATATCGCACGCGTCGATCGTCGGCGCGAATGACACTCTGCACAATCTTGCCGTCGTCGATTCGTTCGAGGCGGCGCAGTATCCCGGCGGCGACCGTCACGCGCCACACCGTCCCGCGACCGATATCCACGCGCAGGGTGTCCCCATCCATGCGGGCGGTCGTGTCGGCGGATGGCGGCACCGCCAGTCGGCCCAGGGCTGCCCAGAGAAGAGGCGGCGGCGGGATCAGCTTGCGGACGGCGGCCGGTCCGGGCGCGTGCAATTCATCGCCGATGAGGATGGCGGCGCCGCCACCCAATCCGCCGCGAACAAACAGGTCGAGGCGCGCGGAATCGGGCGCGGCGGCGCGCACTGCGCCCTCGCCCGAGGCATGGATGTCCGGATCTTCGTACTTCCAGTCGAAGACGTAGCGGGTGTGGCCGAGGGGGAGCTCGATGGGCGGGATGGCGGCCCGAACGAGGATCCCGGCCAGAGGGCGCGCCTTCGGTACGCAGCCAGCGCTGAGGACTGCGGCGACCGTCAGGCAAGCGAGCAGCGAATGGTGGCTCACGGAATCACGATGTTGGAGATCGCGTCGCCCTGGACGAGCCGATCCATCGCATCCTGGCCGCCGACGACGCGCGCGAAGATCGTATACCGAGCGTCGAGGTGCGGTTGCGGGGACAGCGTGAGGAAATACTGACTTCCCCCGGTATCCGGCCCGGAGAGCGCCATACCGACCGCGCCGCGCGCGTAGCGCCGTGTGTTGATCTCATCTCGAATCGCATAGCCGGGGCCGCCGTTGCCGTCGCCGCGAGGATCGCCATCCTGGGCGACGAAATTCGGCACCACGCGGTGGAATTGCACATTGCGGTAATAGCCCCGCTGGGCGAGGGCGACGAAGTTGGCGACGGTGAGCGGGGCGTCCTCGCCAAGGAGCTCGAGCAGGATCGAGCCGCGTGCACTTTCAATACGTGCCTGAAGCGGCGTTCCAGCGAGCACCGGTGCGACGAAATCGCGGACCCTCGCTTCATACCACGATTGAGCGCGCGAGACGCCTTCGTTGCCTGGCCACGCTGAAAGCGGAGTGGCACCGCGCACTTCGGCCCGCACGAGCGGATCGGCGGACGGGGCCAGCGCGGCGAGCATTGCGCGGAGGGAATCCGAGAAGGCGAGGCTGTCACGCCGCCAGGCATTGGCCACGTACCGTATGGCGGCAATGCGTGCATCATTGCCGGAATCATGGGCGGCGAGCGTGTAGCTCTCGATCACGAGCGGAAGCTCTGAGGCACGAGCACTATCGGCGAGCGCGAGGATGGCGGTAGCGCGAACGAAGAAATCGGGATCGCGCAGTGCAGCGCGGACGGCATGCCGGCGGGATATGCGGGGTCCGGCGGAATCGAGAAAGGTGGCAATCGCCGCAACGGCGGACTGCCTAACGCGTGGGTCGCGATCGCCGAGCAGCGGGGTCGCGATCGTCATTCCGCGCGTCGGTGAGGGTGCGAGGGCGGCCGCATCGGCGAGCGCCGCACGGAGGCGCCAGTCGGCGGCCGTGGCCCACTGTTCGTGGGCGGGGAGGGCGATACCGGAGCGTGTCGCCGATTCGAGAAGACTGCGGCGGAACATGGTGCCGGTGTCGGCTGTCCAGAGGGAAAGCCAGAGATCGGGGGCCAGCCGCCGGCCGGCAAGCGACTGCGCCGCGGCGATGCGAACGTTAGGGTCGGAATCGCGAATGGCGCCGATCACCGGCTCGACCGCCGAATCACCGAATGTGCCGAGGGAACGGAGCGCGTTGATGCGCACGTGCGCGGACGGATCGGCGACCAGCCGTCGAAGCACGCGCGCGCCCGGCGCGCTGAGCGAGTCACCCGCTGATGACCGGACGATCGCGCGTGCGATCTGGGCGCGAGTTTCAGAGGCCGCGCACTCGTAGCGCGCGCCCGGTGCGAGCAGAGCACTATCGTCCGCGCCAATTCGCGGGTCACTGGCCAAGGCGATGAGCGCGCCAAGTCCGGCCGTGACATGGGGGCGCGACAGCGCGTACGCCGCCGCCCACCGCGCGCACGGATCGTCGCCGGTGAGCGCACGCATCACCGCTGCAGCGGGAACGGGACGAAGCCGGGCAAGCGCAAGCAAGAGTTCGACGCGTGCCGGGCCGACGGTAGCATCTACGCGCGCCACGATCGTTGCGCGCGCCGGCTCGCCGATCTCACCGAGTGCGAACGCCGCCTGAGTGGCGACTGGAGTTGCGGTGAGGAGGGCGGCGGCGAGTGCCGTCACGCCGGCGGAGTCGTGCAGCAAGCCGAGCGCGAATGCAGCGCGCGCGGCAACGGTCGTGTCGGCGTCACGGAGGAGAGCGCGCAACGTCGCGGCGGTGCTCGCAAGATGCAGCTGGCCCGCCGTGAGTGCGCCGACGCGCCTAACGGCAGGGTTTGCGCTGGCGATCGAAGCGGCGATCAGAGCGGTGTCGGGACGACGGGCATCAGCAGCGGAGAGAACGCGCGCGTAAAGCGCGATGTCGGCTGGTGACAGCGGTGACCGGGCGACGCGACGAGTGCTGACGCAGGCCGCAGCCAACCAGACGATGCCAAACGCGGCGACGCGGGCGAGCCGCGGGGTGGGGCGCAATTAAGCCTCAGCGTGGGGGAAGATCGCGGCGGAGCAGCTCGCGCGTTTCAGCGGGCAACTGGACTGACCGGCCCCCGGTGTCCAGCGCGACAAGTACCGTGCTCGCGGTGACGAACCTGGTGCGATTCTCCGCATGGAGGATGGAGTAATCGAAGGTGAGCGCGCGGCTGCGGACATCGCGAAGCGTGGTTTCGATGCGCACGATCTCATCGTAGCGCGCGGACCCATGATAGCGAATGTTCGCTTCGGCTACGGCGAGGAGCATCCCGGCGCGTTCGAGATCGGCGTAGGTCGCCCCGCGTGCGCGCAGGTATTCAGTGCGACCGATGTCACACCAATGGAGATAGTTGGCATGATACACCACGCCCATCTGGTCGGTTTCCGGGTAGCGAACACGGAATTCCACGGCATGCATCGGGCGCCCCGGCACGATCAAGTCTCGAGGCCGGCCGCGCGGGCACGATCACGCGCGCTCGGGGTCAGCAACGCACCGCGAGGAAGCGTTCCTCCCTCGCGGGCGATTCGCAGCACGTCGCGTTCGGTAACGAGGGCGCGTCGAGTTGCTGCCGGCGGTGCAGACGCGATGATCCGTGCGCGGTCTCCCGTCTTGACGGCGGCGGCGAACGCTTCGTCGGAATCGAGATGCAGCTCGGTCGCATACTGCTTCCCGGCGCGAACGAGTACGTGATGATATGTCACAGCTCGCGCGCCGGCGCCGACGCGCACATCGAGTCGATCGCCATCGGCGATCCCCCAGCGGGCGGCGTCGTCGCTGCTCAGATGCAGATGTCGCGCGGCAACGATGACGCCGCGGGAAAGCACGACGCTCCCGGCGGCCCCCTGCACTGTCAGGCCCCCGGCCGATTCGTTGAGCGCACCACTCGCGCTGACCGGTGCGACGATCCCAAGGCGGTGAGCGTCGGCCAGTGAGATCTCGACCTGAGTTTCGCTACGGGCGGGACCAACAACTCGAACCGCGTCGACCTTCCCGCGCGGGCCGATAAGGGTGACGGTCTCGGTCGCCGCGAACTGTCCCGGTTGCGAGATCGGTCGCAGCAGGGTCGGCTGGTCGATGGCGAACAGCTGGCGCGCGTGTTCCGGCGAGAGGTGAACGTGGTGATTGGACACCCCGATGGCGACGTCGATGTCGAGGCTGCGGGCGCGCGGCCCCCTGCGATGCTGGGAGCGACCGACGGGCGCGATCTCCGGGGCGGCACCGCGTCCGGCGGCGGCCGCGCGGACCGCGTTGGTCATCTCCGCGGTGGAGGCACGGCGCCGGTGGCCGTGCCCCGACGTGCTTGCCCCTTCGTCAGCGACGCGCGGGCTAATGCCCTCCAGCCGCTGCGCTGCGCCGCTCCAGAGTGGAGGCTCGGTGGTGCGCGGCTCCGGCTCGGGGCGAACGGGAATCGGGAGCCACGTACCAGCTGTCGACGGCCCACCGTTAGGCGCGTTGGTGGACTGCTGGCGGAGCAGCGCCTCGACGACGAGCGCGACGAGGCGCTCGATCTCCTGGTCCGTCATTTTGAGGCCACGCGAAACTCGCGGAGGAACTCGTCGACGATGCGCTGCACCTCGGCGCCGACGAGGGGCGTCTCGGTGCGCGTCCGGCGTAGACCACCCGCTGTCTGCGTCGCGGGCGCCGCGGCGCGGGGCGCCCGGCGCAACGGATCATGATACGGATTGATCTCGCCGCCGAGTCGCTTGATGTTGATGAGATGCAGTGGCGTGATGTTGTCGGACGTGCTGCTGCCTCCCCACGCCCCCGGTCCGAGCGTCATCGCCGGCGCGAAGCCGGTCGTGAACCCGACGGCACCGAGCGCGGAGTTGGTGTTCACCGAGATGCGGAAGGCCGGCTTCTCGCGAAAGAATTCATCGATAATGCGCTCGTCCTGGCTATGGATGACGAGCGAGTGACCGATGCCGCCTAACGTCAAGAGCTCGATGGCGCGCTGGCAGCAGCGCTCCCAGCCATCTTCAACATAGAACCCGAGGACTGGCGAGAGCTTCTCGCGACTGAGCAGCTCATCGCGCCCAACAGTCTTCAGATCGACAACGAGCAGCTTTGCATCGGGCGCGATGCTGAATCCGGCGAGGCGGGCGATCTCCTGGGGTTGCTTCCCGACGACTGCGGTGTTGATTCCCTTCCCCCCCGGCGGGATCATAACGCGCTCGAGGGCACGTTTTTCGTCAGGGGTGCAGAGGTGCGCGCGCTCGCGAAGGAGGGCCGCTCGCACCGCCGCAGCAACGGGTGCGTCGCAGACGATGGATTGTTCGCTCGAGCAAAGCACGCCGGCATCGAAGGTCTTTCCGTCCACCACATCGGCGACGGCCTTGTCGATGCGGGCAGTCCGCTCGATGATCGCGGGCACGTTGCCGGGGCCGACACCGTACGCGGGCTTGCCGGCGCTATATGCCGAGCGGACGAGATCCTTGCCGCCGGTGGCGAGGATGATCGCAGTCTGCTCGTGACGCATCAGCTCCAGCGTGCCGTCGAGCGTCGGCGTCGTCATGCAGGCGACGAGTCCGGCGGGCGCGCCGGCGCTGACCGCGGCCTCGGCCATGATGCGGACGGTCTCGACGACGCACTTGGTCGCGCGCGGATGGGGCGACATGACGCAGGCGTTCCGCGCCTTGACCGCGATCAGTGCCTTGTAGATTGCGGTCGAGGTAGGATTCGTCGTCGGGATAATGGCGGCGACGACGCCCATCGGGACGGCGAGTTCCTTGAGCTTCCGCGCCCGGTCCTCGCGGATGATGCCGACGGTCTGCAGCGGCAGGATGTACGCGAGCACATGATCCGAGGCGAATTTGTTCTTGAGAATCTTGTGTTCGTAGACGCCCATCCCGGTCTCTTCGACGGCCAGGCGGGCGAGGCGCTCGGCGGCGGCGGAGGCAGCGTGCGCCATCGCGGTGACGACGGCATCGACGGCGCGCTGGTCGGCGCGGGCGAATAGTCGTTGCGCATCGGCGGCGCGCGCGACCATGTCTCGCGCTTCCTGGATGCTGCGAAGGTCGGCGTCCACGCCGGAGCTAGCGGCTCAGCGAGCGAAAGGCAGCGAGCAGCTCCTCCCGGCTCGCGCGCGCGACGTCGCGCCCCTTGAGCGGGAAGTTCTCGACGCGCCGCGCCATGTCGCGGAGCTCGACTACCTTCGCGTTGGCGAGGGCAGCGAGATCGTAGCCGCCGTTAGGCAGTTCTGGTGCAGCGGCATCCTCGCTTGCGCGCTTGCCCGGCGACTCGTCGGCCTCGATCGCGGCGAGGCCGGGATGAGGGCGCGGGATCACGTGCACAGCGACGAGCGAACCGACGCGTTCGGCAGCGGCGGCGCCAGCATCGCAGGCGGCCTTCACGGCGGCGACGTCACCGCCGAACATCACGGTGACGAGGCCGGCGTCGGCACGCTCGCTGCCGAGGAGAACGACGTTGGCCGCCTTGAGGCCCGCGTCGGCGGCTTCGATGGCTCCGACGAGGCCCTTAGTTTCGACAAGCCCGAGGGCCTGATCGACCCAGGAGGCCACGGTCAGCTCTCGCTCGCCGCGCCGCCCTGCGGGAGCAGAAGCTCGATGTCGCCGTGCGGGCGCGGAATGACGTGCACGGAGACGAGTTCGCCGACACGTTCCGCAGCGGCGGCACCAGCGTCAGTCGCCGCCTTCACCGCTCCGACGTCGCCGCGAACCATCACGGTGACATAGCCGCCGCCTACCTTTTCCTTGCCGATCAGGCGTACATTCGCCGCCTTCACCATCGCGTCGGCGGCTTCGATGGCGCCAACGAGACCCTTGGTCTCGATGAGGCCGAGTGCATTCTGGGGCATCACTCCTCCGTTGGGGAACGCTACGTGGGCGAAGGATGAATGCTCCGCACCGGTTTGTAAAGAGTGGGGAGCACGAGTAGAATAGTCGCGTGCTCCCCGACCCGTGCTACATCCTATCCGACGCGCATCTTGGCGCAGCTTCCGCAGAGATCGAGCGAGAGGTGCTCCGCTTCCTGCGGGCGCTCCAGGGAAAAGCGGCTTCGCTGATCATCAACGGCGACCTGTTCGACTTCTGGTTCGAATGGAAGACAGTCGTCCCGCGGCGTGGGGTGCGCGCGGTGGCCGCGTTGGCCGACCTCAGGGAGAGTGGCACCGAGATCCTCTGGATCGCCGGCAATCACGATTGCTGGGGGGGTGAGGTGCTCCGCGACGACTACGGGCTCGCCTACCATGTCGGGCCATGGGAGGGATCGATCGCCGGGTGGAGGACGCGGATCGAGCACGGTGACGGATTGCGCGAGGTGGAGGATCGGAAGTACCGGCGACTGCGCGCTGTGCTCCGGCATCCGTGGGCGATACGTGCGTTCCGGCTGCTGCATCCCGACTTGGCGAGCCGTCTCGCGTTAGGCAGCTCGCAGGCAAGCCGCGTGCATCGCGCGCCGGACAACGGTGCAGGCTTGCGGGCCGTGGCCCGGACGCAGCTCGACAGGGACCGCTCGCTCGACCTCGTGGTGTTCGGTCACTCGCACGTCGCGGCACTCGAGCAGAGCGCCACCGGCGGCGTCTACGCGAACGCCGGATCGTGGCTGGAGACGCCGACGTACCTGAAGATCACGGCCGGCGCGGTCGAACTGATGCGCTGGGATGGGGGCGGGTCAGCCGATGGTGTGCGTCTCGACGCCGTCGATCGGCGCGCCGAGAAACCGCTCGGCGACGCGCAGGAACTGATCGGGGGCGTCGGACGCGACGTACCGCCGGACCGCGATCGCGCCTGACGGCGCGAGCAGTCCGCGCGCGGCGAGGATGCGTCGTGTTTCGGCCGCGGTCTGCTCAGCGCTATCGATGAGCGCCACGTCAGGGCCGAGGACGTGCGCGATCAATGGCTTGAGCAGCGGATAGTGCGTGCAGCCGAGGACGAGCGTGTCGACGTGTTCGGTGGCGAAGGTCGCGAGGTATTCGCGGGCGACGAGGCGCGTCGCGTCGTGGTCGAGCCATCCTTCCTCGACGAGTGGGACGAAGAGGGGACACGGACGTGCAACGATCCGCGCGTTGGGGCGCAGGGCGTGAATCGCGCGCTCATAGGCGCCGGAGCGAATGGTGCCGACCGTCCCGATCACGCCGATCGTGCCGCCGCGGGTCGCGGCGACCGCGGCGCGCGCGCCGGGCTCGACGACACCGATGACCGGCATCGACTCCTCGCCCTGCAACGTGGAGAGCGCATGCGCGGTCGCGGTGTTGCAGGCGATCACGAGCGCCTTGACGCCGCGCTCGCGGAGGTAGCCGGCGATCTCCCGACTGTAGCGCCTAACGGTGTCAGGGCTTTTCGGACCGTACGGCACGCGAGCAGTGTCGCCGAAGTAGATGATGCTCTCCGCGGGAAGCTGGCGCATCAACTCACGGGCGACGGTGAGTCCACCGATCCCCGAATCGAAGACACCGATTGGCGCAGCGGCGTTCACCATGCGAAGCGCGCGGCGATGAGCATCCCGCCGGCGGGCGCGGCGGCGATGTTCACGTCGGTCGGCACGTCCCAGAGGTTGGCGGCGACGTACGCATCGGCGCCGGCAAGAAAGTGATTGACGACAAGGATGGTGATCCAGTCCTCGAGATGTGCCCGCCGGGCGGGGATGCGGGTCCGGGCACGGAGCGCTCCGGCGGTCAGGCGGCGAAAGGGGAGCTGGCCGGGTCCGCGGGCGGAGGCCGTGTCATACTTGAAGATGACGCTGTCGCGAGCGAGGGCGCGCGCAGCGCGAAGATCGTTCGCCGACTTGGCAATCATTGCGAGCGTACCCGCTTCAGCGGCAACGAACACCGAACCTGCCGTGGGACGACTGAGGATCGATTGGCCGGTGCCGGGGAGCGCGAGCGAATAGAGAAACGCGCGTCGAGGCGAGATCGGTGGCGCCGCGGCAGCACGCGGAACGAGGAGGCTCGGCGACGGACGTGTTGCGGCGGTGTCGGTGACCTGGGCAGAGATCGCGGCCGGCGTCGTGGCAAGGACCAGCAGGACGCAACCGATTGCTTGAGCGGCGAGGCTACTGCCTAACGCGTGGGATCGCGACGAAACGCGCCGCGGAAAGAGGTGCCGGTCGAGGCGATCGAATGCTGCCATACAGTGGGTCGCGCGAGCTGGTCGGAGTGGCGGGAGCGTGTGGGAATCGAACCCACCCAACCCGACAAAATCGGGTCGCACCAGTTTTGAAGACTGGGGCAGCCACCAGGCCACATGCGCCCCCATGGTCACGCGACGAGAATCCCGGGAGCTCCGGCTGCGACGACTTCACCGATGACCGCAGCGCCGGGGACGCGGGAAAGATAGTCGGCCGCTCGGTCCCGGCGGAGGGCGACGATCAATCCACCGGAGGTCTGCGGATCGACGAGGATCGCGCGATCGATCTCCGCTGTGGTGCCCCAATCCACGAGCGCGTGCACAAATTCCAGATTGCGATCAGCGCCACCGGTGCGGAAGCCGGCGGACCAGGCCTCGCGCGTACCGGGAAGCAGCGGAATCCGCGCGGCGTCGACGCGAATCCGGACATTGCTGGCGCGAGCGATGTGCGAGAGATGGCCGAGCAGGCCAAAGCCAGTGACGTCGGTCGCGCATCGCGACTCGAGGGCGACGGCGGTGCGGCTGGCGAGCGCGTTCAACGTCGTCATCGATGCGATGAGCGCGGTGAGTTCCGTCGCCGCGAGCTTCTCTGCCTTCGCCGCGGTCGCGAGGATCCCCGTGCCGAGCGGCTTGGTGAGCACGAGAACATCGCCAACGACGGCGGCGGCGTTGGTCAGCATCCGGCGCGGATCGATGCGACCGGTGACCGACAGGCCAAACTTCACTTCATCGTCGGTCACCGTATGCCCGCCGACGACGACCGCGCCGGACGCGTGGACGACATCCTGCCCGCCGCGGAGGATTTCCGTGAGGACGGAAATCGGGAGCTTGCTGGTGGGGAACGCGGCGATATTCATCGCGGTAAGCGGCTCCCCGCCCATCGCGTAGACATCGGAAAGCGCGTTGGCGGCGGCGACGCGACCAAAGTCGTATGGATCGTCGACGATCGGCGCGAAGAAATCGACGGTCTGGACGAGCGCGAGATCGTCGGACACGCGGAATATCCCCGCGTCATCGAAGGTCTCATAACCGACGAGTAGACGGGGATCGTCGCGCCTAACGAGGGGCGCGAGGGCGCGCGTGAGGTCGCCCGGACCCAGCTTAGACGCTCAACCGGCGCAGCGCGCGAACTGTGTCAGCCGGAACAGTTGCTCGCGTGTGTTGGTCATGGCGTTGGCCGTTAGGGTGATTGCTGCGGGGACACTACCGAACGACGGCGATTGCCTCGATCTCGACGAAGACGCCGCGTGGAAGTCCGGCGGCCTGCACGGTCGACCTGGCGGGCCGTGCAGTGCCGAAGGCGCGCGCATAGACCTCGTTGACGCGTGGGAAGTCGGCCATGTCGGCGAGGAAGACGGTCGTCTTGACGACATCAGCGAAGGTGACGCCGGCGGCGTCGAGGATCGCGCGGAGGTTGAGCAACACGCGCTCGGCCTGCGCCACGACATCGCCCTCGACGACCTGGCCGGTCGCCGCGTCGAGGGCGATCTGCCCGGCGGTGAAGAGGAAACCGTTGGCGACGATCGCCTGCGAATAGGGACCGATGGCCGCGGGTGCGCGGTCGGTCTGGATGGTCTTTATGCTCACGTCAGCTCCGGGATGACGATCGTGACGACACTGGCCCGTCGATAACTTTACGACTGGGGCACGAGGTTGAACAGTCGCTGCGCGTTCGCGGCAACGAGCGCGGAAATCGCAGCGGTGTCGACGCCGCGCGCAGCGGCGAGCCGCCCGGCCGTGTGCGCGACCCACGCCGGTTCATTTCGCTTTCCACGGTTGGGAACGGGCGCGAGGTAGGGAGCATCCGACTCGACGAGCAGACGATCGTCGGGAACAAGGCGGAGGAGCGCGTCGTCCGACCAGTTGCGGAAGGTCACGATCCCGCTGAACGAGATGTACCATCCGACGTCAATCGCGACGCGCGCCAGCTCGTGGCTTCCGGTGAAGCAGTGCAGGACGCCGCGAACCCCCTGCGCGCCCGATTCGCGGATCATCGCCGACGTGTCCTCCTCCGCGTCTCGCGTGTGTACGACGACGGGCACGCGATACTCGCTGGCGAGCTCCAGCTGCGCGGCGAACGCGGCGCGCTGTCGGTCGCGCGGCGCGTTGTCGTAGTGGTAGTCGAGTCCACACTCACCGACCGCGACTGCACCCTGACCCAGTTCGGCGCGGATGCCCTCACGGTCGCGCACGAGGTCGAAACTGGCAGCGTCGTGCGGATGGACGCCGGCGGTGTGCCAGACAAAGCCGGGGTGTTCCGCCGCAATGCCCCGGGCGCGAGCGGCAGTCTCGATCGACTCCCCGATGCACACGATGCCAGCGGCGCCGGCGGTGCGGGCGCGGGCGATGACGTCCGCGCGGTCGGTGTCGAACGCCGGGTCAGCGAGATGGGCGTGGCTGTCGATAAATCCGGACATGAACGAGGCAACGTTGCCGCCCTGGTTGGGCGGCGACGCTGCGCTGCCTAACGCTTGGTCGGGGTCACCGACGCGGCGGCTGGAGGTGCGGTCCGACTGCGCGCCTCGCGGGCAGCGCGCTGCTTGTCGCTGGCCGACGGCGAGATCGATGAGGTACTGCCCGCATGGCGCGGCCACTTCCGCTCGATCCAGAGGAGGACGGGCCCGGCGATGTAGACGGAGCTGAACGTTCCGGTGACGATGCCGAACACCATGACCCAGGCGAAGGGACGGATGACCTCACCGGCGAAGAGGAGGAGCGCCAGCGTCGCGAGGAAGGCGGTCGCGTGGGTCATCACCGAGCGCGGCAGCGTCTCGTTGATCGCGCGGTTGAGAGTGTCGTAGAGCGACTCGGCGCGCTTTTTCTTGAGGTCCTCGCGTACCCGGTCAAAGATGATGATCGTGTCATTCAGCGAGTAACCGAGCACAGTGAGGATCGCGGCGATGACGGTGAGCGACACCTCGAGGTGCATCAGCTTGAGAAACGCGAGCGTGGTGAGTACGTCGTGCGCGGTGGCGACGATGGCCGCGACGCCGAAGCGCCATTCGAACCGGATCGCGAGGTAGGCGAGCGTCACGAGGAAGGAGATGCCGAGAGCGAGCGCGGCACCGCGGCGAAGCTCGCTGCCGACGCGCGGGCCGACGGCCTCGGTGCGCTTCACGGTGAAGGCATCCGGGCCGTACTTCGCGCGGAGTGATGACTCGATCTGCCTGGCAACCGATTCGGCGCCCGAACCCTGGGCGCTGATGTCGCGGTGATCCTGCGCGCGGACCGTGAACTCGCGGTCAGAGCCGAACTGCTGGACTTCCGGATTGTTGACGCCACTGCCTTCGACGGCGGCGCGGATATCGGCAACGTTAGGCGGCTGCTTGAATTCGAGCTGAATGAGCGTGCCACCGGTGAAGTCGATGCTGTAGTTGATGCCCTTGACGAGCAGCGAGCCGACGCCGGCGACGACGAAGATCGCCGTGACGATCACGGCGGTCTTCCACCAGCGGATGAAATCGTAATGGGTGTCGTGAAAAATTCGCAGCATCAGATGCTCACAGTCTGGGCTGCGCCCTGCTTGCGCTGCAGCCACACGAGGTAAAGAGTGCGGACGACGAAGATGCCGGTGAACATCGACGCCGCGATGCCGGCAATGAGGGTGACGGCGAATCCGCGGACGGGGCCACTGCCCCACTGATAGAGGACGGCCGCGGTGAGCATCGTCGAGACGTTCGAGTCGATGATGGCGGGCATCGCATGCCGAAAGCCTTCGTCAATCGCAGTGCGAACCGTCTTCCCGCGATCGAGCTCCTCGCGAATGCGTTCAAAGATCAGGACGTTCGCATCGACGGCGATCCCGATGGAGAGCACGAACCCAGCGAGGCCGGGGAGCGTCAGCACCGCATCGAAGCCGGAGAGCGTGGCCAGCGTGTAGAGGACATAGAGCGCGAGGCCGATGATCGCGAGGAAGCCGGAAAAGCGATAGTACCCGATCATGATGATGACGACGAGGGCGACGGCGAGGAGGCCGGCCATCAATCCCTTGTGCACCGAGTCGGCGCCCATCGTCGCGCCCACCTGCCGTACCTCGGCGACCTTGAGTGGAACCGGGAGCGCGCCGGCGCGGAGCACAAGAGCCAGGTCCTGCGCAGCCTGGAGGTCGCGCCGTCCCATCGTGATCTGCCCACGCGTGCTGATCGCGCCCTGAATGATCGGCGGGCGACCCATGACCTGCTGGTCGAGCACGATCGCCATGTAATCCTTGATGTGCGCACCCGTCTGCCGCTTGAAGACGCGACCACCTTCGTTGCTGAGCTGGAAGGTGACGATAGTCCCCTCGGTCGGATCCTGTTGCGGCTTGGCGGTGGTGATCGCTTCGCCGGTGATCATTGGGTCGGCGTCGAGCACGTACAGCATCCGATATGTGGTGCCCTGGATCGGCAGCGAGTCGTTGCTCCAGCGGAACACCTTCCGCGGTGGCAGTGCCGCCTGGATTTCTGGACGGGCGACGAGGGCGGCGATCTGGTCGTACATCGGGCCGGGCACGTAATACTCACCCGGCATTTCGCCGCGCTGAATGCTGCGAGAGAAGATGCCCTGGCTGGCGACGGCGAGTGTGTCCTTCGCGGCCGAATCCTTCGCGGCGTTCGCCGCCTTCTTCGACGTATCCGTCCCGAACAATCCGGTCAGCGCCTTGTCACCGGTGGCCACGGTGGTCGGCGCGGCCGGAGCGCCGGTCGCAGTCTTGTTCGAGGCGACGGTGGCGCCTAACTGTTTCGCGATGGCATCGAGTCGCGGCAGCGAGCGAACGAGCGCGTCGGTCTTGTCGGTGATCTGGAATTCGAGATAGGCCGACTTCTGCAGGAGGTCGCGCGCGCGATCCGGATCGCTGATGCCGGGGAGCTCGACAACGATGCGGTCATTGCCCGCCTTCTGCACAACGGGCTCGGAGACACCGAACTGGTCGACGCGGTTGCGAACGACCTTGAGCGCGCGGTCGATCGCATCCGACTTGTTGGCGACGGCGCCCTTCGATTCATCGACCTCGAGCGCGACATGCATCCCGCCCTGGAGGTCGAGGCCCTTCTTGATCGGAATGCGGCGGACTTCGACGACCGTCGAGGCGCCGTTGACGAGGCGCCGCTCCTTTACGGTGCGCGGCACGAGCATCCAGATTGACAACGCGACAAGCGCCGCGATAAGAGCGATGCGATACGAGAGCTTCATGCAGCAGCCGATGGGGTGAAAACGTTCACGCGAAGCTTGGAAAGGTAGGCCCGGTCGAGGAGGCCGTCAACGCACGGCGTGACTCTGCCTCGTCGCGCCGCAACTGGGCAACGAGCGCGGCCGCGCCGTCGAACCGCACAGTATCACGAAGCCGAGCGACGAAATCGATGCGCACCGTCCGTCCGTACCAGTCACCATCAGCGTCGAAGAGGTGCACCTCGAGCGTGCGCTCGGTCTCGCCGAAGGTCGGGCGTCCGCCGAGGTTCATCATCCCGCCGAACGGGCCGAGGTGAGTCTGTGCGCGCACCGCATACACACCTTCCGGCGGTAAGAGCTTGCGCGCCGGCGGCGACGGAAGATTGAGCGTCCGGTATCCGAGTTCGCGTCCACGCTGCGCGCCATGGACGACGCGACCGCTCACCGAGTAGTGTCGCCCCAGTCCGACGGCCGCGCGGGCCAGGTCACCGCCAGCGATCGCGCGTCGGATGAACGTCGACGACACCGCTCGCCCGTCGTTCGCGGCAACTGGCGGTACGACGTCGACGCGAAAGCCGAACGCCGCGCCGAGCGAGCGTAACACGTCGATGTCGCCGGTCCGTCCGCGCCCGAAACCATGATCGTGGCCGATCAGCAGCTCCGTCATCCCGTAGCGCGCGCGAAGGACATCGTTCACGAACGCTTCGGCACTGAGCCGGCTGAACTCGACCGTGAACGGAACGACGATCGCGTAGTCGACGCCGCTCTCGGCGATGATCTCGAGCTTTTCATCGCCGATGGTGAGCAGTGCGGGTGCGGCCTGCGGGTTGACGACTTCGAGCGGGTGGGGATCGAAGGTGACAAGAACGCTGGGCAGCGCGCGTTCGGCGGCGCGTGCGACGAGGCGGGCGAGGACATCCTGGTGTCCGCGATGTACGCCGTCGAAGGTGCCGACCGTTATGATCGACCCGCCGCCGAGCGCAGCGAGGGACGGCGACGGGTCACCCATCGACGAGGACGACGCGCGGCTGCCAGGAGTCGCCGTCGCGCGACGCGATCGCGACGAGTTCACCGCCGGTGTCGAGCAGCGCCGCGAGCTCGCCGTCGAGCGCGGCGTCGCGCGCGATCGTCATTCCGCGCCCGATCCGTGCGCGCGCCGGGCCATCGAGGGGAATCCGGGGGATGGCGGGCAGTGCGTCGAGCGCGGGTCGGAGTACCGCGTCGTCGATCGCGTCGACGGCCACCGCGTCAGCAACGCGAAAGCGCCCGCTGGCCACGCGGCGCAGCGACGCGAGGTGCGCGGCACTCCCGGTCGCCCGGCCGAGATCGCGGGCGAGCGCACGAATGTACGTTCCGCCGCCGCAAGTGATTGTCGCGAGCAGGTCGTCGTCGGCCCAGCCGTCCACCTTCCAGGAGTCCACGCGCACGCGCACCGGAGGCAGCTCGAGCGCGGCGCCACGCCGCGCCGCGGCGTAGGCGCGCTCACCGCCAACCTGCTTGGCCGAGTAGTCGGGAGGTACCTGGTCAATCGCGCCGGTAAAGATCGCGAGCGCGGCGTCGATATCGCCGTGCGGCGGCGGGGGCGCGGTGACGGTCACGGTGCCGGTCAGGTCGTCGGTGCTCATCTCCGTACCGAAGCGCATCGCGGCTTCGTAGACCTTCGGATCGCCATCAACGTACGGCAGGAGTCGCGTTGCACGGCCAACGAGCAGCACGAGGAGCCCGGTCGCGAACGGATCGAGCGTGCCGGCGTGTCCGATGCGTTTCGTCCGGAGCGCGCGACGTGCACGGCTCACGACGTCGTGCGATGTCATCCCCGCCGGTTTATCGACGAGGAGGAGACCGTCACGCGACGGTATCGCCATCGCTGCCGGACGCGCCGGCACGCTCGCCGCCGGGGGTCCCGGTATCCGGGTTCGTATCGGCGGCCGGAGGCGTCGTCGCGCGGATCTGGTTGAGCAGCGTCTCGATCCGCGCCGCGCGGGCGACACTCTCGTCCATCACAAACTGCACTTCCGGCGCAACGCGAAGACTGAGCGATCGCGCCAGGCGAGAGCGCAGAAAGCCCTGTACACTGGCGAGGCCCTCGATGGTCGAGGCGCGCTGCGAGTCCTCGCCCATGATGCTGACGAAGACTTTCGCGTGGCGAAGATCACGCGTCATCTCGACGCCGGTCACCGTGACCAGCGCGGTGACGCGCGGATCCTTCACGCCCTCAGCGAGGAAGTTTGCTACTTCCTCGCGAATTGCCGCGGCGACACGATCGGACCGCTGGTGCTGGGGCATCGCCGCTCCGCCGTCAGGCGGAGGGCGACGCGGCCAACGTCCGCGCGACCTCCTCCGTGCGATAGCACTCGATCACGTCGCTGACCTTGATGTCGTTGAAGTTCTCGACGCCAATACCGCACTCGAATCCTTCGCGCACTTCCTTCACGTCGTCCTTGAATCGGCGGAGCGATCCGATAATGCCGTCGAACACCTCGACACCGTCGCGGATCACGCGCACTCGCGCCTGACGGTTGATGATTCCGCTGCGCACCGAGCAACCGGCGATGAGGCCGATCTTCGGCACCTTGAAGATCTCGCGGACCTCGGCCTCGCCGAGGATGACTTCCTTCTCGTCGGGACGGAGCAGCCCTTCGAGTGCGGAGCGGACGTCGGCGACCGCTTCGTAGATGATGCGATAGAGCTTGATGTCGACGCCTTCGCGCTCGGCGGCGGTCCGCGCGTTGTTGTCAGGCCTAACGTGGAAGCCGACAATGATCGCCCCGGACGCGCGGGCGAGGAGGATGTCGCTCTCGGTGATGGCACCGACGCCGCGGTGCACGATCTCGACCTGCACCTCGGCGTTCGACAGCTGCTGGAGCGCGTCGGCCAGTGCTTCGGCCGGTCCGCCCTGGTCCGCCTTGATCAGAATGCGCAGCGTGCGCATGCCGCCGGTCGACGTCTTCGCCATGAAGTCTTCGAGGGTGACGACGGCCCCGCGCGTGATGCGGCGGCTCTTTGCCTCACGGTCGAGGCGTTGGCGCCGCTGCGCGACATCGCGCGCATCAGTCGCGTCCTCGACGACGATGAGCTGGTCGCCGGCCTGCGGGACGCCTTCGAACCCGAGCACCTGCACCGGGATCGCCGGCCCAGCCTTCTTCACCGGGCGCCCACGTTCGTCGAGCAGCGCGCGGACGCGCCCCGAGAACATGCCGCAGATGAAATCGTCGCCGACGTTCAGCGTGCCGTTCTGCACGAGGATCGTCGCGACCGGACCCTTCCCCGGATCGAGCTGCGCCTCGACGACGGTACCCGTTGCGCGCCGGTCAGGGTTCGCCTTGAGGTCAAGAATTTCCGACTGCAGGAGAATCTGCTCGAGCAGTTGCCCGACGTTCGTGCCCTTTTTCGCCGAGATCTCGGTGTGGAGCGTCGTGCCGCCGAACTGCTCGAGCACCACGCCGTGCTGCAGCAGGTCCTGTTGCACCTTGAGTGCATTCGCCTGCGGCAGGTCGATCTTGTTGATGGCGACGATGAGCGGTACGCCGGCGTTCTTGGCGTGCGAGATCGCCTCGATGGTTTGCGGCATCACCGCGTCGTCCGCGGCAACGACGAGGACGACGATGTCCGTCACCTCGGCGCCGCGCGCACGCATTGCGGTGAATGCTTCGTGGCCCGGGGTGTCGAGGAAGGTGATGTCCTTGCCACCGGGCACGGTGACGTGGTATGCGCCGATGTGCTGGGTGATGCCTCCGGCTTCGCCAGCGACGACGTTCGCCTTGCGGATATAGTCGAGCAGCGATGTCTTGCCGTGATCGACGTGACCCATGATCGTGACGACCGGCGGACGGAAGACGAGGTCGACGGCTTCGTCGGCAACCTGCTCCTCGGCTTCAGCCTGGTACTCGTCTTCGCGAACGGCCTGGAAGCCGAACTCGCCGGCGATCAGGTCGATCTGGTCGAAGTCGAGACGCTGGTTGATCGTCACCATGAAGCCGAGATTCTTGAACGCGAAGGCAACGATTTCCGTCGGCGTGATCTTGAGAATCGACGCCAGCTCGCTGACGGTGATGAACTCATTCACGCGGACGAGCTTCTTCTCGCGCTCGGCCGCTGCGGCGCGATCTGCTTCGGCCTCCTCACGTCCCGTTTCATCGCGACGCGGGCCGCCCTTGCGGCCGGCGGGGCCGCGCATGGTCGACATCGTCTTCGAAATGTTCGCCTGCACGGCTTCCTGATCGACCTGCCCGCGCTTGCCCTTCTTGCCGCGGCGGCCGGTGTCGCGACCGGCCATGGATGGCGGCGTCGATGGCGCACCGGTGGTGCGCGTGTCACGCGGCTGCTCGCGCGCAGGCGGATAGCCGCCCGGCTGCGCCGACGCGATCGGACGCGGCGGAAGGAATCGGCCTGACGCCGGCACGGGCTTGGCGCGCGGTGCTCCGGGCGTGATCGGACGCGGACGCGGTCCCGACGGTGCGCTGCCCGTTCCCGATGCCGCGGTGGCGGGACGATCGACGCTGCGCTCAGCGTTAGGCGCCTCGCCGCCCTGGTCGGAGTCGGCGGCGTCGTTCGCGGCGCGGTCCTCCGCCTCACGTTCTTCGTCGGCGCGACGGCGTGCCTCCTCAGCGGACCGACGCTCGGCGTCGAGCTTGGCGTGACGCTCGCTCTCGATGCGGGCCGTTTCGGCGCGCGTCGCTTCGATCGCAGCGTGCCGTTCCGCTTCGACCGCGGCCTCGGCAGCCGCAGCAGCGGCGGCACTCTCGACATCGGCCGCCTTGCGGCGGCGGCGAACGGGGCCCTCGTCGGTCGCAGCGGCCGGTACTGGCTCGGACACCGGAGCGACCGGTGCAGCCGCGCTGCGCCGACGTCCGCCCTTTGCCGGCGCCGCCGCGGGCTTCTCGGCGCGCGCCCGCTTCTCCCGCTCCCAGCGCGCGCGGATTCGCGCGATCTGGTCGTCGGTGAGGGGACTGATGTGACTGCGGACGGGAATGTCCATGGTGCGCAACAGCGTGACGACTTCGTCCGCACTGATGCCGAATTCACCCGCCAGGTCGTTCACGCGAAGCTTGCTCAAACCTTCCTCCGATTGGACGTCGGCTCCACACGCGGTTCGCGTGCAGCCTCCGCTCCCTCCACCAGCGCGCGAATCCCTCTCGCGAGCCTACTGTCAACGATGCCGACGGCGGCAGTCGACTGCCTTCCGACCGCGGCACCCAATTCATCAGCGCCAAGTGCCTCGGCGTAGCGTACCCGCCGGGCATTCAGCAGCGGAAGCACCTTGTCGAGACTGTTCTTCGAAGCATCCGGTGCGACGATCGCGAACGCGAGCTTGTTCTTCGTCGCGGCCATTCGCACCTGCTCGACCCCAACCACCACCATCCGACCACGCACGCCGAGGCCGAGCAGATTGGCCAGCTTTCGGCGTCCGGCGTCGTCCATGCGTCAGTCCTTCGACCCGCCGGCGCTGGCACCGTCACTGTCGGCGCCCTCTTCGGTGAGTGAGTCGATCATCGCCATGATACGATCGGCCTCCGAAGGCGCGATTCCCGGCAGCTTGAGGAAATCGTCCTTCTCGAGATCGATGATGTCGTTGAGCGTCTTGTAGCCCGCCTCGCCGAGAACGGCGACGGTTGCCGGCGGCAGACCGTCGATCTCGGAAAGCTGCAGATCAACCTCGGGCTCTTCACCGGGAAGCGGGGCGAAGACGCCTTCAGCGCCGCGCTCCATCCACTCGCGGCTGGAGAAGAGGTCGATCTTCCATCCGGTGAGCTCCGACGCGAGCCTAACGTTCTGGCCGTTGCGACCGATCGCGAGCGACAGCTGATCCTCGTCGACGATGGCTTGAATCGTCTTCGTGGCGGCGTCGCTGAAGACGCGCGCGACGCGGGCCGGCGCGAGCGCCAGCTTGGCGAACCGCTCGGGATCGGACGACCAGGGCACGATGTCGATGCGCTCACCGCCAAGCTCGTTGACGACGGCCTGCACGCGCGAGCCCTTGAGCCCGACGCAGGCGCCCACCGGATCGATGCTGTCATCGCGCGAGAACACGGCAATCTTCGAACGACTGCCAACTTCCCGGGCGGCGACGCGGATCTCGACGATCCCCTGCTGGATCTCGGGCACCTCGAGCTTGAACAGCGCCTTCACGAAGAGCGGGTCGCCGCGACTGAAGATGAGGCGCGGGCCCTTCGGCGTCTCCTCGACGCGCTTGAGGACGGCGCGAATCGGCTCACCCTGATGGAAATGCTCGCGGTGGTTCTGCTCGCGGTAGGGAATGATCGCTTCGGCTTCGCGGAACTTGTTCAGCATGATGACGAGCTTTCCGCGCTCGATCTGCTGGACTTCGCCCGAGAGCAGTTCGCCGACGCGCGACGAGAACTCGTCGCGGATGCGGGTGCGCTCGCCTTCACGGACGCGCTGGATGATGCGCTGCTTCGCGGCCTGCACCGCGGCGCGACCAAAGACGGCGAAGTCGACCGGCTCCTCGAGCTGGTCTCCGACCTCGAAGCCTTCGTCGTAGAAACGCGCATCCTCGACGGTGATCTCGCGCGCCGGGTCAGTGATCGTGTCGACGACGGTCTTGAGGACGACGATCCGAATGTCGCCGCGTCCGTCGTCGATCGAGACCTCGGCCTGCACCGTCGGCCCGTACTTCTTCGCGAGCGCGGCGAGAATGCCGTCCTGCAACAGGTCGTGCAGCTCCCCGCGCTCGAGCTGCTTGACGTTAGTCAGCTCGCGCACCGCCGCCAGAATTTCTGCTGAACTGACCATCGCGAATCCCTCTTACCGTTTCCAGTGAAACGCGAGCCGGGCTTCCCGAACGCCGGCCAGCGCGATACGTCGCTCTTCACCCTTTGCCATTCGCACCACCGCGATCTCGGCATTGGGCTCGCCTTCGACCGCAACGATCTCGACTTCCGCTCGTCCACCCACGTCATCGCTGACGATGTTCGCCTGCCGGCCAACGAAGCGCCGCCAGTCGGCGGCGTGCCGCAATACCCGCTCAACGCCAGGCGACGAGACCTGCAGGACATACTGCGTTCCCGCCACTGCACCGGCGTCGAGCCGGGCTTCGATTGCGCGCGATGCCTTGGCGCAATTGTCGACAGTGACCTTTTCGCGATCCAAGCGATCCATTCGCACGTCGATCACCGGACGCCCCTTCGTGCCGCCCTTCCTGAGCTCGACCAACTCGAAGCCGAGTGTGTCAAGCTCATGTCGGACAATGGCTTCCAGTGAATCGCTCACGTCGAATCGAGATGTCGGACAACAGCCCCAAGAATGAAAAAATGTGGGGAAACTCCCCCACATTCAACCCGCGTCCCGTCTCCGGGGGCGCCGAGCAAGGGCAATCTACCCTGTAGGAAGTCCGGAATCAAGCGGAGCGAGCATTACTCCGAGCTGGCGGCCCGCGTCGCCGGCCCGGTGGGAGAAAAAACGGTCGTTGTCGCAGCGCGTGCAGCGGTCGCTGATCGTGATCTCGCGAACGCCGAGGGCGCGGGCGTGATCGGCGATCAGCGCGCGCAAGTCGATTGGAGTCGGGCGCTCGACGGAACGGCCAGTGAGCGCGGCGTAAACATCGGCGCTGACCTCGTAACACTTTCCGCAGATCGCCGGTCCGCAGTGCAGCACGAGTTCCGCGGCGGGACAACGAGCTGCGCCGAGCAACTCGACCGCGCGCACGGTGATGCGGGCGACGGTCCCCCGCCACCCCGAATGGACGAGCGCCGTCGCACCGCGTGGGTGCGCGATGAACACCGGAACGCAGTCAGCGATCGTGACCGCCAACGCGGTGCCACGCAGCGGCGCGACGTGCCCATCGGCGTTGTCCGCGCGGAGCCAGCCGGTCCATCCCGGGACGTGCTGAATGACCGTTGCCTCGTGCACCTGCCGCGCGCTGGCGAGGCGCGCGCCGCCGAGCGAAGCGCGGAGGACGTCCCATCGTCCGAGCACTTCGGCCGTGGGTTCTGCACCGTGGAGACCGTAGCTGCCGTCGGCGCGAGTCGTCGTAAAGGCGGTGATGCCTAACGCGGCGAAGCCCGGCGCGATCTCGCGATCGTGCAGCGCGGGAAGCGTCACGCGCGCTGCGGTGACCCCGGGGTCACCGCTCGCGCCGATCCTCGACGCGTTCGATGCGCGCGCCGAGTGCGCGGAGCCGCTCGTCGATGCGTTCGTAGCCACGTTCGATCTGACCGACGTTGTTGATCGTGCTCGTGCCGCGGGCGCAAAGCGCGGCGAGGAGCATCGCCATGCCGGCGCGGATGTCGGGCGATTCGACGGTTGACGCGGTCAGTGCGGACGGACCAGCGACGATCGCGCGGTGCGGGTCGCAAAGGACGATGCGCGCGCCCATTCCGACGAGCTTGTCGACGAAGAACATGCGCGATTCGAACATCTTCTCGAACATGAGCACCATGCCCTTGCACTGGGTAGCAGTCACGATCGCGATGCTCATGACGTCCGCCGGAAACGCCGGCCACGGCTGGTCCTCGAGCTTCGGAACGGCGCCACCGAGATCGCTCTGGATCTCCATGCTCTGATCGTCGCGCACGATCAGGTCGTCGCCTTCGACTTCGCAGACGACGCCAAGGCGTTCGAAGCCCATGCGAATCGCGCGCAGGTGTTCGACGCCCGCTCGCTCGATCCGCAGCGGCGACTTGGTCACCGCTGCCAGCCCGATGAACGAACCCACCTCGATGTGATCGGGACCGATCCGATGCGTCGCGCCGGTGAGGGTGCGGCCACCCTCGATCGTCACGCGGTTCGTCCCGATGCCATCGATGCGGGCGCCGAGGGCGACGAGGAAATGGCAGAGGTCCTGGACGTGCGGCTCGCAGGCGGCGTTTCCAATGACCGTGGTGCCCTTCGCCGCGACGGCCGCGGTCAGCGCGTTCTCCGTCGCGGTGACGCTCGGTTCGTCGAGGAAGAGATCGGCGCCACGGAGACCTGTCGTCTTGAACTCGAACCGCTTTCCAATCTTGAAGGTCGCACCGAGCTGCTCGAGTGCGAGAAAATGCGTGTCGAGCCGGCGTCGGCCGATAACATCTCCGCCGGGCGGCGGAAGTGTCACCTCGCCGCAGCGGGCGAGGAGCGGCGCGGCGAGCAGGATCGCCCCGCGAATCTTCTTGCACAGTTCGGGATCGAGGTCCGCCGCGCGAACGGTCTTCGCGTGGATGTGCAGCGTATTGCGTTCGGTCCACTCCGCGCTGGCGCCGACGGACTTCACCAGCTCGACGAGGGTCTCGACGTCGCGGATGCGGGGGACGTTTTCGAGAACGATCGGCTTGTCGGAGAGCAGCGCGGCGGCGACGATCGGAAGCGCCGCGTTCTTGTTGCCTGACGGCCGAATGGTACCGGAAAGGCGATGCCCGCCTTCGACGATGTATTGAACGGCGTTCGTGACCATTATTCGGTAGGCTGCGTGTGCTCGAGTGGGAAGTGGACTGGCGCGAAGGATGGTCAGGCGCGCCGCGCGCGCGCAAGCGTGTTCCGCTGCTGCATATTCACCGGTGTGCGCGGGCTCACGCCGATATGCGCAGCAGGGCTCGGCTGGCCCCACCCTTGCACGATGACAAGCGGACCGAAGGGCGCGCACCGCATTCCGGACCGCGCGCCACGACCCCATGGAGAAGATGATCGACGCGATAGGACACGCGGGGGCGCTGCTGTTGCAGGCGGTGGCGACGCTTCCCGACACGATCGTCACCAAGCAGGTGGCAACGCAGCGTGGATGGTTCGAGCAGCTGACCGCAATCGCGAGCGGCCTGGTGTCGTTGTCGATGCTGGTGCTGACGGCCGCACTGGTGCCAGCGGCGTGGAACTTTCGGAAGAGCTACAAGAAGATCAACGAGCTACTTGACAAGGTGTACGCGGATATCAATCCGCTGACGAAGCACGCGAGCACGATCGCCGACAATCTCGATTACATCACGACGTCGGTGCGGGTCGATATGCAGAGGGTGAACCAGACGATCATGGCGGCGAACCAGCGCCTCCGTGAAGCGGCCGACCTCACCGAGCGGCGGATGAACGAGTTCAATGCACTGCTCAAGGTCGTGCAGCAGGAAGCGGAAGACACGTTCGTCTCGACCGCGGCGATGGTGCGCGGTGTGCGGAAGGGGATGGAAACGTTCGACGAGCAATCGCGAGCGGGTAATGAGGCGCGAGTGACGCGCCCGGCCTATGAGAACGATGACTGGATCGAAGGGGGAGACAACGATGGCGACGACAGTTCGTCCGCGCTCGCGGACCGGCGGCCCGGACCGCGCATCCGCACGCGCGACGTCACATGACGGTTCGCGCGACCAGCAGTTCGATTTGCTCACGGCGACGCTGATCGGCGTTGCGCTCGGCGTCGGGACGACGCTGCTGCTGCGCCAGGGTCCGCGGGGTGAGCGGCCGTTGATGCCGCTGCTCCGTGCGGCGGGCAAGGGTGCGAGGTGGGCGGGAGTTGCCGGCTACGAAGGCGCCAAGGTCGGTGCTCGCGCCGGCCGTCGCGGCGCATCGTGGGTTGCCGACAAGAGCGAAGATCTCTGGGACCAGGTCCCGACCGAGGAGATCGGTGAATCGATCGGGGAGTTCCTCGAGGATGCGCGCGAGCGCATCAGCGACACGGTCGAGTCGGAGATGCAAGATCTTCGCAAGGCGATCAAGCGCCAGCGCCGTAAGCTCGGCGTCTGACGCCGGGCTGAGGGCTGATCACGGCGCGCGGCCAATGGCCGCGCGCCTGATGCGTCTATCGGGGATCGTCGCCGGCGCGCTGTTGCTGGTGGCGCTCTGTCCACGGGCGGCCTGGGCGTGGACGCCGGGGACGCACATCATGCTGAGCGAAGCGGTGCTGCGCTCGCTGGCGACGCTGCCGACGACGGTGGCGGGGCTGCTGCAGGCTTTTCCGTATGATTTCCTCTACGGGTCGATCGCCGCCGACACGAGCATCGCGAAGAAGTACGCGGCGCCGGGTCGCCATTGCCACGCTTGGAATGTCGGCCTGGAAATCTACGAGCAGGCCCGTGATGAGCCGCTGCGCGCCTTCGCGTTAGGCTACCTGACGCATCTCGCCGCCGACGTGGTTGCGCACAACTACTTCGTGCCGCGGCAGCTCGCGGTCGCGTCGCGCACGGCGGGACTCGGGCACAGCTACTGGGAAAGCCGATTCGAGACGCACCTCGGCGAAGGACACGCGCGCCGGGCGAAGGAAGTGATCCTCCTCGACCACAACCGCTCGGACGACCTGCTCGATCGGGTGCTCAGCCCGACGATCTTCAGCACGCCGACCAATCGCCGGATTTTTCGCGGGATGGTTTATGTCACCGATTCAGAGTCGTGGCAGCGTGTGTTCAAGGTCGCAAAGGAAATGAGCCGACACGACCTGCCTGACGATGACGTCGAGCGCTACGTGGGGCGGGCGTACGACTTCGTGATCGACTTTCTCGTGCGGGCCGACCACTCGGAGCCGTATCTGCTCGACCCGGCGGGGGAAGAGCCGCTGCGGATGGCGAAAGTCATTCGCCGCGACACGCTCAAGTTGGGCGGGGGCGGCGCGAGCGCGCTGGTGGACGAGGCAGCCCGCCATTTTGCGCTGCCCTCGTCCGCGCTCGACTACGCGCGCAGCGTCGCGTCGCCGATCATCCCGGGACCGTGGCCGCCAATAGCTGATTGACCTTGTGGGCGTCGGCGCTGCCCTTCGACTTCTTCATCACGAAGCCGACGAGCACTCCCTGCAGCTTTTTCTCCCCGGCGAGATACCGCTGCGCCTCCAGCGGGTGTTCGGCGAGCACCTCATCGATCCATCCACGCAGCGCCGTGTCGTCGTCGACGCGGACGAGCCCTTCGCGCTGCGCGACCTGCTCGGGGCGATCTCCGGTCTTCACCATCTCGGCGAATACCTGACGCGCCGCCGAGTGCGCGACGATGCCGTCAGCAACGAGCCGAATCAGTGCGCCGAGATCGGCGGGGCGCACGCGAAACTCGTCGAGTGTCTCCGCGCTGGCGTTGAGCGCCGCGAGCACGCCATTGACAGTCCAATTGGCCGCGGCCTTGGCGTCCCCGCTCTGCCGCGCGACGCCCTCGAAGTAGTCGGCGAGCTCGGGCGACGCGGTGAGCACCTCCACGTCGTAAGTGCCTAACGCGTATTCGGTGGTGAAGCGGGTCCGTCGGGCCTCGGGGAGCTCGGGGATCGACGTGCGCACCCGGTCGACGAAGCCGTGCGCGAGCACGAGCGGCGGGAGATCGGGCTCGGGGAAATAGCGATAGTCGTTACTCCCCTCCTTGGTCCGGCTTGGCCGTACCTCGTTCCGTGCGGCGTCGAAGAGCATTGTCTGCTGCTCGACGCGGCCGCCCTGTTCGAGTAGCGAAACCTGGCGCGCGAACTCGAGCGCGAGCGCCTTCTCGACGTTGGAGAAAGAGTTGAGGTTCTTCACTTCGGTCTTTGTGCCAAGCTTCACCTCGCCCATCTTGCGCGCGCTGACGTTGGCGTCGACGCGAAGGCTTCCCTTCTCCATGTCGCAGTCACTGATCCTGCAGTACTGGAGGATCTGCCTGAGCGCGCGGAGGTACCCGCCCGCCGCTTCCGGCGTGCGCATATCCGGACCGCTGACAATCTCGATGAGCGGAACACCGGAGCGATTGAGGTCGATCGCGCTGACACCGGGGTAGCGGTCGTGCAGTGACTTTCCGGCGTCTTCCTCCATGTGCACGCGCTCGATCCCGACGCGAATCAGTGCGCCATCGGCGCGCGTTCCGATGGTCAGCTGTCCGTGCTCGGCGAGCGGCTTGTCGAACTGCGAGATCTGGTAGCCCTTCGGGAGGTCGGGATAGAAATAGTTCTTGCGGGCGAAGACCGAGACGAGGTTGACGTCGCAGCCAAGGGCCAGTGCGGCGCGGGTTGCCAGCTCGACCGCCTGTGCATTGAGCACGGGAAGCGCACCGGGGAGGGCGAGGCAGATCGGGCAGGTGTTGACGTTAGGCGCGGCGCCGAACTCGGTGCTGCAGTTGCAGAACGCCTTCGTGCGGGTGAGCAGCTGGACGTGGACTTCGAGCCCGACGACCATCTCCCAATCAGAACGCACGGTCGTTCCGATCATCGGAGCGCCTCGGCCCCGAGTGCCTTCTCCAGCGCGTAGGCCGCGCCAAACATGCGCGCCTCGTCGAAATGCGGCGCGATCAGCTGGCCGCCGACGGGCAGTCCGTCGACGAGGCCGATCGGCTGCGACATCGCGGGCACGCCGGCGAGATTGGCCGTCGCGGTGAAGATGTCGCTCAGATACATCTCGACGGGATCCGATTTCGCACCCAACTCGAACGCGGTGCTCGGGGTGGTCGGCGTAAAGAGGAGGTGAACGCCGGCGGCAAACACTGCGCGGAAATCATCGGCGATCAACGTGCGTACCTGCTGCGCTTTCCTGTAATACGCGTCGTAGTAGCCCGCCGACAGGACGTAAGTGCCGAGGAGGATCCGCCGAATCACTTCCTTGCCGAAGCCGCGCGATCGCGTGGCCTCATACGTGGCGGCGAGTCCATCCGCGGCCTCGCGCAGCCCGTAGCGCACGCCATCGAAGCGCGCGAGGTTCGACGACGCCTCGGCGGGAGCGATAATGTAGTAGACCGGAATCGCGAGGTCGGTGTGCGGCAGGGAGACATCGCGCACCTCGGCGCCCAACTGGCGGAAGATCTCGAAGGCGCGCTCGCAGCGGGCGCGGATGGGCGCGTCGAGGAACTCGGGGAAGTATTCCTTCGGGCGGCCGATAACGAGCCCCTTGAGGGAAGCACCGGCCGAGTCGGCGTAGCGCTCGACCGGGAGGTCGGCGCTGGTCGCGTCCATCGGGTCGCGGCCGGCGATGATCTGCATGCCTAACGCGGCGTCGTCGACCGACGCGCCGAAGACGCCGATGTGATCGAGCGACGACGCAAAGGCGACCAACCCGTAACGGCTGACGCGTCCATAGGTCGGCTTCACGCCGACGACGCCACAGAAGGCCGCCGGCTGCCGGACGGAGCCACCGGTCTCGGAGCCTAACGCGATCGGCACCATCCCGGCGGCAACGACCGCGGCCGACCCGCCGGATGATCCGCCGGGGACGCGCGCGGTGTCGCGCGGGTTGCGCGCCGGCCCGTAGGCGCTGTTTTCGGTGGACGAGCCCATGGCAAATTCATCCATGTTCGTCTTGCCAATGACCGTCGCGCCGGCGTTGCGCAGACGGGTGATCGCCGTGGCCTCGAAGGGACTGACATAGCCCTCGAGGATGCGCGACCCGCAGCTCGTCGGCAGCGAAAGCGTCGCGATGTTGTCCTTGACGGCGATCGGCACGCCGGCGAGCGGACCGCGATCGACGAAGTCGGAACTCGCCCCATGCCCGCGCGCGGCGGCGAGCGTCGCTTCGCGATCGGTCCAGAGCAGCGCGTTCAACCCTTCCGGTCCGACGCGCGCCAGGTCGCCGCGAGCGAACGCCTCACGCGCGGCGCGCTCAGGGGTGAGCTCGCCGCCGCTGATTGCGGCGGCGATGGCGCGCGCGCCTAACGGCGAAGGGTGAAGGTCGCGACTCACGATTCTTCCGTCGAGTCCTCGTGCGACGCGAGGCGCGGCACGAGGATGAGGCCATCGCGCACGGCCGGAGCGAAGTCATCGAGCGCGCGCGCCAGCGGGATCGGCGGGCCGGAGTCGACGCGGAGCGGCATGCCCGCGGCGCCAACGCCGGCCGCTTCGGCGACGCCGCGCGTATCCACCTTCGCGAGCACTGACATGTGGCCGAGGATGTTGTTCAACTCGACGACCAGTTCGGCGGCGCGCGCATCGGTCATCCCGAGGCGCGCCAGGTGCGCCACATGCTTGACGTCACTGATGGTAACAGACACTCAGTCCCACTCCCGTTCGAGGCCCGCGTAGGCGACGACGAGCCGCTTGCGCCCAATCGTTTCGTCGTCGAAATCGACCGTCACCTTGGTGTCCTTGCCAGTTCCGCCGAGCTCGGTGATGACACCGCCGCCGAACCGCGCGTGCTTCACCCGTTCGCCCTTGACGTAGCGCGGCGAGTCCTGTGATGCCTCGATGTCCATGTCCTGCGGCTCCCTGCGCCACGCGCCTAACGGCGAGCCGGGGCGGCGGAGCGACGGGGGCTGCGGGAGCACGGTGCGACCGGTGGCCCGGAGGCGCATCGTTGCCTTCGTCTCGAGCAGCGTCGGCGGCAGTGTCGCGAGAAAGCTCGAGGGAATCGACGGCATCGTCTCGCCGTTGCGGCGCCGGCTGCGGGCATGGGTGAGGTAGAGCTTTTCCTCGGCACGAGTGACCGCGACGTAGAAGAGTCGCCGCTCTTCCTCGAGCATCTTCGGGTCATCGAAGGCTCGCGCGAGCGGAAAGAGCCCGTCCTCCAGCCCCGTGACAAAGACGACGGGAAATTCGAGGCCTTTTGCGTTGTGCACCGTCATCAGTGTGATCGCGTCGGCGCTCGGATCGAGCTTGTCGAGATCAGCGACGAGGGACGCGCGCTGGAGAAAATGCTCCAGCGGCGAGAGCCCCACTTCCCCGCCCTCTTCGATCACTGCCTCGGCCGCACCGGTCACGAGCTCACGGACGTTCTCGATCCGCTCTTCCCCCTCGGGGCCTTCGGCGCGGAGATGCTCGACGTAGCGAATCGCGTCGATGAGATCGCGGAGGATCGCGTCCACGCTGTCGGTGCGGGCACGCTGGCGAAAGTTGAGGATGACCGACGCGAAATCCCCGAGCGACGTGCGCGCCGCGGCGCGAATGCCCTCGTGCAGGTCGGCCCGCGTCGCGGCCACGAGCATCGGGACGCCGGCCGCGCGCGCCCGCTCGGAGAGCAGTTCGATCGTCGTCTCGCCGAGTCCGCGACGCGGGACGCTGACGGCGCGGCGGAAGGCCTCGTCATCGTTAGGGTTGCCGATCAGCTTGAGGTACGACATCAGGTCGCGGATCTCGCGCCGGTCGTAGAAGCGGACGGCGCCGATCAATCGATATGGGAGCGCCTGCTTACGCAGCGCTTCTTCCATCGGCCGGCTCTGCGAGTTCGTGCGATAGAGGATCGCTGCATCGCGGAGCTGCATTCCAGCATTCGATTGGCGACGCGCGATGATTTCGTCGACGACAAAATCCGCTTCGTCGCGATCATCGAGCGCGCCGGCGACGGAGACGACCTCGCCTTCGGCGCGCGTCGGGCGCAGGGTCTTGCCGCGGCGCTCGGTGTTGGCCGAGATCACCGCATTGGCAACGCGAAGAATGCCGGGGGTCGAGCGATAGTTCTCCTCGAGCCTGACGACCGTCGCGCGCGGAAAATCCTTTTCGAAATCGAGGATGTTGCGGATGTCGGCGCCGCGCCAGCCGTAGATCGACTGATCGTCGTCGCCGACGACGCAGACGTTCTGGTGGCCGGCGGCGAGCAGCTTGATCAGCTGGTACTGCGCTCGGTTCGTGTCCTGGTACTCGTCCACCATGATGTAGTGGAATTTCGCCTGGTACCGGGCGAGCTCCTGGGGGTTCGTCTGCAGGAGCCGCACGGGCAGAACGAGGAGGTCGTCGAAGTCCGTTGCGTTCGCGAGGCGCAACGCCTCCTCATAGCCGTGATAGACGCGCGACACCGCTTTCGAAAACGGGTCGAGGGCAAGCTTGTCGAACTCGGCGGGAGAGACGAGCTGGTTCTTCGCGTCGGAGATCGTGGAATGAATCGCCCGCGGCGTGAACTCCCTTGGCGAGATCCGCAGG
>JBKJQR010000210.1:0-16292 GCA_046593895.1 Gemmatimonadaceae bacterium | reverse complement strand
GAAAGCTCGACATCGGTGTCGGCTGGTTGAACCGGCAGCCCGCCGTGACGAGCAACAACAACGTTAGGCAGCGCTTCATCCCGGCGGCCAGCCCATGACGCGCCCGCCGAGCAGGTGCAGGTGCAGGTGAACCACCGTCTGCCCCGCGTCGGCGTTCGTGTTGAAGACGGTCCGGTAACCGCGCGCGGCAATCCCCTCGCGGCGGGCGATCTCCGCTGCCATCAGCGCAAGCTCGCCAATCATCGCCGAGTCGGTCGCCTCAGCGAGCGACGCGACGTGTTCGCGCGGGATGATCAGGACGTGCGTCGGCGCCTGGGCATTGATGTCCCGGACCGCAATGCAATGCGCATTCTCGGCGACGATCTTCGCCGGGATTTCCCCGCGGATGATCCGGCAAAACAGGCACGCGTCGGCCACCAGCCTCCCGGGTTCAGTCGAGCGCAGCCCTCGCGATCGCCAGTGCGGCGACGCCGGCCGTCTCGAACCGTAACGTGCTTCGCCCGATCGCTACGGGCAACCACCCCGCGGTCACCAATGTGTCCCGTTCGTCCGGATCGATCCCCCCTTCCGGCCCGACCGCGATGCAAAGTGGCGCGATCATCTCCGTGGCCGGCATCGCGTCCCCCGCGGCGTCGAGTACGCAGTGCGCGCCACGCGGTGCAGCGGCGATCGCCCGCTCCAGCGTCGCTTCGGGATAGATCGTCGGCAGCCACGCGCTACCGCTCTGCTCGAGGGCACCGATCATCCGCGCGCGCACCTTCGCCTGGAACGTCATTCCTTCCCCGCGCGGCGACACGCTCTTCGAGCGGCGCCAGATCACCGGCCGCCAACTCGCCGCCCCGAGTTCGGCGCACTTCTCCGCCAGCCAGAGCATCCGGTCGCGGTCAGCGACCGGCACGAGCATGTGGATTTCCGCCGGCGGCTCGACCGTTTCCGCGCTCTCGACCTGCACGTGCATGTGTCCCCTCGCCAGGCGGACGAGCGTTCCCCGCGCGACGGTCCCGCTGCCGTCGAGCAACCGCAGCTTGTGCCCGACGTCCAGCCGCCTGACGCGCGCGTGATGGGCGGCATCCTCGTCGAGCGAGACCGTACCGCCGACGACGATCTGCTCCGCCGCGAAGAACGTCGGCAGTGCGCCCGTCGGCTCTGCGCGGTCGCTCTCGCCTAACGGCGCGCGATCGCGACGCTCCACCACTGTCCCTCCGCGGCTTCGGCTTCGACGCGCCAGTCGTCGGCGAGGACGTCGAGCATGTGCGCCCGCTCGTCAACGAGGATGCCGCTCAGGATCGCCTGGCCGTCCGCGGTCAGCGCGGCGCGAATCACCGGCAGCAACCCGACCAGAACCGACGAGATGATGTTCGCCAGCACGACGCGCGCCGGTGCGACGAGCGGGAGCAGCAGGTGCGCATCGCCCTCGATCACCGCCACCCGGTCGCTCACGCCGTTCCGTGCCACGTTCTCCTCGGCGTTCTCGATCGCGTCACCATCCAGCTCGATCGCGATCGCCCGCGCGGCGCCGAGCTTCACCGCGGCGATCGACAGCACAGCGCTCCCCGCCCCCAGATCGACCACCGTGTCGCCCTGCCTGACGACGCGCTGCATCAGCTCGAGCACCCGCCGCGTCGTCTGGTGTTCGCCGGTGCCGAACGCCATCCCGGGATCGATCACGATCGTCGTCGCCGCATCATGCCCCTCGGCCAGCCACGGTGGCGCTACCGTTAGGCGGCCGACCTGCTGCACGCCGACGCCATGTTTCCACGCCTCGGTCCAGTCGATGTTCGGTGTGTCGCTCGTGTCGATCGTCGCTGCCGGGTCGGCGGCCAGCACCGCCGCCCGCACCGGAGCGAGATCGGTCTCCGGCGGGAAATGCGTGACCAGCGCCGCTCCGTCCTCGTGCACCCCCTGCGAGCCGGCGGCGAACAGCGCCGTGGTGACGAGGCCGCGATCACCCGACGGCCAGACCCGCACCGCCTGCCAAGCCGGCTTCGCCGCACCTGGCTCCGTCGTCCCGCTGTTCGATCCGCCGAGGTGCCCGGCTGGCGCGTTGGTCACGCGCGCAGCGCTTCCTTCATCTTCGCCCAAAACCCCTTGTCGCGCGACTCGGCCGGCGGAATCCGCTCGAATGTCGCGAGCTGCTTGAGCAATGCTTCCTCTTCGCCGCTCACGGCGTCCGGCGTCCAGAGCTGGATCCGCACGTGCAAATCGCCGACGCCGCCCGAGTTGACCCGCGGCAGCCCGCGCCCGCGCAGGTGGAACACCTGGCCACTCTGCGTCCCCGCCGGAACGCGCAGCGAGATCGGCCCCGTGACGTTAGGCACTTCGATGTCGGCGCCGAGCACGAGTTGCGGATACGAGACGAGCGCCTCCGTGTAGAGGTCCTCGCCGTCGCGCTCGAATCGCTGATCCTCCTCGACATCGAACACGACGATGACGTCGCCCCGCTCCCCACCGCGTGGTCCCGCGTTTCCGACGCCGCGCAGCGTCATGTACTGCCCGCTCGCCACACCAGCCGGGATCTTGACGGTGACCGTCTTCTCGCCGCGCAGCCGGCCCTCGCCCCTGCACTTCTTGCACGGCGACGAGATCGTCGTCCCGGCGCCGCTGCATGTCGGGCACGGGGAGACGCTGACGAACTGCCCGAAGAACGAGCGCTGCGCCCGGCGGACCTCGCCCGTACCGGCGCAGGTCGAGCAGCGCTGTGGCGTCGTCCCCGGCTCGGCGCCGCTCGCCGCGCAGCGATCGCATGCCTCGAGCAGCTTCATCGTGATCGCCCGCTCGGCGCCCGTCGCCGACTCGAGCAGCGTCATGTTCACCGGCACCTTCACATCGGCTCCGACGCGAGCCGCCGCCGCACCGCCGCGCGCCTGATCGAATCCGCCAAAGCCTCCGAAGTCGCGCATGAACATGCTCAGCGCCTCGGACAGGTCGACGTGATGATAGCCGCCTCCGCCGCCGCCACGCAGTCCAGCCTCACCATAACGGTCGTACGCCGCGCGCTTGTTCGGATCGCGCAGCACCTCGTACGCTTCGGTGATCGTCTTGAAGCGTTCCTCCGCTTCCTTCGAACCGTTGTTGCGATCGGGATGGTACTGCATCGCCATCTTCCGATAGCCCTTCTTGATCTCGTCATCCGTTGCGCCGCGCGCAACGCCGAGCACTTCGTAGAAATCAGCCATGATCCCGCGGTGAAGAAGTCAGTCGCCTGGGGCGAACGTTAGTGTCGAGGGTGTCCGTCCGAGCCGTGCGGGCGATTGCAGCGAATCGCCTCAGTCGAGCAGCTCGGTCAGCAACTGCGATGTGTGCCTGACGAGCGATACGACCTTGTCGTACGGCATCCGCGTCGGCCCGATGACTCCGATGACGCCAGCCAGCGACCCGGCACGGTATTCAGCGGTGACGACGGTGAACCGCGCCAGCCGCGGATCGGCGTGCTCGTCGCCGATCGTCACCGAAATGCCCTGCGTCCCGTGGCGGCGGCGGAGGACTTCGCCGAGTCGCTCTGGCGTCTCCGTCAACTCGATCAGCCGTCGCATGTCCGGTGCATTGGCGAACTCCGGCTGCTCGGCAAGCACGCTCGCCTGGCCGAGCACGACCGTCGTTTCGCGCGCCGGCATTGGCGTGTCGAACAGCTGCTCGCCCTCCTGCACGAAGACGTTGAGCAGTTCGCGCGCCCCGCCGCCATTCGCGCCCGACGCGTCGCGGAGCCGGCTGCCTAACGATGCGCGGATCTCCTGCAGCGACAGCCCGGCCAGTCGCTCGTTGAGCACCAGCGACACGTGGGCCAGCGCCGCGTCGGCAATCTCTGCCGGCACTTCGACGAAGACGGTGCGCACCATCCCCGCCCTGAGCGTCAGCACCATCAGCATCCGTTGGCTCGACAGGCGAATGAGCTCGAGTCCCTGAAGGATCGCTTCGTCGAGCCGCGGACCGAGCGCGACACCCAGCTCCTGCGTGATCACCCCGAGCGACTGCGCCGCCCGTGCGATGATCGCTTCGATCGCCGACCCCCCGTTGGCGATCTCCTCGTGCAGGCGAACGCGTTCCGCCTCGTCGACCGGCGGCGTGGGAAGCCGCATCAGCGAATCGACGTAGACGCGGTATGCCATGTCGGTCGGGATGCGGCCGGCCGAGGTATGCGGGTGGAAGAGGAACCCCTTCTCTTCGAGGTCGCTCATCGTGTTCCGGATGGTCGCCGGCGAGACGCCGAGGCCGAACCGCCGGGACAGGGTACGCGAGCCGGCCGGCTCCGCGGTCTGCACGTATGTCCGGATGACGGCCTCGAGAACTCGCCGCTCGCGATCGTTGAGCTCCGGAATAGGCATAAGTTCAAATATGCTAACGACTTCGGAAGGCTGTCAAGTCGGCTGCGAGCGCGTCGAGCCGGAGCCAGCCGAGGGGGGTCAGGCGCAGCACCAGCTCGCCTGGCGCGAGCTCGCGCGGCGTCGCGCCACGCGCTGCTCGCGTGCTCGCGTCGAGCGTCCCCCAACCCGCAACGACCCATGCGTTTGCCCGTTCGCGCTCTGCTTCGCGAACCGCCAACCCGTCGCTGGTCCGCAGTCCGAGATACACCTCCTCCGCGATCATGTTCGCCGGCGTGAGCGTTTCCTCGCCGGCGATCGGGTCCCGGCCCTCAGCCAGCGTTCGGACCCAGTGCGCATAGACGTCATCGTTCCACCGCCGCAGCATCCGGTCGCCGTCGACACGCAGTTCGTGCGCGCCCGGTCCCAGCCCGGCGTACGCGACCAGCCGCCAGTACGCGCTGTTATGCCGCGAGTGCATCGCGGGACGGCCGAAGTTCGAGACCTCGTAGTGCTCGAGCCCCGCGCTCGCCATCATCCGATGCGCGGTGAGGAAGTCGTGCTCGTAGCGATCTTCGCTCGCTTCGGTGACTGCGCCGCGCTCGCGTGCCTTGCCTAACGGCGTGTGCGCCTCCACCGTCAGGCCATACAGCGAGACGTGCGGTGGCTCGAGCGCCAGCGCCTGTTCGACGTCCCGCTCCCACGATCGCCCCCCGCCCGACACCTCGTCGGGGAGCGCGAAGATCAGGTCCACCGAGAAGTTGCCGATCCCCGCCTCGCGTAATTCCGCGACGGCGCGCACTGCGCGATCCGCGTCGTGCACCCGGTGCATCCATCGCAGCGTCGGATCGTGGAACGACTGCACGCCCAGCGAAACGCGATTGACCCCCGCATCGCGCCACGCACGCGCCGTCGCGACCGATACATCCTCCGGATTCGCCTCGAGCGTCACCTCGGCGTCAGCGGCCAGCGTTGCGACTCGGCGCACGCTGTCGATCGCGCGGGCGACGCCGTCACCGCCAAGCCGCGAAGGCGTCCCGCCGCCGAAGTAAAGCGTGTCGAGCACCCAGTCGTCGGCCGAAGCCCAGCGGATGCGAAGTTCGGCCTCGATCGCCCTGACATACTCGTCCACCGGCACGACGCGGCGGACCGCGATGGCGAAATCGCAGTACGTGCAGCGCCGGGCGCAGAAGGGAACGTGCGCGTAAAGGTGGCGGGGATTCACTAACGTCGGCGGACCTCGCCGGTGAGCGCGCACTCGACCGCCCCGCTCATCTCGAGACGGGTGACCGCGGCCATCACCGCGCGCGCTGGCAGCGCCGTCCGCGTCGCGAGGGTGTCGAGGTCGAGCGCGCCCCGCGACAGCGCGTCCCAGACGACGCGCTCCGTTCCCGCCACGTCCGGCGCCGGCGCGCGCAGCGGTGCAGTCAGCCGCACCAGCGCCAGCGCATCGGCGGCGGACGCGATGACCTGCGCGCCATCGCGGAGCAACTCATTCGATCCGGCGCACTGCGGCGAATCGATCGGGCCCGGAACCGCCGCAACCGTTCGCCCGAGCTCGAGCGCCCGCGTCGCGGTGATCAGCGCCCCGCTCTTCACTCCCGCTTCGATGACGATTACCAGGTCGGCCAGCGCGGCAATGATGCGATTGCGTTCGGGAAACGATCCCCCCGTCGCGTGCTCCCCCGGCGGCTGCTCGGCGATCAGCACGCCACGCGCGCCGAGCTCCGCATGCAGCGCACGGTGCGCCACCGGGTAGGCGACATCGACGCCAGTTCCGAGGACCGCTCCGCTGCGCCCGTTGCTGCCTAACGCTCCGCGGTGCGCCGCCGCGTCGATTCCCCGCGCCATGCCGCTGAGCACGAGCGCACCCGCCCGCGCCAGCTGCCCGGCGATCTCGCGCGTGACGCGCTCGCCATACGCCGTCGCCGCGCGGGTGCCGACGATCGCGACGATTGGCGTGTGGTCCAGCCACTCGTCATGTCCGCAGACGTAGACCACCGGCGGCGGATCGGGGAGGTCGCGCAGCCGCGACGGATATCCAATGACGCCGCCTGACGCGTCGGCGTCCAGCCCGTAGACCGCGACGCGGGCACCGCATTCCACCGCGCGGGCGATCAGCGCATCTGCTTCGGCGAGCAGCGGGTCGCGGCGCGACGCCGGCACCGCACGGCCTAACGCGCGCTCGTGGTCTCCAATCTCGTCCACCAACTCGCGAAATCGCACCCGGCCGATCCCCGGGACGAGCGAGAGCGCGACCGCGAACCGCGCCGCACGGGGCGCCGCGGCACCCACCTACGGCAGGTTCGCGGTGTCGATGCTGACCAGCGACTTCTTGAGCAGGAGGATCTTCGACCACCACGCGGCGAGCAGCGTGTCGAGCCCCGTGCGGCCGGCGGCGCTGATCGAGAAAACGCCGAAGGCGTCGGGTGCGTCGATCTCCGGCACGTACTCCTCGCCGAGCAGATCGAGCTTCGTGAAGACCACGCAGTGCGGCTTGGCCGCGAGTTCTGCCGAGTACGACGAGACCTCGGCGCGCAAGCCGTCGTATTCCTCCTGCCATTCCATCGTGTCGATCGGAATGAGGAAGGCGAGGACGCGCGTCCGCTCGATGTGTCGCAGGAACTGGAGCCCGAGCCCCTTTCCTTCGTGCGCGCCCTCGATGATCCCCGGGATGTCAGCGACGACGAACGTCCGGTTGTCGGTCAGCTGAACGACTCCCAGATTCGGCGAGAGTGTAGTGAACGGGTAGTCGGCGATCTTCGGACGGGCCGCCGAGACGACCGAGAGGAGCGTCGACTTCCCAGCGTTAGGCTGGCCGACCAGTCCGACATCGGCGATCAGCTTGAGCTCGAGCTCGAGCGTGCGCGCCTGTCCCTCTTCGCCCGGCTGCCACTCGCGCGGTGCCTGGTGCGTGGAGGTCTGGAAGAATGCGTTTCCCTTTCCGCCACGTCCTCCCTTGGCAACGATGATCTCGTCACCGCTCTCGAGGATCTCGCCGACGAGCTCCTTCGTCTCCGCATCGCGGATGATCGTCCCTGGCGGCACAGGGAGGATGACATCCTGCCCCGAATGACCAGTCTTGTTGGCACCCTTGCCATGATCGCCACGCTCGGCTTCCCATCGGTCGCGATAGGTGTAGTCGAGCAGCGTCGCAAGGTTCGAATCCCCACGCACGATCACGTCTCCCCCGCGCCCGCCGTCGCCGCCGTCTGGTCCGCCCATCGGGACGCGATGCTCGCGCCGGAACGACATGCAGCCCGAGCCACCCGTCCCCGCTTCCACTCGTACGACCGCGCGATCGATGAACATCGCCTACTCCTGTTCGCTCTGCTTGCCGAGCACTTTGGTGAACATCGCGAGCGCCCGCGACAGATAGTCCAGTTCGACCAGTCCGTCGAGCGCGGCGAGCGCACCCGCGATCTGGCCGTGTGTCGCGCCGACGTTCAGCGCCCCGTGCAGGTGCGACTGAAGCTGACGGTCCTGCTTCGCGACTGCGCACACCGCGAGGATACACAGCTCGCGCCTGACGATGTCGAGCCCGGGGCGCGACAACACCTTGCCGTACCCTTCGACCACCATCCACGCATCGAGCGCCGGGTGCAGTTCGGCGATGTTGACGCGCAGCTTTTCGTACATGTCGCCGTAGACCAGCGCGCACGTCTCCTCACCCTCGGCGCGCCACTCGCCGGAGCGCGCCTCCGCTTCGGCGCCGGCGTCGTGCGCCGGTGCCCGGCGCCCACTCGCCTTCCGCCACTCGCGCATCGCATTGAGCGCGCGCGGGAAGCCGGCGAACAGGTATGACTGCAGGAGCACTTCTTCCGTCGATCCGGGATCGGCAACGGCGACGCAGTGCGCGATCGCCCTGCGCAACTGCGGCTCGGTGCCGCCAGCGATGGTGCCCGACAGCCGCACGAGTGCCGCCGTCGGTTCATCGAGTTCGGGAACGATAGCGGGGACCAACTTGCGGCGTGTCATCATCGGTCCACGAGCGCCACCGAAACACTGCGCACGGACTTCAGGCGGCCGACCGGACTTCGCCGACGATCTCGCCGCGCGTGTTGCGAAGGGCGCGATGCGCGAATTCCTCGAGCCGCGGCGGCAGGCTTTCCGGCAGCGTCCCGAGCAGCTGCAGCAGCCGGAGCAACGCCGCGAACTGCGCGCGCTGCGCGCCATCCTCGACCTTCACCGCGATCCCGATCCCATCCTCGACGACCGCCACCGTATGCACGCCCTCGGCTCCGACTTTCGACAGGACGCGTCCATCCGTCTCTTCCATCAACGCGGAATCGAATCGGTCGCTGCCGCCAACGAGGAAGGGGCGCGTGCGCATCGCGTGAACGACGCGCGCCGGGATGTCATCGCCGCGCATCGCCGCGGCCGCGAGCTTCGCGTATGAATACGCCATCCGCTCGAGCGGCAGCCCGAACACCACCGCGCCGCATCCGTCGACCGCCTGCAGCAGCGAACTCTCCGGCACCTCGCACCACTGGGTGATTTCGGTAAGGATGTCGCGCTGCACCGGGTGTCCGGTGCGCTCGTACCCCTGATGCGACCAACCCTCGGTGTGGGCCCGCGCCAGCATCGCAGCGTGCTTCCCCGAGCAGTTGTTGTGAAGGCGCGTCAGGCGCTGCCCCGACTCGCGCACCAGCTTCGCCCCGCGCGCCGACAACGGCTCGTGCGGACCACAGGCAAGATCCCCTTCCTCGAGCCCGATCGTCCGCAACATCGCATCAGCGATCGCGACATGCTCCGGTTCCCCGCCATGGGACGCGCACGCCAGTGCGAGTTGATCGTCCCCCCATTTCAACCGGTCGAATCCCCCCGACCGCAGCAGCGGCATCACCTGAAACGGCTTCGCGCACGATCGCCAGTAAGTGACGACATCCGCATCACGCGCGCTCGCGACCAGTCGGCCCCGCCGATCGACAACCGCCGCGTGCACGCGATGCCGCGACTCGATGGCATCGCCACGCGTGACGACAACATCGAGATCGAAAGTCTGACTTGGGGAATCGGGAGGGGCCACGCTGCGGGTCCGACGAGGTGAGAAGGAAAGCTAATCGAGAGGCGAGAAGGAATGGACTGTTCTCGACGCTGTTGAATGACTGGGGATGCGGGGAAGCGTCGTCGCCTCACGCGACGAGCGCGACGTGGGACGTGGGACGTGGGAAACTGCGACCGTTGACGAGGGGCGACGGAGTGGCGCGGTCGATCGCGGTGGCGTACTCGCACCAGGGACGAGGGAGTACGAGGGACGAGAGAGTACGAGGGACGAGGGAGTACGAGGGACGAGGGACGAGGGAAAGGATTGATTGGTTAGTCTCGCGGAGGAGGGATGAGAGACTGCGCGCGGAGTGCGACTACGATGGCGCATGGGCAAACGTGAAACGACGACAGACAAACGGAGTTCGGAAGCGGGCGCGGTCGACGGCACGCAGGCCTATCAGCTCGCGGTCGCGGCGGGAGATCGCGCATGGGACGACGCGACGGCGATGAAAAAAGAGCCGCTACTGGCGGACGTCGGCGCCCAATTAATTCGCGCAGCCGGTTCGATCGCCGCGAATGTCACCGAGGGCTACGCGCGCCGCTCGCCGCGCGACCGGATTCGGTATTACGAGTACGCCCTCGGATCCTCCGAGGAAACTCGCGCTTGGTACGCCTTGGCCGCCCGCGTGCTTTCTGCGGAAGACCGCGACGATCGCCTCGCTCGTTTGACAAGCATCCGCCGACTCTTGCTCGTCATGATCAAAAACGAACGCGCCGGAAAAGCCTGGAACTCCTCCCCCCACCGCCCCCGTGCCTAGTCCCTCGTCCTCCCACGTCCCTCGTCCTCCCACGCCCCTCGTCCTCCCACGCCCCTCGTACGAGGAAGGACGCCACCCCGGACAACCGCGCCACTCCATTACCTCTCGTCAACCGTCGCAGTTTCCCACGCCCCACGTCCCACGTCGCGCTCGTCGCCCGAAGCGACGACGCTTCCCCGCATCCCCAGTCATCCGAAACACGGAAACAAAGCCAGCATCCCGCGCCGAACCTACCCCTACTCCCTCCTCCCTCGTCTCGCCGCCGTCCCTATTCCCCCAATTGTGATCAGGCCGCCGACGACCGTGCCTAACCGTGGTATCTCCCTTATCCCTGGTACCAGCATTGCCAGCAAAGTTGCCCCGACAGGCTCCCCGAGTACTGTCAGGTTCACGACGTAGGCAGGCAAGTACCGCAGCGCGTAGTTCATCCCTGTGTGCCCGACCAGCATCGGCCCCGCGGCTAACGCCGCAAAGATCAGCAGCTCCCTCGTCGAGTAGCCGACCAGCGGCACCGACCGCGCCGCAGCAATCGCGACCAGCACGACGAACGCCGCCCCGTACACCAGTGCGACGTACGGCCACAGTCCGTAGCTCCCGCGCAATCGGCGACCGGCGACGAAGTAGACTGCCACCGTCACCGCTCCCACCAGCGCGAGCGCGTCGCCGAGCAGCGCCCGCGTCGAGCCGGCCGCGCCGCCAATCGCGCCCGCATCGCTCGCCGCAACCATCGCGGCGCCGAGCATTGCGATCGCGATCCCGATCCATTGGATTCGTCGCGGCTTTTCCCGCAGCCAGACCGTCGAGAGTAGCGCGACGAAGGGCGGATGCATGTTCACCAGCACCACCGACGCGGCGACCGTCGTCAGGTGGATCGACGCGTTCCAGCTCCAGAAATGCATCGCGAGCATCGCCCCCGCGCCGAGTGCGATGGCGAGTTCACGACGGTTGATGCGTCGCAGCTCGCGCCATGTGCCGGACGCGCTTAGCGCGATCGCGACAACGATCAGGGAGAATCCGAGCCGGTAGACGGCGATCGCGAGGGGATCAGCATTCGACGTCCGGACCAGGGGCCCGGACGTCGATATCGCGAGAAGCGCGAGGAAGAGGACGAGCCACGGGTTCACCCGGGTCGGCGTGCTCGTCGTGGCGGGGAGCACGCCACGGCTCAGAATACCTTGATGATCCCCTTCGTGTAACGCTTCGGATCGCGGCGGACGTCGGCGAGGATCGCGTTCAGGTCGGTCAGCATCTTGTTCAGCTGGTCGTACACCTGCTGGTCGGTGAGCAGCTTGCTCGCCGTGCCCTTTCCACTCGTCAGCATCTTCACCAGCGAGTCGCCACCGCGGGCCATCCCGACCAGCGACGTGTAGAGCGAGTCGTCGCGCAGCATCCGGCCGAGCGTCCCGTTCTTGTTGTTCATCGCGATCAGCAGCGAGTCGGTGGACGCCAGCACCCCGACGAGGTGATCGTAGAGCGCCGGGTCATCGATCATCCGGCCGAAGGTACCGGTAGGCTTCTGCAGCCGGGCGAGCATCCCGTTCATCTGCGTCATCGTCCCGGTGAGCTGGTCGTACAGCGACCGATCGGTGACGAGCTGTCCCATCGTGCCTTCGCCGCGGACGATCCCGCCCGTGATCGCCTTGAGATCCGAGGTCAGCTGGACGAGGTCGCCCACCGCGCCCGAGGCCTGACCGATCACGGCCTCGTAGTCGAGCGACTGCGCCAGCGCCAGCGTGTCGCCCGGCTCCAGCGCCGATGTGCGCGGGGTGCCTGGCGAGATGTCGAGCACCTTGTCGCCGAGCAGGCCTAACGTTCGGATCTTGGCCTTCGAGTCCTCGCGGACCTGCTGCTTCAAGCCTTCCTCGACCTCGACCGTCAGGCGGAGGTTGCGCGTCGTGTCGGCGTCCACCGGGAGAAAGTCGATCGCCTTGATGCTCCCGGCGAGCTGCCCGGCCACCAGCACCGACCCGCCGGCTCTCAGCCCGTTCGCGTCAGGCACGAACGCGACGAGGGTGTAGCGCCGGCTGAAGAGGTGCGCCGCCTTTCCCAGGTAGTAGCCCGCGAACCCGAGCACGGTGAGCCCGATGAGGATCAGCGCCCCCACCTTCAACTGGTCCCACGTGATGAACGTCGAACGTTTCATGATGTCGCCTTGTCCTAGAAACCGCCGAGGAAGTCCCGGATGTACTCGTTCTCGCTCGCCGCCATCTCCTCAGGCGTGCCGAAGAACACGATGTGCTTTTCCGCGAGCAGCGCGATGCGCGTTGCCATGCGGAATGCCGAACGGATGTCGTGCGAGACGACGATGCTGGTCACCCCGAGCTCGCGCTGCAGCTTCATGATCAGCCGGGTGATCGTGCCGGTCGTCAGCGGATCGAGCCCCGACGTCGGCTCGTCGTAGAGCATCACTTGCGGATTATTCGCCATGCCGCGCGCGATGCCGACGCGCTTCTTCATCCCGCCTGACAGCTCGGCCGGAAGCTGGATCATCACGCGATCCGGCTCGAGGTCGACGAACTCGAGCTTCTCGCGCACGCGTGCCTCGATCTCGTCTTCGGTCAACTCCGTGTGCTCGCGCAACGGGTAGGCGATGTTCTCGAACACCGTCATCGAGTCGAAGAGCGCCGCGCCCTGGAACACCATCCCCATCTTCTGCCTGACGTTCAGCGCTTCCTCGAACGACAGGTGCGAGATGTCCTGACCCTGGACGAGCACCTGGCCATCGTCCGGCACGAGCAGGCGGAGGATGAGCTTGAGTGCCGTGCTCTTCCCCGTCCCCGATTCGCCGACGATGACGATCGTTTCTCCCTCGAACGCGGCGAAGGACACGTCCTGCAGGATCGGCGAGTCGAAGGCGAGCGACACGTGGTCGAGCGCGATGACCGCGACGCCGTCGTTCTCGCCGGACTCGGCCTCGTCTTCGGACAGCGCACCGCGAATCGCCCGCCTAACGTCGGCGATCTTCTGCTTCGGGCCCTGATCTTCCTGTCGCCGGAAAGGCGCCTGGACGTCGGCGATCGTCGCCTCGCCCGCGCGCGGTCCGGTGTCCTTCCCGCGGCGGCCGCCGCTGCCCGGGGGCGCGGCGCGCGGCGGACGGCTCGCGCCAACGGCGTCCGCCGTCGAGTCGTCGCCTGGCCCCTTGTCCCGCGGTTCGTCGCTCATGTGCCGACCACCGAAAGCAGGACCTGCGTCAGGAAATAATCCATGATCAGGATCGTGATGCTCGTCGCGACGACGGTGCGTGTCGTCGCGAGACCGACACCTTCGGTGCCTCCCGTCGTGCCGAGGCCATAGTAACACGAAGTGATCGCGATGATTCCGCCGAACACGAACGGCTTCACCAACCCCTGAATGAAGTCATTCGGGATGTACGTCAGCGTGAAACCGTCGGCCGCGATCTGCTCCCACACCGTCCGCCAGTAGAAACCCGCCGGTAGCCCGAACATGAGGCTTGCGATGATCATTCCACCGGCGATGCCGACCATGTTGTTGATGATCGTCAGGATCGGTAGCATGATCAGCGCAGCGAGCACGCGCGGCGTCACCAGCTTCTTGATCGGGTCGGTGCCGAGGGTGTTGAGCGCATCGATCTGCTCGGTCACCTTCATCGATCCGAGCTGCGCCGCGATCCCCGATCCGACGCGTCCGGCGACCATGAGGCCGGCGAGCACTGGTCCCAGCTCGCGGATCATCGACGCCGCCACCAATCGCCCGATGTACATCGTCGCGCCGAACGTCTGCAGCTGCACAGCCGACTGGAGCGCCAGCACCATCCCGGTGAAGAACCCGGTGAGCAGGACGATCCCCAACGACTGAACACCGATCGCGTCCATCTGCTGGACGAGATCGGTAGCGTAGAAAGGGCGCGCAAAAATGAAGCGCAGCGCCTTCCAAGCCAGCGCGAAATACTCCTGGATGCGAAGGACCTTGTCCTTCGCCGCCGCATTTACGCGGCTGACAAGCGATGCCAAACGGTTCTGGTCGAGATGTTGGGGGGAAAAGCGTATTCGTCCCTCAGTGGGCAAGCGTCGTGCCCGTTGCGCTTCGTTGGAGCGCCGCGCTCCCCGCAGCGCGGTGATCGGCCGGCATCGCGCCCCGCGCCCGCGACCTCCACTAGTACCGTCTCCGCCGCGGTGACCCGAGCAGTGCTCCCATCAGCCCGCGGGTGATCGCGCCGGCCACGGTGCGCGTCAGCGGGGACTTGAGGATCTGCTCGAACGCCGTCGGCGGCTCCTTGCCGCTACCCCGCGATCCGGGTTGCTGCGGCGCGTCTCCCGCCCCCGCCGCACCCTGCCCTGCCGCCGGCGCGCCCCGCGCGGCCAGCATCTCGCGCGCACTCTCGCGGTCGATCGCCGTGCTGTACTTCCGCACCTGCTCCGACGACGACAGCCGCTGCGCCATCTCGACTTCGGTGAGAGGCCCCATCCTTGACGCCGGTGGAATCATGCGCGTCGCGAACGGCGGGGTCGGTACGCCGTTCGGCGACAGCACCGTCACGAGCGCTTCACCGATTCCGAGCGATTGGAGCGTCTTCTCGATGTCATAGAACGTCGTTTTCGGGAAGGTCCGCGCCGCCGACCTGAGCGCCTGCTCGTCGTCGGGGGTGAACGCCCGTAGCGCGTGCTGCACCTTGTGCCCCAGCTGCCCGAGCACTGATGCCGGCACATCGCGCGGGTTCTGCGTGATGAAGAAGACGCCGACCCCCTTCGACCGGATCAACCGCACGACTTGTTCGATCTGGTCGAGCAGCGCCTTCGACGCCTCGTCGAAGATCAGGTGCGCCTCGTCGAAGAAGAATACCAGCTTCGGCTTGTCGACGTCGCCGATCTCGGGCAGCTCGTGATAGAGCGTCGCGAGCATCCAGAGCATGAATGTGCTGAACAGCGCCGGCTTGTCCTGGACGTCGCTCAGTTCGAGGACACTCACCCGGCCGCGCCCGTCGCCCGACAGTTGAAGCAGCTCCGACACCGCGAACTCCGGCTCCCCGAAGAACCGGTCCGCGCCCTGCTGCTCGAGCCCGACCATCTCGCGCAGCAGCACGCCGACCGTCGCCTTCGACATCCCGCCGTAGTCGGCCAGCTCGGAGGCGCCGTCGCCGGTGAGGTGCTGGAGCACCGCCCGCAGGTCGGAGAGGTCGAGCAGGAGCAGCCCCTTGTCGTCGCAATACTTGAACACGAGGCTGAGAACGCTCGACTGCGTCGCGTTCAGCTGCAGTACCTTGGACAGCAGCAGCGGCCCGAACGACGAGACCGTCGCGCGCAGCTGCGCGCCCTTCTTGCCGGTCAGACTGAGGAACTCCACCGGGAAACCGTTAGGCTTCCAGTCGTAGCCGGTGTCCCGGGCGCGAGTGGTCACACGATCATTGGCGTCGCCCGGCACGGCGATCCCCGACACGTCGCCCTTCACGTCGGCAAGGAACACGGGCACGCCGGCAGCCGAGAGCTGCTCGGCAAACAGCTGCAGCGTCTTCGTCTTCCCCGTCCCAGTGGCGCCGGCAATCAGCCCGTGCCGGTTCACCATCGCCAACGGCAGTGAGACGATCGGCTCACCTCCGCACTGGCCATCGTGCACCACGGCGCCGAGCGTGATCCGGGCGCCAGTGGCTGGAAACGCGGCTCGAGCCGCGGCTGCTACGGATTTGTCCAACGGCACGGATGCCTCGACTGATGATAGGCGATGACGGAAGCGCGCAACGAGCGGAGGCGCGCCCGGAACTTCGCCAGTTTCCCGGCGTCGCGCGAGCCCCCAGCGTCGGCGCCGTTGCCCGTGCCGGAGCAACCTCGATACTTTGTGCCATGCCCCTCTCCGTGTCGCGCGCCCGCATCGTCGAGCTCCTCCAGCGAGCCCGATCGCATCGCATCGCGATCGTCGGCGACGCAATGCTTGACGTCTATCTCCGCGGCGACGTCGATCGCATCTCTCCCGAGGCACCGGTCCCCGTCGTCCGCGTTCGCGAACGGAAGCACGCCCTCGGCGGTGCCGCCAACGTCGCGCAGAACGTCGCCGCGCTCGGCGCAAGGGCGGAGCTCGTCGCGATCATCGGCAAGGACATCCCGGGGACGGTGCTGCGCGAGATGCTCCGCGCGATCGGCGCCGAGGAGCGCTCGCTGGTCGAAGGGTCGCGCCCGACGACGACGAAGACGCGCGTGCTCGCCCGCAGCCAGCAGGTTGTGCGCTTCGATGAGGA
>JBKJQR010000167.1:0-15777 GCA_046593895.1 Gemmatimonadaceae bacterium | reverse complement strand
AAAAAGCGATACTGGTACCCCCAGAGCCGGAAGAGCAGCGCGAAGCTGATTGCGAAGCCGACGAATCCGCGCATTGCGTGCAGCAGTTCCTCCACGCTTCGTGGCACCTCGAGCGAGACGACGAGCAGCGTGGTTGCAAAGCCGAACACCGCGTCGCTCAGCCCTTCGAGCCGCGAGACCTCGCGGCCACGCCATTCGAATCCATCCTCGTGGCCGCGCAGGTACTTCCGGCCGATCGGCATCAGTCGCGCAGCTCTGGCATGTCGCGGAAGAGCCCGAGCGACGCCGGGTTGGCCAGCGCGTCGCTGTTCTTCACGGCCCGCCCATGGACGACGTCCCGCACTGCGAGCTCGCTGATCTTCCCGCTGATCGTTCGCGGGAGGTCGGTGACCTGGACGATTTTCTTCGGCACGTGGTGTGGGCTCGTGTGATCGCGGATCCGGCGACGAATCTCATCGCACAGCGTGTCGGTCAGCAGCGCACCATCGCGGAGCCGGACAAAGAGTACGACGCGCGACTCATCTTCGCCCACGACCTGCTCGATCGCCAGACTCTCGATCACCTCTGGCAGCTGCTCGACCTGGCGATAGATCTCCGCCGTGCCGATGCGAACCCCGCCCGGATTCAGCGTCGCATCGCTCCGCCCATGGATCACGAGGCCATCGTGCTCGGTGCGCTCCGCCCAGTCGCCATGTCGCCAGACGTTAGGGTAGTGGTCGAAGTACGCCGCGCGGTACTTCGCCCCATCGGGGTCGCGCCAGAACGCCACCGGCATGCTCGGGAAGGGCCGTGTGCAGACCAGCTCTCCACTGACGCCGGTCACCGGCCGTCCCGTCTCGTCCCAGACCTCGACGGCCATCCCGAGCCCGCGCGACTGCAGCTCGCCCCGCCAGACCGGGACGATCGGATTGCCTAACGCGAAGCAGGAGACGATGTCGGTGCCGCCGCTGATGCTGCTCAGCCGCACGTCGGCACCGATCGCGCGCGCGACAAAATCGTAGCTGTGTGCGGCCAGCGGGCTCCCGGTGGACAGCACCGCCGTCAGCGCGCCAAGGTCGTACGACTTCACCGGCTCGAGTCCCGTCTTCTCGAGCAGGGCCAGGTACTTCGCGCTCGTGCCGAACACCGTCACCCGCTCGCGCTCGGCCATCTTCCAGAGAATTGCCGGATCGGGGGCGAGCGGTGCACCGTCGTAGAGCACGATGCTCGCGCCTAACGCGAGCGCGCTGACCATCCAGTTCCACATCATCCATCCGCAGGTGGTGAAGTAGAACAGCCGGTCCCCTTCGCCAATGTCGGTATGAAGGGCCAGCTCCTTGAGGTGCTGGAGCAGCGTACCCCCCGCGCCGTGCACCATGCACTTCGGCAGCCCGGTCGTCCCCGACGAGTAGAGGATGTAGAGCGGGTGGTCGAAGGGCAGCCGCTCGAATTCGAGCGGCGGCGGGAATTCGTCGTCCGGCGCGAAGTCGCGCCACCCGACCGCGCGGCGGATCATCCGTGCGTCAGGATCCGAAGTGAGATAGGGCACGACGACCACGCGCTCGAGCTGCGGCAGCGCGTCGACGATCTCTCGCACTCGCTCGAGGCAGTCGATCTCTTTCCCAGCGTAGCGATAGCCGTCAGCGCAGAACAACACGCGCGGTTCGATCTGGCCGAACCGGTCGAGCACTCCCTTGACGCCGAAATCGGGCGAGCACGACGACCAGAGGGCACCGATGCTCGCCGTTGCCAACATCGCGATCACCGCCTCTGGAACGTTAGGGAGATAGCCGGCGATGCGGTCGCCGCGCCTGACCCCCATCGCTCGCAGCGCCCGCGCGACGCGCGCAACCTCGTCGCGCAGGTCGTCGAACGACAGCGAGCGGTAGCACCCCTGCTCGTTCCACGCAGCGATCGCCGCCTCGGGCCCCCGATGGCGGAGCAGGTTCTCGGCGAAGTTGAGGCGCGCGCCGCTGAACCAGCGCGGCCCGATCTCGGGATCCGGCGGCGCCATCCGATCGAGCCCGATCACAACCTCGTCCCACGGCTCGCCGCGATCGCGCTCCGCCGACACGACACTGCACCACTTCCAGATCGCCGGCCAGAACTGCGCCGGATGCTCGATCGACCAGCGATGGAGCCCCGGGTAATCGAGGACTCCGTCGGCGCCATGCTCCCGGGCGAAACGCATGAACGCGGTCATCTGCGCGTCGCGAACCTGCGACGGCGCCGGTGACCACACCGGTTGTGCCACGCTACTCCTTGTGCGCTGTGGCCCGGATTTCCGAGTGATCGCCGACCGTGAGCTCGCCATTCACTCCGCTGATCACGACTTCATCGCCGATCAGCGAGTTGACAAGCTTCGCCTTGCTCAGCTTCGACTTCACGCCGACGATCGTGTCGCGGAGCTCGCAGTGATCGACGCTGCTCCCCTTCCCGATCGAAACGTTAGGCCCGACGCGCGAGTTGCGGATCGTCACCCCCTCCTCGATGTAGACGGGATCGATCACGGTGGACGCCGCATCGGCGCCGGCCGGCCGGCTCGCCTTGCCGCGCGCGAGGATTACGCGGTTGGTCTCGAGCAGGGTGTCGAGCTTGCCCGCGTCGTACCATCCCTCAACCTCGATCACGCGAATCTTTGCGCCCTTCTCGATCATGTACTGGAACGCATCGGTGAGATAGAACTCACCCTGGTTGGCGGGCGACTTCAGCACGTGCTCGATCCCCTCGAAGAGCAACCGCCAGTTGCGCACGTAGTACAGCCCGATGTTCGCACGCTTCGAGATGGGCGTCTTCGGCTTCTCGACGATCTTCGTCATGTTGCCATCGGCGTCGGTGACGACGACGCCGAACCGCTGGTAATCCTCGACTTCCTTCGTCCAGATGATCCCGTCGACGTCGAGGGTCTTGATCACCGACAGGTCGGCATCGAAGATCGTGTCGACGAAGATGATCAGCACCGGCTCGTCAACGAACGGCTTCGCCAGTTGCACCGCGCCAGCAGTTCCATCCTGCACGCGCTGCTCGACGAACACCGAATCGAACGTGTACTTCGCCTTGACGTGCGCCTCGACCTTCTCCTTGAGGTGCCCGGTGATGTAGATGATCTGATCGATGCCGCCGAGTTTCTGCAGGTCATCAAGGATGTAGTCCATCACCGGCTTGCCGGCGATCTTCAGCATCGGCTTCGGCGTGACGTGCGTGTGCGGGCGGAGGCGCGTTCCCTTGCCGGCCAGCGGTATGATGACCTTCATGCTTTGCTCGTCCCCTCGCGTCCGTAGCGATCCTCGAGTCGTACGACGTCGTCGAGCTCCGGAGTGGAAGCTTCGAGTACGTCGCAATCGGTCACTGCTTCCATGTAATGCACCGTTCCCGGGGTAATCCGGAAGGCCTCCCCGACCTTCAGCTTCATGTCCTTCAGCTCTTCGGTTCCCGGCAACTTCACCCAGTAGATCAGTTCACCGGCCAGGAGATAGACCGTCTCGTCCTTCTTGTTGTGATACTGCACTGAGAGCGCCTGCCCGGCTTTCACGTGCAGGATCTTGCCGACATAGCGGTCGGTCTTCGCCCAGATAGTCTCGTGCCCCCACGGCTTGGGCACTCTCGTCACGTCGGTCGGTCCGCTCATTTCACCCCGCTTTGTCGTTCGGAATAATCCGCGTTCGCGGCGCCCGCGCGAGATGCACGATCCGCACCGAGCGCGGCGCCCCGCGGTGCTCCGGCATGGCTCCTGCCTCGACGGTCTCCATGCTCCTCGCCCCGCGCTATATCCCGCGTCTCGCGGCCATGGTCGGCCTGTTCACCCGGTACGGCCTTACCGACTTCGCCAAGCAACAGGGCCTGATCGCGCTCTCCCCCGAATCGGCCGGCCCCGATCCGGCCGACGGAGAAATCGCCGCTCGCGCCCGCGCCTTCCGCACCAAGCTCGTCGAACTCGGACCGGCCTACATCAAGCTTGGTCAGGTGTTGTCCACGCGCCCCGACCTTCTGCCTGAGGCGTTCGTCCGCGAGCTCGATCGTCTTCAGGACGACGTGGGCCAGATCAGCTTCGACGACGTCGAGCAAACGATACAGGAAGAATTCGGCGCCCGCATCAGCAAGTTGTTCGGATCCTTTGACGCCGAGCCAATCGGCACGGCCAGTCTCGGCCAGGTACACGCCGCGACGCTGCGCGACGGCCGCGATGTCGTCGTCAAGATCCAGCGCCCCGGCATCCGCGAGCAGTTGATCGACGACGTTGCATTCTTCCGCGAGGTCGCGGCGTTCCTCACCTCGCACACCGAAGCCGGACGCAAGATCGACATGGTCGGCGTCATCCAGCAACTCGAGCGCGCACTCTCCGACGAGCTGGATTACCGCATCGAGGCGCGCAACGCGGCCAATTTCCGGCGCGCGCTCGCCGAGTTTCCGCGGCTGCTCGTTCCCCGCATCATCGAGGCGTATACCTCGCAGCGTGTGCTCACCATGGAGCGCATCCGCGGCATCAAGATCGACGCGGTGCCGCGCATCAGCCGCGTCGAATATGATTTTACCAAGGTCGCCGACGAATTCGCCAAGGCGTACCTGAAGCAGATCGCCATCGACGGACATTTCCATGCCGATCCGCACCCGGGCAACGTGTTCGTGGTCATGCCCGGCCCGGTCAACCCGCGCACGCCCGCCGAAGTGGCGGCGAACAATCGTCGCGAGCTGCAACGTGAGGCACTGACCCCGCTCTCGAAGCTCGAACAGACCGCGCAAGCCGAAGCGATCGCTCAACCCGCGAATGAAATGCCGGGCGCGGACGAGCCGAAGCTCGCGCTGATCGACTTCGGGATGACCGCGCACCTCGCCGGTCCGGTGCGCGATCGCATCGTCAGCCTGCTGCTCGATCTCGCCGACAATCGGGGGCACGGCGTCGCCGAGACGATGATCGAGATGGGTGTCCCGCTGGACGGGTTCGCGCGACAGACGTACATCCGCGAGATCGCCAACCTCGTTGCCCAGAACTATGACCTGTCGATCGGCGAGGTGAAGCTTGGTCGCGTGCTCTACGAGGTGATCAACATCTCGTACACCGCGGGGCTGCGCCTTCCGGCCGAGTTGACGCTGCTCGCCAAGGCATTGTTCAACCTCGATGCGATCAGCGCCGCGCTGGACCCGAGCTACAGCCCGATCAAGGCGATCCGCGAATACGGCAGCCGGATCGCGAATGAGCGCGCGCAGGAAGACATGTCATGGCACCGCCTCTTTCGCACGGCGAGCCAGACGACGGACCTCGCCTCGGCGCTGCCGCATCGGCTCGATCAGTTCACCGCGAAGCTCGCGGCGAATGAATTGAGCATGACGGTGGATTCCCCGCAGGTCGCCTCACTCGGGCGCAGCCTGCAGAAGGTCGCGAACCGGATCTTTACCGGGCTGGTGCTGACCGGTCTGCTGATCGCCAGCGGGATGCTGCTGCCCTACTGGCGTGGTCTCGGGATGACCGGATTCTCGATCGCCGGCGTGATCGGGCTACTGATGGTGATCAACATCCTGATCACCGACCGGGGCAGCAGCCGCGACCGTTAGGGAGGTGGCGCGCTCACCAGAAGCTGCCTAACGTGAGCTGGACACGGTCGACGCGGACCTTGTCGCCCAGCCGCGACACGTTGGCGTGTCGCCCGAACAGGCTGTAGCGCCCGCCGCCGAGGATCGGGTCGCTGAGGTAGAACGGCAGGTCAATGCGCAGGCGCACGTCGCGGTCAAATACCCAGCCGCGCAGCATCGCGCCGACGCCCGCGTCGATCAGGGTCCGAGTCTGCGTGGTGCCCCCGTCCGCGAACAGCGTGCCCCACACGGCGAGCGGCCGCGCGCCGCTCGTGATCGACACCAGCCGTGTCCCCTGCTCCGCGTTGAGCGCAACAATGCGAGATCCGACGGCGACGAGCGGATCGTAGCCGCGCAGCCCGGCGCCGCCTAACGCGACGGTCGGGATATTGTCGCGCGTGAGGATCCCATCCCGCGGCCGGATGAGGTGGTTGTAGAGCGTCTGGTACGGGTCGCGCGACGAAACGAACGTCTTCCGCTGCAGCGGAGTCTGCGCGGTCGAGCCGCCGGCGTAGGCGCGGAGCGAGAACACCACACTGCTGTCCCGGCCGAATGGCTGCGATCCGCGCAGCCACGCCTCGCCACGGCCGTAGGTCGCGCGCGGGTAGGGCAGCGACTGCACGGACGATTGCTCCGCGCCGCCCGCCAGGCTGACGCCGAGCTCCGGCTTCCAGCGCGCGCGCCAGAACCGCGTCGTCTGGTCGAGTTTCAGTTCCGCGACGCGCGCATTCTCCCACCGGTCGGGGAGGTACCCGAAGCCGCGTGGCGCCGTGAACGTCAGCCCAATCGATCGCGCCGAGCTCACCGTGCGCGCGAAATGGTAGCGGCTCGCATCCCAGCTGTACGACAGCTCGGCGCCCGCCGCACCATCGAACGTCCACGCCGCCGTGCGCAGCCCGATCAGCGGTCGCCCGCGCCACGGCAGCGTCGGATTCTCGTGGACCCACCATGCCTGGAACCGCGGTGACAGCCCGAAATCGCTGTGTTCGCCCGGCGCCTCACGGTTGACGACGATCCCAATCTCATCGCGATCGATCAGTCCCTGATAATTGCTGCGCGATCGGAGCCCGCCAACGAGATGGTTAGGCGTCGAATACCAGGCGATCGGCGTCAGTGCAGTGATCACCACGTCACGATCGAATTGATCGAGGAACGGCCAGTCGAACGTCGTCCGCTGGATGCGCTCCTCCTTCCGCCAGATCGACCGCCAACTGGGCGCGACGTCGTTGCGCCGGTCCCAGTCTTCGCTGGTCCGCAACGGATCCAGCCGCACCGCGCGCGGCTTGGCGGCCGTCCGTACGTCGATCCACTGGTTATCTGCATCGGGAACACCGCGAGCAATCGTCCAACCGCTCGCAGTCAACACGCCTAACGGCGGCCGCTCACGATACTCGGCGCGTCGCCTGACGCGACCGCGCGTCAGCCAGCTGCCGTCAGGCTGCCGGCTCGTCCTCACCTTCGTCAGGGCGTAGTCGGTCGCGCCGGTGTGTCGCACCCACTGGTCGAAGAACCAGCCGAGCGGCTGGCCATGCACCGCCTCGGCGGTTGCTCGCATCGCCCGCTCATCCACGTGCTGCAGCGCCCAGTCGGCGTAGTAGCGGTGCATGAACGCGACAAACGACGTGTCGCCTAACGCGTCGCGCAGCGCGCCGTACATCAGCTCGGCGCGGTCGTAGATCATGCCGTTGTAAATCCCGAAGTCCCGGAACAGGTCGGAGCGGGTACCGATCGGTTGCGCGCGGCCGAGGAACTCGAGCCGGTACTGCCCGAGCTGGAGGGCGTCAGCGCCCTCCGGTCGCGGCGCGTGGCGACGATATCCCGGCGTCCGGGTGCCGACGCTATCGCGCCCCCCACGGCGCGTACGGTCCTGTGGCGTCACGCCCTCGGCCCACGACGTCTGGTACGACGTGAGCCCCTCGTCCATCCACCCCGACCGCCACTCGTTGTTGGCGAGAATCCCGAAGGTGAAGATGTGACCGCCCTCGTGGAGGATCAGCCCCTGCGACGCCGAGCCGTTCATCATCATCATCGGAAACTCGGTCCCGCCGCCGTCGATCCGATGCAGGTTGATCACCTGCGGGTACGCATAGGGCCCGTAAACGTGCTCGAGCCAGTCGAGCGCAATCTTCGTCCGCGTCACCGCCGTCCCGTTGCCCCACGCTGCTTCGTCGCCCGGCCGGTAGAGGACGCGGATGGCGACCGTGTCCCAGGTCGTCACGCCGTTAGGCGGCAACACCTCGCCGCGCGGCCGGATATACGCCGCGCCCTCGTAGCGGTAGTCGGGCGACGTCGACCAGGCGAATTCGTGGATGTTCTCGCCATGGAAACGAACCGCCTTTTCCCCGGCGCCTAACGCTGGCTCGGCACGTGTCGGCAGCGTGTACGACGCCAGCGACGGACTCACGACGTCGCCCCACTTTTTCGCTCGTTCCCATCCCGGATCCCCCGAGACGAGCAGCCCGGTCGCCGCCACGACCTGATCCTCCCTGAGGATCAACGTGACGTCGAAGTTCCCGAACTCGCCGTAGAACTCGCCGGCGGGACGCAGCGCGTACGGCTCCCAACCCCCGTTGTCGTACACGGCGACCTTGGGATACCACTGCGAGAAATCCCAGTTCCGGCCACGATGTGCCTGACGGCGCGGCACCGTCGACGCCCGTGCCTCCCAGGCGAATTCGACGATCGTCGTATCGCCCGGCGCGACGGCATGCGGGAGCACGAAGTGGGCAACCGTGCTGTCCGGCGACCCCGGGTAGTCGACGCGGACGCCGACACCGTCGACGCGCGGCGCGGACGTGAATCGCTCGTACCCGAAATCCGGATCCGTCAGCTGCTGGAAACGGACACGTCCCTCGCGCTCGTCCACCGCGCTCCACTTCGAGCCGGGGCGGAAGGCATTCAGGTACTGGTGCACGTACATCTCGCGGAGCGTGTCCGGCGAGTTGTTCGCGTACACCATTCGTCCCTCGGCCACGAGCTTCGCTGCCGCTTCGTCGAGGCGCGCCGTTATGACGTAGTTCGCGCGCTGCCGCGCCGTCGAGGGCGGGCGCCCCGCCGGCGCGGTGACGAAGGTATCCGGTTGCTGCTGGACCGCGACGAGGAGTGCGACGAGTGCGATCATGAGCGCGAGTGAGAGGCTACCAGATTTGCACGCGCTGCTCCGGCGGGCGCCACATCGCCTGGCCCGGCTTCACGTTGAACGCATCGTAGAACTCGGGAATGTTCGACAGCGGTCCGAGCACTCGCCACTTGGCTGGTGAGTGGACGTCAGCGAGGAGGCTCGATCGCAGCGCCGCGTCGCGTTGCTCCGAGAGCCACCCGATGGCGTAGCCGAGGAAGTAGCGCTGAATCGGCGTCAAGCCGCCAATCGGCGTGCCCTCGCGGTACTGCTGCGTCTTCTTGAAGGCGTCGAGGCCGAGCAGGAGTCCGCCGTAGTCGGCGATGTTCTCGCCGAGTCCCGCCTTGCCGTTGATGTGCAGCCCCGGCATCGGCTCGTACGCGTCAAACTGTTTCCGCATCACCTCGGAACGCTCCTGAAATTTCGCCGCGTCTTGTGGGGTCCACCAATCCCTCAGGTTGCCCGCCGCGTCGAATTGGCGCCCCTCGTCGTCGAAGCCGTGGGTGATCTCGTGACCGATCGTGCTCGCCGCGGCGTAGCCGTACGCCACTGCGTCGTCCACCTGATCGTCCCGCACACCGGGAATCGAGAAGATCGCCGCCGGGAGTACAATCTCGTTGTTCGACGGGCTGTAATAGGCGTTGTACGTCTGCGGCGTCATTCCCCACTCAGTGCGGTCCACCGGCTTCCCGAACTTCGAGATCATGTCGTTGAACCCCCAGCGCGCCGCATTCATCATGTTCGCCGCGTAGGAATCACGACCGATCACCAACGCGGAGTAATCCTTCCACTTGTCGGGATACCCGACCTTCGGCGTGATCGCCGCGAGCTTCAGCCGCGCCTTGGCCTTGGTCGAATCGCTCATCCAGTCGAGCTGGTTGATGCGGTTCAGATACGATGCGCGAATCGCCTCGACCATGGCTCCATAACGCTTCTTCGCTGCTTCGGGAAAATATTCCTTCACGAAGATCCGTCCGAGCACCATCCCCATCGCACTACCCTCTTCATCGAGCACGCGCTTCCACCGCGGCCGAAGCTCCGCCTGGCCGGTGAGCTCCCTCGCGAAGGAAAAGTTTTCGTCGTCGAACGCCCGGCTGAGATAGCCGGCATAGTTCGCGACCAGCTGCAGCCGCAAATAATCCTGCAGCACCGGCACCGGCGTCGTGCGCAGCAGCGTATCGACCGCCGCGAAGAACTGCGGCTGCCCGACGAGTACGTAGCTCGGCTGCAGCTTCCACGCAGCGAGTCGGTCGGTCCAGGCGATCGACGGCGTGAGCTTCGTCGTCACCTCGGCCGGCGTCATCTTGTTGTAGTTCAGATTTGGATCGCGCAGGTCCTCGAGCTTTCGCGATGCTTTCGCCAGTGCGGTCTCGAACACCATGACGTTTGCGGCCGCGGCGCGCGCGCTCGCGGCATCGCGACCGAGCAGCGCGAGTACGCGGCCCAGGTGCGCGACGTATTCGCCGCGGATGCGGGTCACACCGCTATCGGTGTTGAAGTAGAAATCGCGCTCCGGCAGACCGAGCCCGCTCTGGTAGAGGTGCACCGCCTCCACGTCGCTGTTCTTCTCGTCCTGCCCGACGAACACCGCGAAAAATGGCTGCACCCCGATTGGCTGGAGCGCGAAGCCGACGTCGAGCGCATCGTGCGCAGTGCGGATCGCATCGATCCGCGCGAGCTCGGCATCGAGCGGATGCACTCCGAGTCGCTGCGCCTTTGCGGTGTCCATCGCCGTCGACCAGAAATCGCCAATCTTCTGCTGGTCGCTTCCCGGGGCGCCGCCGCTCGTCGCCGCGTCTTCGTTGATCTTGCGCAAGCTCGTGCGCAGCTGGTCGTTGACGACGTTGCCAATCCCCCAGCGAGACTCCGACGCGGGGATCGGGTTCCGCTTCAGCCAGCCGCCATTGGCGTATTGGAAGAAATCGTCGCCCGGGTTGACGGTCGTGTCGATATTCGCCCGCAGGAAATCGCGCGACGGCGCCGGTTGCGGCGGCTGCGGGGCGTGGCTGCAGCCAAGAGCGAGGAGCGCGAACAGCGCGAGGTATCGCATGATTGCGGGATTGAGGTGGTGCCCCGGTCCGGTTGTCCTGGACACGCGTGCCGTGCGTCCAGCCGGCCGCCTGACGTGCGACGCTACGACTTCGCGCCGCCGGCGATCATCCTCGTGCGGAGCATCGTCAGCCGCCGCTTCACCGAGCCGTCCATCACCGTGTCGCCGAACTTCACGACCACCCCGCCAATGATGCTCGAATCGACGCGCACGTGCGCCACGACTTCCTTGCCGAGTGTCTTGCCAAGGCTGGCCGTGATCGCCGCGGTCTCGTCGTCGGTTGGCTGCTTCGCGAGCGTCACTTCGGCGTGCACGCGGTTCTCGACGGCGTCGAGCAACGCGAAGTACTCGCTGGCGATCACGGGAATCAGCATCTGCCGGCGGTTGGTCACCAACGCCTGCAGGTAACGCACGAACAGCCGCGGCGCACGATCAGCGAACGCCTTGCCGAGTATTTCTTTTTTCTGATCGGCGCTCACCTTCGGCGACTCGAGGAATCGGCGCAACGTCGCATCGCTGCCCATCGCCGCGGACACATCGGCGAGCATCTTTCCCCACCCGCGCGGATCCTCAGCCTTCTGCGCCAGCGCGAGCAGCGTCTCGGCGTAGTTGCGGGCGATCGTGACGGGACGCATCAGTTCTTGCGCACGTTCGCGCTCGCGAGGTAACCCTCGACGAGCTTGCGATTCGCGCTGTCATCGAGGTTACGCTCGATCACCTTGCTCGCTGCGGCGATCGCGAGATCGACCGCTTCCTTGCGCAGCTCGGCGATTGCGATGTCACGCTCACTCGCAATCTCGCGGCGCGCCCGGTCGAGCAAGTCCTGCTGCTGGGTGCGCGTCTCCTCGAGCATCTGGACGCGCAACTTCTCGCCGACGGCGCGACCTTCAGCGATGATCCGCTGTGCTTCGGCCCGCGCGCCCTCCAACTGGGTACGATGCTCGGCGAGGATCCGCGCCGCTTCCTCGCGATCTTTCTTCGCCTGATCGATCGCCTCCTGAAGGGCCTGCTCGCGGGCCTCCACGGCCTTCGTGATCGGGCCGAATGCGTAGCGCGACAGAATGAAGAAGAGGGCGACGAAGATCAGCAGCGTCCACACCATCAACCCGCCGTGCGGACTGAGGAGGTCGACCTTGGTCGTTTCCTCGGCAGCGGCGAGCGCGGGGGAAGCGGAGCCGAGGAGCAACAGAAGCGAGAAGAGTGCAGCGCGCATGTGATGACGTCGTGTTGGAGAGACCAGCACCACGCCGCGTCCCGGGACGCGGCATGGATTCGCTGGCTTACAGGTTTCCGATCTTGCCTTGCAGCTGGAACGCGATGACGGCGCCGAACAGCGCGACGCCCTCGATCAGCGCCGAGAAGATCAGCGCTGCCGTCTGGATGCGACCCGCCGCTTCCGGCTGGCGCGCCATGCCTTCGACCGCCTGACCGCCGATGCGGCCGATGCCGATACCGGCACCGATGACCGCGAGCCCGGCTCCGAAGCCGGCGCCGACTGCGACCAGACCCGCCGGCGACACGCTTGCCGTCGCGGCCTGGAGGAGAGGAATGATTTCGACCATGTGTAGAGCTCCGAGAGTTGTCGATTCGTGGTACCACCGTCGCCCGCCATCAGGCGATCCGCCGCCTAACGCTGTCCGTCACCGAGGTCCGGGCCTCAACGGACTTCGCCAGCCACCCGGCCGGCTACCGCACGCGTGGAGTCGAGCGACGCCCCACGTCGTTGTCACAGCAACCTGTTTTTTTGGAAGCGCCCCGCGGCCGCTGCGCGGCCTAGTGCGCCGCCTCCCTGATCTGCCCGATGAACACCGCCGCCAGTAACGCGAATATGAACGCCTGCAACAGCGCGACGAACAGCTCGAGCAGCATGATCATCACCGCCATGATGAACGGCGCGCCTGACACGACCCCGTGGAAGACGAAGATCAGTCCGATCAGCGCCAGAACGACGATGTGCCCCGCGGTCATGTTGGCGAACAAACGGATCATCAAGGCGAACGGCTTGGTCAACTTTCCAATGATCTCGATCGGTGTCATGATGAAGAACAACGGAATGCGCACCACCAGCGGCAGCTCCTTGTTCCAGTAGAGGAGCGTGTTGACGTAGCCTAGCCCCTGCGCCCGGATGCCGGCAATCTCGATCACGACGAATGTGATCAGCGCCAGCGTCGCGGTCACCGAGATGTTGCCCGTCGCCGTCGACCCGTATGGGATGAGTCCGAGCAGGTTGGCGAACATGATGAAAAAGAACAGCGTCAGGATGAATGGCGCGTACTTCTCGCCGTGTGGCCCGAGGTTCGGGATCGCCACCTCCTGGCGGATGTAGAGGACCATCGCCTCGATCCCTGCCGCAAAGCCCTTCGGGCGACCGATCGCGTGGCTGTGCCGGGCGTGCGCCCGCGCCGCGCTGATCAGCACGATGCAGCAGAGGAACGCCGCGAACAGCAGCATGACCACGTGCTTCGTCGGCGACATGTCGATCGTGTACTTGCCGACGTGGAGCAGCGGCCACTGCGGCAGTTCGTGCTCGCAGGCCTGCGGTCCGTGATCCCAGCAGGGGAGGTCGATGAACCGAGAGTCGGTGATGTGCGGCGTGATGATGTCCACCGGCCCTGCCACCGCGTCGCCGTTAGGCGCGACGAGGCCGTGCCCACTCGCCGGCGCCGCCGACGCCTCGACCTGGCCGGCCGACGTACCGCGGGGATTGCCCGGCTGTTGTGCGGCAACCGCGGCGACCGGTGCCGCGAAAGTCATCGCGGCGAGGACCGCAAAAAGTAGAGCGCGAACGCCGTTCATGTTTTCAGCAACAGAGGTTCAACGAGCGTGAGAGCGAACAGAAATCCCGCGAAGCTGACCAGCGCCGGCGCCGACGGCAGCCCGAGCGCCTTTGCGAGCACGAACCCATAGACGAACAGGGCGACGAACCGCACCAGCGCGCCGCCCGCCCACGCCGCCATCACATGATCCCTCGGCACCGCCCGCACCACCGCGAAGGTTCCGATCTGAAGAGGCAGCGCGATACACGCACTGATCAGGATCGCCCGCCGCTCGTCCAACCCGGTGTAGAACCGCGCCACCAGCAGCCCGGTGGCGAGCGTGAGCCCCAATCCGATCAGCGCGAAACGGAGCACCGCTCCGGCATTCGACCCCGACGACAGAACAACCGGTGACCGGCTGGTCAACGGCGCTCGCCATCGACTGGCGTGCCCGTCGCCTGCAACCTTGCGTCGCGCACCCGTTGCTCTTCCCGTTCCTGCGCAGCCATCAGCTTTCGATACATCGCGTAAAATGACCCGCCCGCCCCCGCGAACACACCGATCAAGACGAAGACCGGCGAGGTGTCGAGCCGCCGGTCGACCCACTGTCCCACATACAGAAAAAACAGCAGGGCGACGACGAACTGCAGCCCGAAGTTCGCGTAGGTCCCAGCTCCCGGTCCTCCACTTGCTGGAGGCACGACGCGGCCACCGGGGCCTGGCACCCGCTCGTCCGGTCGCTTCGCCGCGTCTCTCATCAAGCACCAGAATCTAGAGGCTTGAGAAAAATTTCACAAGCTCCCGGCCTGCTGCGGGGCGGCTCGCCGCGCCGCGGAGTAGCGCGGGCCAAAGTCGCTGCCCGCGCGTCACTTAGGTGGTGACCATCGCGTTGACTATTCGTCTTCTGACACATAACTTCGGCCCGAACGATTTGTGAGCTGCCGCCGGTTGCTCGCGCTTGTTCGCTCTCCCGCGCCAGCCAAGTCCGCCAGCTCGACATGAAGACCCCCGTCATCGCCAGCCTGTTCGCCTGCGGCCTCGTCGCCTTTGCCTGCGGCCCCCGCACCCGCTCGTCCGAATCGCCCGCCGCCCGCGTCACCGTTAGGCACAAGCACACGCCCCTCGCCGCCCCGCTCGTCGCCCACCTCGGCGTCGTGGTCGGCGACAAGCTCGGTGACGACGTCAACTTTGCGCTCGCCGTGACCAACGCCAGCGCCAAGGGCGTCGAGATCGACTTCCCCAACGCCAAGACGCACGACTTCGCGGTCCTCGACTCGACCGGCGCCGAGATCTGGCGCTGGAGCCGGACGCGGATGTTCACGTCGGCGCTCATGACCAAGCCGTTAGGCAGCGACGCCGCCAGTGTCTACGAGGACGGCTGGACCCCGACCGGCCAGCACGGCCGCTTTACCGTGGTCGCGACGCTGGCCAGCTCGAACTACCCGATCGAGCAGCGGGCCGAGTTCACGCTCCCCTGATGGAGCGCTCGACCGCGTGAGCGCGCCTAACGCGACGCGGCCGGTCCCGTCCGACCTCGAGCTGCTTGCCGACCTCGCCGCGGCTCGCCGCGAGCTGACCACCCAGATCGGACAGCGCATCGTCGGGCAGCACGAGGTCGTCGACAATCTCGTCGCGGCGCTGCTCGCCGGGGGTCACGCCCTGCTTGTCGGCGTCCCCGGGCTGGCGAAAACACTGCTCGTTCGGACCGTCGCCGAGGCGCTCGACCTCACCTTCTCGCGAGTGCAGTTCACCCCTGACCTGATGCCGGGCGACATCACCGGCACCGAGATCCTCGACGAGACGAGCGGACGCCGTGCCTTCACCTTCGCCCGCGGACCGATCTTCGCCAACATCGTCCTCGCCGACGAGATCAACCGCGCGCCGCCGAAGACCCAGGCCGCACTGCTGCAGGCAATGCAGGAGCACGCCGTGACGTCGAGCGGGACGACGCATGCGCTCCCTGAACCGTTTTTCGTGCTGGCGACGCAGAACCCGATCGAGCAGGAAGGGACGTACCCGCTCCCCGAGGCGCAGCTCGACCGATTCATGTTCTCGCTCAGCGTCGGCTACCCGTCGCGGGCGGAAGAGGAGCTGATCGTGATGGGGACGACGGGAGACTCGTCGCCTAACGTGAAGCGGGTGCTCGACGCGCGGCAGCTGGTGGCGCTGCAGCATCTCGTTCGGCGTCTGCCGGCGGCGCCGGTGGTGGTTTCACATGCGGTCTCGCCGGCACGTCGAACGCGGCCCGACGATGCCGACGCGTCGGCCGAGGTGAAGCGTTACGTCAGCTGGGGCGCTGGGCCGCG
>JBKJQR010000126.1:0-21289 GCA_046593895.1 Gemmatimonadaceae bacterium | reverse complement strand
GACTGAATGTCACAGAAAGACCGCAACCCGAAGCCGCCGACGCATACGGAAGACATCGACCCGGCGCCGTGGCTCGGCCGCGTTGGCGACGGGGCCACATTGCCGTCCGGTGAATTTGTCTCGCGCCAACTGCGGGAGATGGTCGAGCACGAACGAGCCCACCGCGAGGAAGAGCGTGCGCATCGTGACGAGGAGCGGACGCACAGCGAACCGGAATCCGCGGCGCAGAAGAACACTCGGCCATAATCGCGGGGGTAGCCCCGTTCGATCGTCGGGAGGAGCGTGTGGCCTGCGGCGTCCACTGTGGAACTGAACGTCGAACCGTTCACGCCACCGACGTTGTGGCTCGGTGTGCGCCGGTTGCGAAGACGGTGAAGAAACTCGACGCGACGGCTCTGAAATCGAACCGGGCCGTGCTACGATGCGTTGTTCCGGTCGGGCACGTGAATCGGGACGCCCCCCACGCTAGCCGGCGTAGCTCAGTTGGTAGAGCAGCTGATTCGTAATCAGCAGGTCGCAGGTCCGACTCCTGTCGCCGGCTCCATTTTTCCCAGATAATCCTTCCTCCACGAGCCCAAAGGGACCCGCCTGAACCTGCTTGGGTAACACCGGGGTAACGTTGAGCAGGGGGCCTGTTCATCCCGGCGGGAGCTTCAGTCCTGGGAGCGGCTGCTACATTCCCCCCGGCCTTAACGGCATCATTCTGCCGGATGTCGTCCGACGAACACGCGGCCGGCGGGCAGAGTCTTCGGTGGGAACTCGTGCATGTGTTTCGTGCTCGACAGACATCAGTCGTCGGCCTGCGAACCGTCATTCGGGGCGGTCGGGCCGCGTCGGATGACGCTGCAGCGCGCTCGTGATTGCGGCGTCGGCGAGCTTCCGGGCGCTGCATCACGTCGGCGCCAAGCTTTTCAAGGGGTAGCCTTCCCACTCCGCACCGTGGCGAACGGCGGCGAGTGAAATCGTCCCGACGCTCGGCACGGACAGCGATTCCGCGAACATCAGTGTGTACTGATCCCAATTTAACCTTCCCCCAAGTCGCGTATTCTTGGCGGTCGCGCGACGTGTCCTTCGCTGCGGCGTGGAGGCCGAAGACTACCCTCGGCCGACGAAATGGTTCGCGGTGGAAGAAACCATTTCGGCAACGCCGTGTGCGTGACGGACAACGTCAGAGAATTCAAGCGGGTTCCTAGACTCTTGGTCGGGAGCTGGCTGCGGTAGCGCCAGAACGACGTCGGGCGCCTCGGGCGCTCGCCGTTCAACTGCCAACCTCGCGCGTGGGTTCGCGAACTCAGCCCTTTGGAGTCAGCGACGTGAAGTTGGTGGATCTGAACAGCGCCAGTTCGAGCCCAGCGATCAGCTGGCTGCGTCGCATCAAGATAACGGCAACACGCCACTTTCCGATCGCGGACGCGGCCTACGCGGTGGTGTCCGGCGAGCACGCCCTCGTCCGCAGCAGTTCGCTCGCGTACGACTTGGCGTACGAAGGCTCGTCTGGATGCGGCGTGGAGCCGATGGCCGAAACGCGTCGGGACTTCAGTTCGATCACAGAACAGCGCCGAGCCCTGACTGATTTCAGCGGAGATTATTGCTGAGGCTGTTCTAGATTCGTCGTCAATGGAACCGGATGCCCTGTAGAATTCCCCGCTCTAGGAGTAAGCGAAGACGGAGCCAATGCGGTGCGTCCATTCGGACCTCGCCGCATGCGTCGCGTGTGAGGACAGCATGGCCAGCGAACACACGTCGGATCCTAGCGGGGATACGCAGAAAACCACAGTCTCCGCGCCGTCGATCTCGCTGCCCAAGGGGGGCGGCGCAATCCGCGGCATCGGCGAGAAGTTCTCGGCTAATCCCATCACGGGCACCGGCTCCATGTCCGTACCCATTGCCACGAGTCCAGGCCGCGCGGGCTTCGCTCCGCAACTGGCACTGACCTACGACTCGGGCGCCGGCAACGGTCCGTTCGGGTTCGGGTGGGCGCTCGGCCTGCCTCAGATCACCCGCAAGACCGACAAGGGCCTGCCGAAGTACGACGACTCGCAGGAGTCCGACGTCTACATTTTTTCCGGTGCGGAAGATCTCGTGCCAGTCACGATCGATCAGAACGGTACCTGGGTCAGAGAGGCGGTGCCCGATCGCGCGATCGGCGCCGACACCTACACCGTCCAGCGCTACCGCCCGCGTATCGAAGGCCTGTTCGCGCGCATTGAGCGCTGGACGCGCCATGGCGACGGCGACGTGCACTGGCGCTCGCTTTCCAGGGACAACGTCCTCACGCTGTACGGCGCGGATGCGAACTCGCGCATCGCGGACGCTGCCGATCCTTTGCGCGTGTTCACGTGGCTCATTTCCGAGACACGCGACGACAAAGGCAACGCCATCGTCTACGGCTACAAAGCCGAGGACGGCACGGGTGTCGACCTGGGCCGCGCGCACGAGCGCAACCGTGGCGGTCGCGACGACCCGAGACGCGGAACCAACCGCTACCTGAAGCGCATCCGCTACGGGAACCAACACACGCTGCTCGACGCCACGGGGCAGCGGCCGGCCAGGCTGAGCGCAAGCGCGCTGCAGGGCGCCGGCTGGATGTTCGAACTGGTGTTCGATTACGGCGAACATGCCGGCGACGCGCCTACGCCGAACGAGGCGGGCCCGTGGGCGTTGCGCGGCGACCCGTTCTCGTCCTATCGATCCGGCTTCGAAGTGCGCACCGCCCGTCTGTGCCAGCGGGCGCTGATGTTCCACCACTTCGACGGCGAGCCTGGCGTGGGAACTGATTGTCTGGTCCGCTCGACAGACCTCGGGTATTCGCTTGACGAGGCGCCAGCCGGCGCGCCGGCCCCGACCTACGCTTTTCTGCTGTCGGTCACCCAACCCAGCTACAAGCGTGACGCCGGCGGGTATCGAAAGCGCGGCCTGCCGCCGGTCGAATTCACATACACGCAGCCGGTCGTGCAAGACACCGTGCACGAGCTCGACGAGGCAAGCCTCGCGAACCTGCCGATCGGTCTCGACGGTGCGGCCTATCAGTGGATCGATCTGCACGGCGAAGGCATCCCGGGCATCCTGACCGAACAGGGCGGCGGCTGGTTCTACAAACGCAACGTCAGCCCCATCAGCGACAAGCCGGTCGAGTTCGCTCCCGTGGAACGTGTCGCGCTCACGCCCAACGCGAGGCTCACAGACGGACAGGCGCAGTTCATGGATCTGGCTGGCGATGGTCAACCGGATCTCGTGCTGCTCGGCGGTCCAGCGCCCGGCCTGTACGAGCACGACGCGGACGAGGGCTGGGAGCGCTTTCGTCCGTTCACGGCGCACCTGAACCGGGACACGCGCGATCCGAACCTGAAACTCGTCGATCTCGACGGCGACGGCCACGCGGACGCGTTGATCAGCGAAGACGATGCGTTTGTGTGGCACGCATCACTGGCCGAGCAGGGCTTCGAGCCTGCGCGGCGCGTGCCTCACGCGCTCGACGACGAGCAGGGCCCGCGCCTGGTGTTCGCTGACGGCAGCGAATCCGTCTACCTGGCAGACCTCGACGGCGACGGACTGACGGACCTGGTCCGCATCCGCAACGGCAACGTCTGCTATTGGCCCAACCTGGGCTACGGCCGGTTCGGCGCCAAGGTCACGATGGACGACGCGCCGCGGTTCGACCATCCCGACCAGTTCGACCACAGCCGCATCCGGCTCGCGGACATCGACGGCAGCGGCACGACGGACATCTTCTACCTGCACCGCGATGGCGTCCACGTCTACTTCAATCAGTCGGGCAACAGTTGGAGCGCCGCGCAACAGTTGAACGTCTTCCCACGCGTCGACGACCTCGCGTCCATCGTGCCGATCGACCTGTTCGGCAACGGCACGGCCTGCCTGGTCTGGTCGTCGCCGCTGCCCGGGGACACGCGCCGGTCCATGCGCTACGTGGACATCATGGGCGGCCAGAAGCCGCACCTGCTGGTCAAGACGCTGAATAACCTCGGTGCCGAGACCGTCGTCTCGTACGCGCCCTCGACGAAGTTCTACCTGGCGGACAAAGCCGCCGGGACGCCGTGGGTCACGAAGCTTCCCTTCCCGGTCCACTGCGTCGAGAACGTCACGGTTGCCGACAAGTGGCGGCAGACGCGCTTTTCCACCAGCTACTCCTATCACCACGGGTTCTTCGATGGCGTTGAACGGGAGTTCCGCGGGTTCGGTCGCATCGAACAGGTGGATGTCGAGTCCTACGGCGAATTTGCGCAGGGCAATTCCGCAAGCCCGTACATCACCGACGACAAGACCCTGTATCAGCCGCCCGTCAAGACCGTCACATGGTTCCACACCGGCGCGGTGATCGAACGCGAGCGCGTGCTCTCGCACTTCGCGCACGAATACTTCCCGCGCGCGTTCAGAGACGCGCAGCCAGATGCACTCCCGGATCTCGGGGTATTCGAGGAGAACGCGCTGCCCGAGCCGGACCTGCACGCCGACGACCTGAACGCCGACGAATGGCGCGAGGCCTTGCGCGCCTGCAAAGGTATGACGCTTCGGCAGGAGACGTACGAGCTGGATGTCGACGTCCTCGAACGCGGCGAACACGAGCCGGTGACGCTCTTCGCCACGGCGTACCACAACTGTCACATTCGACGCCTGCAGCCGAAGGCTCCCAATCGACACGCGGTCTTCCTGGTCGCCGAGAGCGAGGCCATCACTTACCGCTACGACCTCGACCTGCGCGCGGACCCGCTGCGGCCTGACCCGCGCATCGAGCACACGCTCCATCTGCAGCACGACGAATACGCCAACGTCCTGCAGTCGGCGACGGTGGTCTATCCGCGCCTCGGCCAGTTCGAAGACGACGCCCTGCCCTCTGAAACGGTGGCGCTCATCCGCAATGTCCAGCGCGAGCGTCACGTCGCCTACAACGAGACACGCTATACCGGCGACGTCATCGAGCCGGACACCTATCGCCTGCGTGCGTCCTGCGAGGTGTTGACGTACGAGGTGACGGGTATCAGCCCCGAAGATGCGGACGACCAGCTCACGTCCGACGCGCGCGACAACCGCTGCTTCTCACTCGAGGAGTTGCGCAGCCTGCGTCTGAGCGAGGTTCATCAGACGGCCGGTGCGGCCGTGCCGGAGATCGCCTATCACGAACTGGCGAACGGCAGCACTCCGCAGAAACGCCTGGTCGAGCATGGGCGCACGCTCTTCTTCGAAGCTGACGCCGCGCTCGTCGACGCGCCGCTGCCACTCGGCCGATTGGGCCGGCTCGGCTTGCCGTTCGAGCGGTACACGCTCGCCCTCACCAGCGACCTGCTCGACGCGGTCTTCGCGGACAAGCTGACGCCCGATGTCCTGGGCAGGCTGGGTGATGACTCGAAGAGCGGCTATCTGAGCGGTGCCGCGCTCGCCGCGCGTTTCCCCGGCAGCGCGACCGACGGGCAGTTCTGGATCCGCTCCGGAATTGCGGGGTTCGCACCGGATGCCGCGCAACACTTCTTCCAGCCCGAACGTTTCACGGACCCGTTCGGCCACGTCGCCACAGTGGAATACGACGGGCGCGATCTGTTCGTCGCATCGACGACCGACGCTCTAGGGAACACGACACGCGTCGAGCGCTTCGACTTCCGCGTCCTCTCCCCCGTCGAGATGCGCGACGTCAACGGCAATCTGTCGGAAGTCTTCTTCGACGTGCTCGGACTGCCGGCGGCGATGGCGGTGAAGGGCAAAGGCACTGAAGGCGACAGCCTGACGGGGTTCGACGATGGGCTCGCGAATCCGGAGACACCAGAGCTCGCCGGCTTCTTCGAACAGGTGGGTTTCGACGACGCGCTGGCGCGCACCTGGCTGGCGGACGCCTCAGCCCGGCACGTCTACTACCTCGGCGAGACCCGGGATGCGGACGGCAGCGTCACCTGGGGTGTCCATCCCCCGTGCGCCTGCGGAATCGTGCGCGAGACACACGTGAGCCAGCTCGCGCCCGCCGAACAGAGCGCACTGCAGACCTCATTCGAGTACTCCGACGGCATGGGCAGTGTGCTGGTGAAGAAGACGCAGGCCGAGCCAGAGGCGCCGGGCCTGCCGCCGCGCTGGATTGCGAACGGCAAGACCATCCACAACAACAAGGGCAAGGCGGTGAAGCAGTACGAGCCGTACTTCAGCCCGTCGGGCCATCGCTTCGAGGAGCCGATCGAAGTGGGCGTGACCGCGGTCACCTACTACGACGCCGTCGGGCGTGTGGTCCGCAGCGAAATGCCCGACGGCACGTTCAGCCGCGTCGAGTTCTCGCCCTGGCTGACGCGGAGCTTCGACGCCAATGACACCGTGCTGGAGAGCTCGTGGTTCGCGGACCGTCACCCGCCCGATCCGGCTCTGCCGCTGCCGCGCGACATCACGGGGCAATTGCTAGTCACCCAGGATCAGCGTGCCGCGTGGCTCGCCGCGCAGCACGCCGCCACTCCGTCGCTCACCCTTGTCGACAGCCTCGGCCGCGCCGTCATCGTCGTCACGCACAACCGGGTGAAGGACGCTGCTGGCGCCCATGTGTTCGGCGGAGAAACGTGGCGGGACGAGTACCAGGTCACGTTCACCAGGCTCGATGCCGAGGGCAAGCCGCTGTGGGTCCGTGACGCTCGCCGAAACCTGGTCATGCAGTACATCGTGCCGCCAGTGCCGCACGACCAGGCAGACGATCCGGTCTCAGGCTTCACTCCCTGCTACGACATCGCCGGCAACCTCCTGTTCCAGCACGGCATGGATGCCGGCGAACGCTGGATGCTGAACGATGCCGCCGGCACGCTGATGCTCGCGTGGGACAGCCGTGGTCACGCGTTCAGGACGGAATACGATGCGCTGCACCGCACAATTGGGTCCTTCGGCTCAGGCATCGATCCGCAGGACGCCGGCCGCGAGGTTCAGTTCGATCGCGTGGTCTACGGCGACACGCCAAACAACGGGCTCTCGGACGCCGAAAGTCAGGCGTTGAATTTGCGCGGCAGGCTGCTCCGCCATCACGACACCGCTGGCGTCGTCGTGAGCGTCGGACGCAATCCGTGGACCGGTGGAGACGAGGCCTTCGATTTCAAGGGCAACCTGCTTCGCCACACGCGTCAGCTGGTCCGGAACTACACGAGCACACCGGATTGGTCGCAGACGCCCGCACTCGAACCCGAACTCTTCGGCAGCTCGATGCGGTTCGATGCCCTCAACCGTCCGATTCAGTTTGTCGTCCCCCACAGCGATCGGCCGGGGACCACGCTGACGGCGGTTCGGCCTGCCTACAATGAGGGGGGCCTGCTCGACCGCGTGGATGTCTGGCTCGAGCAGGACACCGAACCTTCAGGCCTTCCTGGCATCGAGACGGCGACGCAGCACCTCGTCACGGATATCGACTACGACGCGAAGGGCCAGCGCTCGCGCATCCGGTACGGCAACGGCGTCGGCACGACGTACGAGCGTGACCCCTTGACGTTCCGCTTGATTCATTTGCTGACCGACCGCGGCACCGGCTTCCCCGACGATTCGCCGCAGCCGGCCGCCCCTCCCCGCGGTGGCATCCAGAATCTCAGCTACGTCTACGATCCCAGTGGCAACATCACGCACATCCGCGACGAGGCGCAGCACACCATCTTCTTCAGTGGCCAACGAGTGGAGCCGTCGGCCGATTACGAGTACGACGCGCTCTACCGGCTGATTGCCGCGGGTGGCCGAGAGCATATCGGGCAGCATGCGTCGCCCCAGGTCACCGACGACGACTCACCGCGCATGAACCAGCCGCTGCCCACCGATGCAGCGGCGGTCCGCACCTACACCGAGCGATACGACTATGACGAAGTGGGCAACATCCTGCGGATGATGCACGAAGCCGAAACGGCGGGGTCGTGGACGCGACGCTACGACTACGACCCCGCCAGTAACAGGCTTCGCGCCACCAGCCTTCCCGGTGACGCGAGCGGAGAGTTCTCCGGCGTCTACGCGCACGACACGCACGGCAACATGACGCGCATGCCGCATCTGCCGCTGATGCGCTGGGATTTTCACGACCGCCTGCAGGCCACCGCGCAGCAGGTCGTCACGGCGGGTTCACCAGAGACGACCTGGTACGTCTACGACGGCAGCGGGCAACGGGTGCGCAAGGTGACGGAGCGTCAGGCCGCGACCGGCCAGACACCCTCGCGGATGAAGGAGCGCACCTATCTGGGTCTGTTCGAACGCTATCGGGAATACGGGACTGATGGCGTCACCGCCACAGTGGAGCGTGAGACGCTGCACGTGATGGACGACCAGCAGCGGGTCGCGCTGGTTGAAACCACAACACTGGACGTGGCCTCGCCCCTCACGACCGGCGTTCCACTGACGCGTTACCAGTTCAGCAATCACCTTGGTTCTGCCTCGCTGGAACTCGACGATGAGGGGCAGCTGATTTCCTATGAGGAGTATCACCCGTACGGCAGCACGGCCTATCAGGCCGGACGGAGCGCGGCTGAAGTGAGTCTGAAGCGGTACCGCTACACGGGGATGGAGCGCGATGAAGGCACCGGTTTCAACTACCACGGCGCGCGGTACTACGCGGCCTGGTTGGGGCGCTGGACGCGTTGCGATCCGGCGGGACTCAGAGCTGGTCTGAACCCGTTCGTGTATGCGAATGGCTCTCCCATTCTTCTCGTCGATCCGACGGGCCGTGAGCCGGAGGCGCCCACGTTCGAAATTCCAGTCGACGTCCAGCAGAGGCTGATTCGGGAGGGACACAAGCTACGGTTCAAACCGGGACAGAAACAGACGCTTAGCCTCCCAAAGAAGCCGAACCGCAAGAAGTCGTCGACAAGCGGCAGCGGTGTCGCAGGAGGGACGAAAGATGGAGTCGTTGGCGGCGACGTCGGCGGCAATCGTGGAATCCTGCCGCAACACGGACAGGATGACGACAAGGGCGGACTCAGGAAACCAGGTGAAGGTGAACCCGGCACCGACACCAAGGACAAGGGGACGCCAGGGACCGGAACGAAGCCAGGACAGCCGGGCGGGACGGGAACCGAGACCAAGCCCGGTTCGCCAGAAGGATCCGCCGACGGAAAGGACCAGGGACAACAGAGCACCGGTAGCGGGGGCGGTTTCGGGAGCGGCGATGGCTCCGGCGGCAAGAAGAAGAGTGGATTGTTCAACATTCCGGACTGGCTGCAAACAGTCCTCATAATCGCACTCATCATTCTTTCGGTGGTCTCGATCGCAGCTTTTGTTCGCGGCATGGTCATCGGCTTTCGCGCGGCCGGCACGGCCGGGGCCCTGAACGCTGCGGCGACATCAGGAACGACGACAGTGGCCGCCGTTGGGGGAGCCTCGGGCGTGACGACTCTGCTTCACGGAGTGGGTCATGTTGCGCCGCCCGTTGGCGGAGGTCCAAGTCGGCTGAGCGCCAACGAAGTTGCAACTGGCGAGCGGCTGAGCAATCACCTCGGCGTCCCGCTGACCGAGAGCGAGCACGTCGGTGCCGAGTACGTCGATGATCTTGGAAGAAGCTTCGACGCGCTTGGCCATCCCGCTGCTTCCACGTATTGGAATCCGGATAAGTTCTTCCGGTCCATTGATGCCCATCTGCTCAAATCAAACGACTTCACAGCGGTTGACGTGACTGGGTTTAGTGCCGCCCACAAGCTCGAAGTTGCCGCATACCTTGACGGCCTGCCCGCGGCGGCGCAGGCTCGCATCATTCGATTGGGATTCTGAATGCCAGCAATCAGCTTCAACAGCCGGCAGGCGTGGGTGGTTGCTCGTTGGGCCTTTTCGGCGTACATGGCTCACGTGCGCGATGAAGTGCACAACGACCCGGTTTTGCTCAAGACTCTCGACACAGCTCTGGCATTGGATGGGCTTCATCTGTCCCTGGAGGACCGGAACATCACCGACCGTCTAACGCCGATCCTTCTACGTGTGGCGGACGAAGTGGTCGAGGGATTAAGGCCCGGCCGGGTCGGAGCCCACGCCCTTGATCAGAAGAGCCAGGAACAGTTTCAAGAAGCGGTGCGCGGACTCCGCGAGTTCTTACGTGAGCACATCCACGGAACGTGATGCGGCACGGTGCGGGATAGATAAGGAAGGGCAATGAAAATCATCACTTTCCCCCTCAAGCAGAGCATGCAAGGCGAGGCCGTCGCCGGCCTGCAGGATGCGTTGCAAGTGTGCCTCGACCGCTCTGTCATCCTCGCTGCTGACGATGGGGCACGGCGCGAGATGTCGGAAGCGCTCAGGCGCGAGCGCACCGCGCAGAGATTCGGGAGCGCCACCGCCAAGCTCGTGAGCCTCTTCCAGCAAGCGCGCACGCTGCCGCCGATCGGGGACGTCGACGAGGCAACCGCCAAGGCGCTCAACGAACTGCTGCAGCAGTTCGGGATGCTCGACGCGGCCGCGTCAACAGAGCGACGCATCGAGGGGCAGGTTACGCTGCAACACGGCCTGCCCGCGGCACGGCTCACGCTGCGGCTCTACCGCCTGGACTTCGGCGGTAAGGCCACCCTCCTGGACGAGACCAGCACGCTCGCAGGCGGTGAGTACGCGCTGCGTTACGACGCCGCCGGCAAGGGCGCAAGCCTGCAGGTGCGAACGGTCAACGCCGCGGGCGAAGAGGTGCCACTCTCGCACCCGCTGAACGAGCGGGACAGCGCATCGATGGCCGAGGTGAATCTGCTGGCGCCCGCCGCCCTGCAGCCATTGGCCGCGGAGTACCGACGCCTGTCAGCCGACCTGATGCCCCACGTCGGCGAGATGAGCACACTGGCGGCCGCGCGCGAGACCAGTGATCGCCAGGACCTCACGGTGCTCAATCGCGCCACGGGCTGGGACGCTCGCCTCATCGCGCTCGCCGCCACCACGGAGCGGCTGGGCGCGGATGCCGACGTGCAATTGCCGCAGGAGCCGCTGTACGGCCTGCTCCGCGCGGGGCTGCCTTCGGACAAGTTGACACTGGCGCAGGTGGATCCGGAGGCGGCCGAACAAGCCCTCACCACCGTGCGCAATGCCGGCATCGTGGAACTCAGCGACGCGCAGATCGCGGACTTCACGACCAGGTTCGCCACGTTTGCCACCAAGACGCGCCTGAACATTCCGGCGCCTGGCTCGCGCGCCACCTACGGTCAGTTGCTCGGCGCCTCGGGCGTGAGTGCAGAGTCGCAGGCGAAGTTCGCTCCCGTCTATCTTGGCCATCGCGGCACGGGCGCGGAACTCTGGGACGAGGCGCGCAAGGCCGGCCTTGACGGCCAGGCGATCGGCGCCTTGCAGCTCCAAGGCAAGCTGGCCTTCCTCGCCGGCAACAGTGAGGGCATGACGAGGCGGCTGATGCAGAAGGGGATCGCAGATCCCGCCGAACTCGTGGGTCAGGACTTTCACCGCGCGGATACATGGGTCGCGGAGGTGCTCGCGCAGGTCGCGATTCCCCCCACTCACCTGGGCAGCCTGACCGACGCCGAGAAACAGAAGCTCGATGCCGAGGTGCCGGCGCGCTACGGCGGCGTGACAGTCGAAAACCGGCTGCGCGGGTACGCCGAGGACATGGCGCGCAAGGTGAACCGCAGCTATCCCACGCAGGTGGTAGGACGCCTGATCGAACAGAACGCCATCGCGCTGCCGGCGTCGCGCGACGAGACAGTGACACTGTTGAAGAACGCCGCCGTGCAGGGATTCAGGCTGGGCGAGACATCGGTGGACCGGTTCCTCGATACGCACGCCGGAGTCCACGCCGGGCTCGCGGGCGCGGCGTTCGAATCGGCCAGGCAGCAGTTGAAAACGCTGCAGCGCGTCTATCAGATCACGCCCAGTCACGACGCGATGCCCGTGCTCCTCGCGCTGAAGATGGACTCGGCCTACGACGTGACCGCCTATCCGGAAGCCGAGTTCACCGCGCTCTATGACGCCAAGTACGTCGAGCTGCACGGCAAGCCTCCCGCCCCGGCCGAGCCACGCCTGGTGTATCGCAAGGCCCGCCAGGTGAGCAGCGTGACCTTCAACCTGTTAGCCATCGCGGCGAAGGTGGATACCGAACCGGCGGTTGCCGGACTCTCCGCGCCGGTCGCGGTCCGCGAACAGGTGCGCGACGAACTCATCAAGCAGTTTCCGACCATGGAGTCGCTGTTCGGGTCGATGGACTTCTGCGAATGCGAGCACTGCCGCTCGGTACTGAGCCCGGCGGCTTACCTCGTGGACCTGATGCAGTTCGTCGATCCCGAAGCTCGCGAATGGGACCACTTCCTGGCGCGGTGGAAGACGACCCACGGCGGGCACGACTACCCGCATCCGAAGCCGTACGACGTGCTGATGGAGCGCCGCCCCGATCTGCCGCACATCGCGCTGACGTGCGAGAACACCCATACGGCCCTGCCCTACATCGACATCGTCAACGAAATCCTCGAGTACTACGTCGCCAATGGGCAGCTCGAGGGACGCGCGGCGCGCGACACCGGCGATGCCACGACGGCTGAACTGCTGGCCGAGCCGCAGAACGTCATCAGCGGCGCGTATGAAAAACTGCGCGCGGCGCGCTATCCGCTCACGCTGCCGTTCGATCTCTGGACCGAGTCCGTTCGCCAGTTCTGCGATCACTTCGAGACGCCGCTCGCGCGCGTCATGGACGTGTTCCGGCCGAGCGACGACCTGTTCGCGCCGGCGCAGGCGTTCGACCGCTCCACCATGTTCATGGAGTCGCTGGGACTCTCGCCCGCGGAGTTGGCGATCTTCACCAACCCCGATCCGCTCGCCACATGGCATGAGTTGTATGGATTCGCCACAGCAGCCGAAGCGACGACCGAAGCGGTCGAGGCCGATACCGGCCTGCGCATCGACCTGCACTCGGCCAGGGCGCTGTGCCGGCGGCTGGGAGTTACCTATCAGGAGCTCGCGGCGATCATCCAGACTGGTTTCGTCAACCCAAAGATCGCGCAACTGAGCCTGCTCTACAAACTGGGGATTGGCATCCACGACGCCCGCGTGTACCTCGATCACCTGCCTCTCGTGACCGCGGATCCCGCGACGCTCTCGGCCGACGATCAGAAGCTGCAGTTGGAGGTACAGGCGCTGCACGAGAAACTGGGCCCGGCGCACGCCACCGTCCAGGCCATTCCGTTCGATGCGGTCCTCGTGCTCGCCGATCCCAGCGCCGGCGGGAACTTCGATTTGACGACGGTTCGCTACGCCAATGGGGGGGCGGCCGATCCTCTGGCGTTCCTCAGGATCAACCTCTTCGTGCGCCTGTGGCGCAAGTTGGGCTGGAGCATCGACGAAACCGGTCGCGCCTTGCAGGCGTTCGTTCCAGCGAGCGCGCCATTCGAGGAGGCTCAGCTCGGAGCACAGCCCCTGAAGACGGCGCTGATCTACCTGGCCCACCTGAGGTCCTTGGAGGAGAAGCTCAACCCCGGTAAGCAGGGCCGACTGAAGCTCTTGACCTTCTGGACCAACCTCGGCACCACCGGCAAGCAGCCGCTCTACGCGCAGCTCTTTCTCACCCGCGGCATGTTGAAGAGCGACCCGGTGTTCGACGATCCGCTCGGCAATTACCTGTCGGGCGCGCTGCCGAAGCTGAGGGATCACATCCCCGCGCTGCGCGGGGCCTTGGGCCTGACGCTCGACGAGATCGCGCGCGTCCTCGACGATGCCGGTGAGCCCGCCGACACGGCCGATCTTTCATTGGCAAACGTCTCGCGGCTCTATCGGTACGGATTGCTGGCCAAGGGCTTGAGGCTTTCGGTACGCGAGCTGATTGCACTGAAGCAGTTCTCCGGCCTCGACCCGTTCACGCCCCTGCATCCCGATCCGCTCAAGGACACGCCGGCGGGCAGGGCCATCGAGCTCGATTACCCATTCTCGCAAACGCTGCGGTTCGTGGAGGTGGCCCAGGAGGTCAAGGACAGCGGGCTGACCATCGAGGATCTGGAATACCTGCTGCGCCATCGCTTCGACGCGTTAGGCAAGTATCGGCAGGACCCGGACGGCACGCTTGTGCTGCTGCAGACCCTGGCGGAAGGCATCCGCGCGATCCGCATCGATCCAACGATTCCCCCCGACCCGCCCCCGGCACGCGTCGACGAGTCGCGGCAGCGTCGGATCCGCCAGTTGGTCCTTCAGACGTTGACGTCACAGACCGGCGCGGAGGCGTCATTGGTGGAGGCGCTCCTCGCCGACGCGACCGTACTGGGCGGTACGGTCCCGTTGCTTCAGACCGTGATCGGCGGCGCGGAAGCGGGACCTGGTGCGGGCTTTGACGGGGCGGAGCGTGCGCTGACGCTGCTGACCAAGGTGCTGCAACTGGCGCAGACCCTTGGGCTGAACGAGCGTGAGGCACGCTATCTGCTGCCTCACGGCCACAGCTTGAGCGCGTTGCCGACGCGTCCGGGCGACGACACGGCCGCTGGCGCCATAACGCTGTTTGGAACATTCCAGCGCCTAGCCACCTATGCCCGGCTCGGCCGCGAACTTGGCGGAGGCTCGGCCGGCCTGATCGACATCTTCGAAGCCAGCGAGAGCACCGCTCCTGATGCGTTCGACACGACGATCGTGCCGCTCATTGCGAGGCTCACGCGCCGGGACGACGTCACTATCAAGGGCACGGCTCAGGCCCTCGCAGGCCCCACTGTCATCCCTGCCTTCACGAGCGAACGGCCCCTCCAGCGGCTCTGGCAGGCGCTGCAGGTGGTTCATCGATTTGGTGTGCCTGCGGCGTCGCTGTTGGAGTGGACGCGCGTCGTCGTGTCCACCGCGCCCGACGCGCCCCGCTTCGAGGTGGCGCGCGACGTCAAGGAGGCGATCAAGGCGCGCCTCGATCCGCAAGCGTGGCAGCGCGTGGCCCAGCCGCTGTTCAATCGGCTGCGGCGCCGCCAGCGTGACGCACTGGTCGCCTTCGTCATGCACGAGCGAGGATTCGCCAGCATGGAGCAGCTGTACGAGCACTTCCTCGTCGACCCGGGCATGGAGCCGGTGGTGCAGACATCGCGCATCCGGCTGGCGATCGCCTCGCTGCAACTCTTCATCCAGCGCAGCCTGCTCAACATGGAGCCGAAGGTGCATCCATCCGTCGTGAATGCCGGGCAGTGGGAGTGGATGAAGCGCTACCGCGTCTGGGAAGCCAACCGGAAGATCTTCCTATTTCCCGAGAACTGGCTCGAGCCCGAGTTCCGCGATGACAAGACGCACCTGTTCGCCGAACTCGAGGGAGCGCTGCTCGCAGGAGACATCTCGAGCGATCTGGCCGAGGACGCGTTCCTGAACTACCTGAAGACCCTGGACGAACTGGCGCGGCTGGATATCGTGGCCCTGCACATGGAAGATGGCGAGCCGGCCGCCCGAACGCTGCACGTGATCGGTCGCACGTACGGCAAGCCGCACAAGCACTTCTATCGTCGCTACGCCCGCCAGATGTGGACGCCGTGGGAGCCGGTCAGCGCCGAGGTGGACGGCAATCACCTGGTGCCGGTCGTCTGGCGCGATCGCCTCTACCTGTTCTGGGTGAGCTTCATGGACAAGCCGGTCCGCGAGCCCCGGTTCGGGTCGACGAGCGGCAATCAGGGTCTGGGCCAGGCGAAGCTGTCGAACGTCATCAACGACGTCAGCGTCTCCGGGCGGCAAAAGCAACTCGATGTTCAACTGCACTGGTGCGAGTGCCTCGCCGGGGAGTGGAGCACATCCGAATCGAGCGGGTTCGTGCCCGTCACGACGGTGACGTCGGTGCCTCCGCATTGGGAACGCCGTCGAGTCGGCGACACACGCCCCGCCACGGCGGACGGTCATGTCTGGGTGGAAGTGATGCAGACGCCCGGTCCGTTGCTCGTGTCGAGTGACTTCGACGTCAACTCGGTGTTCGTCCACGTCTCGAAAGAACCGTATGAAGACGGCGACGAGCGGGGTGTCTACATTCACCTGCGCGGCGGCGGTGTGAACCAGGCGTTCTACATGGCAGGCCGCAATGCCGCGCCGGAGTCGGCCCTCTGCGGCGAGAAGCCGTCCAATCCGTTGAGCAGCGCCAGCCGCGTGATGGCCAATCGCTACGGCGGCAGCGGCGCACTCAGCGTGGAGTTCAGACGACACATCACCACGGAGGACGGCCAGCCCCCCGTGGACACGGTCCAGGTGTCTGGCGTTCTGCAGAAGTGCGACGCCTACACGCTGCTGCCGTGCGACAGCGCCGCCACACCGCTCATCACACCGGACTCACCCGATGAGGATGCCGCGGTGCAGGCTGCCATCGAACGCGGCCTCCCGGAAATCGCCGCGCTGATGCGGCCGGTGTTCTACCAGGACAACGCGCACACGTTCTTCGTCGAGCCCAGCGTGACGGAACGCACGATCGAAGAGTGGCAGGACTGGGTGACGCCGACGCCGCAGCCAGACCCGGGCTGGCGCCATCCGGAATGGTGGCGCGACCTGGCGGTGCTGGCAGAGATCCCTCGCGGCCCGGCACCGGACCCCGACGCGCCGGGCGGCCGCCTTGGCATCGCCCCGGAGTCGGTCATCGGTCCCGCGCTGCGCACTGACTGGCTCGTCAACGCCGCCACGGCGCTCGAATTCGACGGTGTGCTCATTGGCCCTGCGGGACGGCCCGGTCTGGATATCGTCGCGGCGGGCGGACCTGCAAACGCCGGGTCGGTGGTTGGCGTCCATCCCGCAAGCGGCCTCGCCTCGGGCAGCGCGCTCGTGCTCTCGGACGCCGCATCCCTCGAGCGTACGGGACTGACGCGTACGGCGGGCGGCCTAAACGTCGTGGGCAGCGGCGGCTTCAACGCGGGGCTGGCTCGCAATCTCGATGAATCAACCCGCGCCGGGCTCGGCGCGGGTGTCGTGGGCATCACCCACCCAGAACGCTGATCCAAGGAGCACGTTGTGAAGCCACTACTCAATGCCGTCGCGGACCGCTTCCACGGCTCCCTGCTGGAAGAGCTCACCGTCGTGCCGGGCCCTGCCGGCGCCACGACGGACACTCGCCACTTCATCGTCCAAGAACGCGAGGTCCGCTATCGCTTCCACCTGCACCAGCACCCCTACGTCCAGCAACTGATGCAGCGGCTCGTCCGCGGCGGCACCTCTGGACTCGAGGCCGCCGACACGCAAAACGCTGTCGATGGCGCGTCCCTCGCTGGCAGCCTCGAGGTCGCACTGGAACCCGACGTCACGCTGACGATTACTGCCGGCTCGAGGATCGCGTTGCTCGCCACGGTGCAGGCGACGAGCAGCGGCAGCCCGGTTGAACTGGCCGCGCACATGACGTTCGACACGGCCGGTGACGTACTGGCCGCGCTGCCTGACGGCATGAAGGCGACGCTGGTCGAGGGGATGATTGAAACACCCGCGGCAGGCGAGGTGTTCCAGCCGCCAGCCAACAGCAAGGCCATCGTCTCCGGCGATACGCCGCTCACGTTGACGACAGCCTCGCCGCTCACCTTGCATGACGGCACACCCGCCTCGCTGCCTGCGGGCACACGCGTGCTGTTGACAGGTGGCACGCAGGTCGAGCTTCCGAGCGGCGTTCAGGTGCGGCTGCTGCGGAGCAGGATGCGTCCGCTGCTGTTTGCCGACTTCTTCGGTGCGGCGTACTTGCCGAGCGCCGCGCTCCTGCAGCCGCCCTATCCGGTCAAGGATCTCGACTTCAGTTCTGGCGGCGCGTACGCGGCGTACAACTGGGAGTTGTTCTTCCACGTCCCAATCACGATCGCGATGCACTTGAGCAAGAACCAGCGGTTTGCCGAGTCGCAGCGCTGGTTCCACTACGTGTTCGATCCGACCGACGACAGCGAAGGCCCGACGCCCGCGCGCTTCTGGAAGGTGCGGCCGTTCCAGAGCACCGACGTTCAGAAGATCGAGGAACTGCTCGTGAACCTGGCCACGGGCGCGGACAAAACCCTGCGCGCCGAGACCGTGCGGAGCATGGAGGCGTGGAAGGAGGCGCCGTTCCGGCCGCACGTCATCGCCCGGTACCGCCAGCAGGCCTACATGCACAAGACGGTGATGGCCTACCTCGACAACCTGATCGCGTGGGGCGATTCGCTCTTCAGGCAGGACACGGGCGAAGCCATCGACGAAGCGATGATGGTGTACGTGCTGGCGGCCAACATCCTCGGCCCGCGTCCGCTGGCGGTGCCGCGGAAAGGCGCGCTACGCCGGCAGACCTACGCCAAGCTGCGACAGGACCTGAGTCAGTTCGGCACCGTGCTGCGTGACGTCGAAGCGGACCTACCGTTCGACCTGATGCCGTTCCCGGCCGACGACCGGGGCGATGACGACCGGCTGGCCACGCTGCGCAGCATGGGCCAGGCCCTCTATTTCTGCGTGCCGCGCAACGAGAAGCTGCTGAGCTACTGGGACACGGTCGCCGACCGCCTGTTCAAGATTCGCAACAGCCTCAACTTCCAGGGCGTGTTCCGGCAATTGGCGCTCTTCGCACCGCCGATCGATCCCGCCATGCTCGCGCGCGCGGCCGCCGCGGGCCTGGATGTGGGCGCCATCGTCAACGGGCTGAATCAGCCGTTGCCGCTCGTGCGCTTCCTGTTTCTGGTCCAGAAAGCCGCCGACATCTGCCAGGAGGTGAAGACGCTCGGCAACAGCCTGCTGTCGGCCATGGAGAAGGAAGACGGCGAGGCTATGGCCATCCTGCGCGCCCGGCATGAGCGCGCCGTGATGGAGATGGTGGAGCATGTGCGCTACAGCCAGGTGCAAGAGGCCATCAAAGCGAAAGAGGGCCTGCTGCAGACGCTCGCACTGGCGGTGCAGCGGTACAGCTACTACGAGGGCCAGCTCGGCAAGAAGCCCGATGAGATCGAGGCCGCGATTCCGGTCCTGGAGGAACTGGATCAGGACAGCCTCGCCAGGATGCGGTTCGTCATGAGCGAGCCGCAGGTCGCCCCACGCGACATCGAGCCGGACGTCGCACAGGACCTCGGCAATTCGGGTGGCCGGATCGTGAGCAGCTTCGAGGCGGAAGAGCTGGAGAAATCCGGCTTCTCGTTGAACGTCCACCGTGGCGCCAAGCTCCTGCAATTGGCCGCCCAGAGCCTTACCATGATCCCCGACACGAAGGTGCATGCCCACTACTGGGGCATCGGGGGCAGCATCGGGACAGGCGGCCAGAAGTTCGCCGCCGTGGCCAAGTTCGCCGCCGATTTCGGCTTCGCGATCGCCGAAGAGTGGACGATGCAGGCAGCGCAGTCCGCCAGAGTGGGCGCGTACGCCCGCCGCGAGCAGGAGTGGGCCTACCAGAGCAATCTGGCCGCCGGCGAGATCGGCCAGATCTTCAAGCAGCTCCGCGGGGCCGAGCTCCGTCAGGCCATCGCCGAGATGGAATTGAAGAACCATCGTCAACAGATGAAGCAGGCCGAGGAGATCGAGCGCTTCCTCAACGAGGAAGGCACCGAGACCAGGGGTAAAAGGACGAACAAGTCGCTGTATACGTGGATGAAGCGCGAAGTGAAGGGGCTCCACAGCCAATGTTTCCAGTTCGCGTTCGATGTAGCCAGAAAGGCCGAACGCGCTCTGCAGCACGAACTCGGTCAGCCGGATCTCAGCTATCTCCAGTTCGGTTATCTCGCCGGCAAGGAAGGCCTGCTGGCCGGTGAGAAGCTCTACTTCGACATCAAGCGCATGGAGATGGCCTATCACGACCTCAACCAGCGCGAATACGAACTGACGCGGCACGTCAGCGTCTTGCAGGTCAATCCGCTGGCCCTGCTGCAACTGCGCGGCTCGGGCAGCTGTACCGTGACGCTGCCTGAAACGTTGTTCGACATGGACGGTCCTGGTCACTACTTCCGCCGCATCAGGACGGTCTCGGTCAGCATCCCGTGCGTCACAGGCCCCTACGCCAGCGTCAACTGCACGCTGACGCTGCTGAAGAGCAGCCTCCGCAAGACGGCAGACCTCGGCGCAGGGGCGTACGCGCGCGAGAATGCCGACGACGACCGGTTCGCCGACTTCTTCGGCAGCGTGCAGTCAATCGTGACGAGTTCGGCGCAGAACGACGGGGGCCTGTTCGAGACCAACCTGCGCGACGAGCGCTACCTGCCGTTCGAGAACTCAGGCGTGATGAGCGAATGGCGCCTGGACCTGCCGGCCAATCCCGGCAACGGCGAGGCGCGGCAGTTCGACTACCAGACCATCAGCGACGTCATCCTCCATATCCGTTACACCGCGCGCGAGGGCGGGGCCCAGTTGCGGAAGGCGGCCGTGGAAAACGTGACGGCCGCCATCGAGGGCGCGCAGGCCATCGGGTCGGTGCGGCTCTTCTCCGTGCGCGACGAGTTCCCCACCGAATGGGCAAGATTCCAGGGCCAGACGCCCGGTGCCAACCAGCGCTTCGAGCTTGCGCTCAATCTACGCGAAGAGCATTACCCGTTCTGGAGCCAGGGGCACTTGAAGACGGTGCGGCAAGTGGACCTCGTCGCCCGCAGCAGGAAGGCCGTCGTTCCGGGCACCCTCGACGTGTTCGACAAGGGCGACCGCACGGACGCCACGGTCAGGAAAGATACGTTGGGCCACGATACCGCGATGGGTCAGCTGCTGGTCGGCAAGTTCACGGAAATCGCCCTGCCACCCAGCCCAGCCACGGGATTGAGGGTCTTCCTCGAAGACAAGGAAATTGGGGACTTGTGGATCGCGGTCACGTGGGGCGAGTGAGCGGTAGGTCCTTGGATTCGGAAACCGAGCGAAGACTGCGCGCAACGCATTCGAGGCGCTACGGCGACGCCCGAAGGTGCCGTCGGGACCGCGCGCTGGGGGATCTCCTGCTTGGAAGGCGACGCAAGGAAGCGCCCCGAGACGCCGGCGCTTACGCCACCCTCGGTGGACGGGTCAAAGCGGCAATTAGTCGACGGTTCAAAACCGGCATTTCTTCCGGCGACCGAGACCAGTGGAGTTTTACTTCGTGAGGTCGTCGGTGCGCAAAGTCGGTGTGGACTTTGGTGCGCCAGCCAGCAATCGGCTGGTGGCGGACGGCCCCGCCCCACCCCCCGCATCGACCGCGTGTACTTTCATTCGGTCTACTTCCGCAAACTGAGAGGTGTTCTGTTCGAGCCTGCGACCGACTGGCCGGGCTTCACCGTCGATGAGTCCGCAGCTGAACTTGGGACTACCTTAAGTCTGCCCCCATGGTTCGAAGGCCGGGAGCCGGCCGTCACGCACACGGTGAGCGTCTGGCAGATTCTGAGGTCGACGGATGGCGTCGCCGTCAGCGGTAGTGTCCCGTCAAGTGGTGGAAATTCGATCGCGTCGTTCCTGAGCTCCGTGTCGTCTACGCAATCGCCGCGAGAATCTCCTGTGCGGTCGTCGACAGCATCGGCGTGGTGAG
>JBKJQR010000107.1:0-7082 GCA_046593895.1 Gemmatimonadaceae bacterium | reverse complement strand
CACGCCACCCTCGGCCGACGTCAGCCCCGGTGGCGCGGCGAAGCCGGCTGGTACGTCAGCCATGGCGCACGCCCTTCACGGCGGCGGACGGAACGACCACGCGACGAACACGATCAGGCCGGCGAGTGCCAGACCGCCCATCGCCATCCCCCACCCGTTGTGCACCCACCAGGCCGCCAGGAGCGCATCGCCGATGCCCATCAGAGCGGCGAACACGATCCACCACGATACCGAGCGCCGCCTCGTAGACGTCACCATCGAACACCTCCCTTTTTTATTCTCACCAGCGGCTGCCGTGTTACATGTTCGCCTCTTGAGCGATGCTTACCGCTATGTGTCTCCGTCATGATGGAGCCGCCGGGCGACGTCGAATGCGTCGCGAATCACGACGCGCAGTTCTTCCCGCAACCCTTCGCATGCGACCGCGATCTCCTCGCCGCGCGTCGTCACCGCGATCGGCAGGCTGAAGGGGTTGCCTTTTCCGTGATGTCGGTGCGGCGGGCCCAAGACCACGTGACATGAGACGATGTCGCAGCAGCAGGCATCGAGCTTCGCCGCGCGTGTCCCGATCTCGACTTCGAGCCACTCGCTGTGGGCGATGCCGACAAACGTGAGGGTCGTCGAATGCTGCATGGGTTCGCCCGTCCATCACCTTCCGAGCGCCAGTTGGTGACGGTGCAGGAACCACTGATCGAGCACGACGCGTTTCACGAAGGTCGGCACCTCGAGCAGACGTCCGGCAACGATGGTCTTGACGCGGTCGGGCACGATCCACGCGAGCGCGCCAGAGAGCGGAGATCCCGCAAACCGCGCCTCCAGGCATGCCGCGTACGGCTCCAGGCGGTCCCGCGACAAGTGCCCGTGCGCCTCGATAATCGTCTGCGCGGCGAGCAGACCCGATTCGACAGCCTGCCGGATGCCTTCTCCGCTCTGCGGATCCGCGACCCCGGCGGCGTCGCCGACCAGCAGCACGCCGGCATCGACGATCCGTTGGCGCGGCGCCGCGTTCACCGCGTACGAATGGCCGCGCCACCGCCACGACACGCGCGGCGGAATCTTCTGTCTCGCTTCGAGGAACGCGACGAACCGGGCCGTCGCCGCCGGCAGCGATCGCGGATCGAGACGGCCGAGGCCGACGTTGAGGTACTCCCCCTTGCGCACGCACCAGCCGTAGCCCTGGAGGTCGCGGCAGAAGAACAGCTCCGGCACCGCCTGTTCGATCGCCAGAGATTCGCGGTCAGCGGCGTCGAGGCGCGGCTCCGCCTCCCGCCCGACCACGACCGGCCCGCCGTGCATCACGCCGTTGAGCAGCCGCGCCACCGGGCAGCCGGAGCCGCCGGCGCCGATCAGCATCGGCGCGCGGATCGCCTCGTTGACGATCCACTGTCCGCGGTCCCGGCGAATGCTGGTGATCGGCGCACCGAGCGCGAGGCGCGCGTCCGCGCGCTGCAGCAGGTAATGATCGAACTCGCAGCGGCGGATGCCGAAGCTGGCGGGACGGTCGTACGCCACGGCCGTCTCGCGGTGGCCGCCGATGAGCCCGACCCGGAATCCGGTGATGGGCTGAAAGGTGCGCCCTTGCGCATACGCCTGCGTATCAAGGCGCAGCGCGGTTACGACCTGGGGCGTGATCCATCCGGCGCACACCTTGTCGCGCGGAAACGTCGCCGCATCGGCGATCATCACGTCGAAACCCGCCTGACGCAGCTGCCACGCACACGTCGAGCCCGCTGGCCCGCCGCCGACGATCAGCGCGTCGCACGTGTCCATGGCCCGTTCACTCCGGCGGGTTCAGTCGCCGCGCGTCCATGGCATCGCGTTGCTGGACCCCTGTGCGAACACCACCTGGAAGAGCTGCATCGAACCGGTGATGAACGCCGCCTGCGAACCCGCGAGATAGAGCCGCCACGCCCGCACGAACGTCTCGTCGAACATCGCCGCGACATCGCCGGCCGCCATGTCGAACCGCCGGCGCCAGTGTTCCAGCGTCGCGGCATAGTGGAGTCGGAGGTTTTCCACATCGATCACGGACAAATCCCATGGCGCGAGCACCTGATCACAGACCTCGGACAGCGTCGGCGCGTACGCCCCTGGAAAAATCCGTTTGCGGATCCACGGGTTCAGCAGGTTCGGCTGGTTCCGGCCAATGAAGTGCAGCAGCCCACGGCCGCGATCGGTGAGCGAGCGATCGATGACCGCCCCCAGCGCCGAGTAGTCCGCCGCGCCTACGTGCTCGAGCATGCCGACCGATACGAACGCGTCGCACCGGCCGCACACGTTGCGATAGTCATCTTCGACGAACTCGACGCGATCGGCGAGCCCTTCCGCGCGCGCCCGCTCCCGCGCGTAGGCGATCTGCTCGCCCGACACATTCACCGCGCGAACGGTCACGCCGTAGTGCCGGGCCATGAACAGCGCCAGGCCTCCCCAGCCGCATCCCGCTTCGATCACGCGTTCGCCCGGCTTCAGCGCGAGCTTCCGGCACACCCGATCCATCTTCGCGATCTGCGCCTCCTCGAGCGTGACGGCCGGCGTCGGAAAATACGCGCAGGTGTAGGCCATCTCGCGGTCCAGCCACAGGCCGTAGAACTCGTTCCCGAGGTCGTAATGACGATGGACGTTGTCTTTGGCGGCGCGCACGTCGTTCGATCGCTGCCAGCGCCACCAGGGCCGCGGCGTCGAAGGACCCAGCGCACGGTAGATCTCACTGAGCATCGCGACCAGGTCGCCGCGAAGGTCCACGGCACCGAACATGTACGTTTCGCCGAGATTCAGATCGGGATCCCGTAGCCAACTGAACAGCGCGCGGCGGTTCTTGAAGACGATCGTCCCGACCGGCGCGCCGGCGGTGGACGGCGATTCGAATCCGTCCCACAGCAGGAAGCGCACGCGCGCGTCCGCGACCATGTGACGGATCCACGCGAGCGCCCACCGATCGAGCGGCGTCGAAGCCAGCTGAGCCGTCCGGCTGGAAAACGACGGAACGGGAAACGCGTGCAGGTGCGCTGACTTCATAACCGGTTCAAGATCCGGAACGCACGTTATGTACCATGTAGCGCAGGTTACATGACCGGCTTCGACATGCACTCCGGGGCAGTCAACTCGAGAGGGTTTCGGCCTTCCGTCACGGCGCGACACATAGAGCGCAACTAAATCAGGTCGCACGTGGCTCTACAACGGCGAATTCCCAAGCCCGGAGCATTCGCGTCAAGTAGGGCGACCGACTGCGCGTCGCGGTGGAGAACCGCTTACCGGGCGCACCCCTTTCAGAGAAACTCGGAATTCTGACGATCGGCGACTTCTTGGCCTCCGGAGTGAATCACGCTCCTCCGACCCGGGAGGGTACAGACGTCGGGCGCGACACTTCCTTCAGCACCTTACCGGCTAATTGCTCAGACCCCACGCGCGCGATGTCGGCCTGAGAGACGATCCCGCAGCAGCCCCCGGTCTCATCGACGACCGGCACCCCTCGTATTTGGTTCTCTTCCATGGTGTGGCAGCACTCTTCGAGGGCGGCTTCAGTCGTCACCATGACGACCGGCGACGACATGCAATCTTTCGCAGTGAGCTCGAGCGGGTTCCTTCCCTGGGCGACGGTGCGACACGTGATGTCGCGATCGGTAACGACGCCGACCAGCTTGCCGCTCTTTCCGTGTTCGACAACTGGGATTTCGCCGCAGTGATGGTCGACCATCAGCCGTGCGACGTCGCCGAGCGAGCTCTCCGGATTGCAACAGACGGGGTCTTTCGACATGAACTCGCGCACATTCATTGGTGTGTCTCCTTGAAGTAAGGTTGGGTGCAGTTGCAAGACAAGAGCCGTGAATCAGACGTCCTAACTCTTCGGGGGATCCGAGGGCGCGTGGTCAACCGACCCTCGACGCGCATCAGCGGCATCGGGAAGGGCGTTCACTGAAGGCTGCTCTGAGTTACAGGGTCCTGAGGAACGCGACGATGTCTTTCTTCTCCTGCGGCACGAGCTTCAAGCCGAGCACCAGGTTGAAGAACTCGACCGTGTCATCCAGCGTTAGCAGCCGGTCGTCGTGCAGATACGGCGGTGAATCCTTGATGCCGCGCAGCGGGAACGTCTTGATCGGCCCGTCGGCGGACGCCTTCCGCCCGTTGAACGTGACCTCCTTGAAGAAGCGCTCCGTGCGCAGGTTGTGCATCAGGTTGTCCGTGTAGTACGGGGCCTGGTGACAGATCGAGCACTGCGCCTTGCCGAAGAAGAGCGCTTCTCCGCGGCGCTCCGCCTCGGTGGACTTCGCGGGGTCCAGACGGCCCAGGATGTTCAGCTTCGGCGCGGGCGGAAAGTCGAGCAGGTTCTGGACCTCGCCCATCGGGTGCACCTGGCTGCCGCGCTCCAGCGGGCTCACGCCTTTGCGCGTCGCGCGGCTCATATCGCCGTCGAAATACGCGCCGCGTTGCTCGAATTCAGTGAAGTCCTCGACGCTCTTCAGCGCGCGCTGCGATCCGAAGAGTCGCTGGATGCCGACGCCCCGCAGTGACGGAGTGTCGATGCGATGCCGGTGCTCGTTGGGCCGGATGTCGCCGACCGTGTGCGTCGCCGCGTTGGTATGCCCGTTGGCGTGGCAGTCGAAGCAGGCGACACCCTGACTCGCCTTGACGCTGCGCCGGTCCTCGGTCGAGTTGAACTGCTGCTGGGGAAACGGTGTGACGAGCAGCCGCAGCCCTTCGAGCTGCTTCTGATTGAGGATGTCCTTGAAGAGCCGCTCGAAGTTGGCGAGCGTGACGAGCTCACCCTTCGAGACGTCGCCGAGGTCCGGCCGGGTCACCAGGAAGATCGCGGCCGGGAAGTCGGGGAGCAGGTGATCGGGCAGGTCGAAATCGAGGTCGAAGCGCGTCAGGTCGCGTTCGGTTTGCTTCTTCGTCTCGTCGATGAGCGTTTTCGGGAAGATCATCCCGCCCGCTTCGTGATGCGGATGCGGCAGCGGCAGGAAGCCGGCGGGCCAGGCGTTCTGGTTCCTGATCTCGTCCGGCGACATGGCCGCGAGCTTGTCCCACGTCACGTTCGCCGGCAGCTTGACGCGGACGCCGTCCTGCACCGCCTTCCCGCGCGACATCGTGACGCCCTGCGCCGGCCGGTTCGCGAGGTCGTAGCGCACTTCGAGCAGATCCATCTGCCGCTTGGCGAGCGTCGGCTTCTCCTTCTCGGTACGCGCGATCACGGTCGCCAGCGGCTCCGTCTTCACGAGCGGATCGTCCTGGCCCGAGATCGCGACCGCTCCCGAGACGAGCGCTGCGGCGCACACGGCGCTCGCGGACACCATCCATCGATGCTGCGTGAGATATGTCATGACATGACTCCTGATCCCCCAGTAAGTATGACCGGAATCTCCGCTTTGGCGTGCAAGCTCGGCGACATCCGACACCTGTACACGGCGCTCGGAACGAAAGTCTTGTCGCTTCGGTCGCGCAATCATGAAATCCGCAGCCCCCGACGTGTGGCTGACTCCGTTCCCGTTCCCGTTCGCGTTCCTGATCGGTGCTGTTCTGTTCGACGCGCCGGATGGTTTCGCGACCTCCCGTCGTGATGGACGACGGGAGGTTACCTGAGTGTGGCGGAAATCGCGACCGCGCTTCTGGCGGCGGTCGTTGCGGATCGGGTAAAGGAGGAAGAGGGGAGAGTGAGAATCGTTTTTGAAATCGAGCGAGTCCAAGTTCTCAGATCGACGGCGGTGACCTGTGCAAAACGGAACAGCGGGTTCGCTGATATTTGTCCACACTCGTTTGAGATGCTTTTTGCCCTCGTCAGACGAATGGCGTCCGGCAGGGACGACTGCCGTTACGAGGTGCTATGACCCACAAAGTAGGCATTTGGATCGATCACAAGAAAGCCGTCATCGTGTCTACCTCAGGCGATAGCGTCACCGCGAAGACGCTGGAATCCGAGGTCGGCCCGCACGGCCGTTACTCAGGTCGGTCAGGGTACCCGACGCCAGACGGCCCGCATGACGGCGGAGGCGAGAAGAAATACGAGGGACGCTACAGTGAACATCTTGAGCAGTACTACGACGAGGTGATCAGTCAACTGGGGCAACCCGAGGCGCTGCTGATCTTCGGGCCGGGTGAGGCCAAGCTGCAACTCAAGGAGCGTCTTAGCCGCTCCAAGGCGCTGTCCGAGCATATTGTTGGTATCGAGACCACGGATAAGCTGACCGATCCGCAGATCGTAGCGAAGGTGAAGGAGCACTACGGGATCAATCGCTGAGCCTGGCCGCCGTCTCGGTCTTCGAGCAGGAACTTTCGCACTGCGCCTCCGTCACCTTCGCCGGGAGATTCCCGAGCCGAGCCCGGCATCGATCTCATCCTCATCTCCCGCCACCTCGAGCGTCTCGGCGACCACGCGACCTACCCGTATCGAGCTACTCCGTTATCTTGAGACGCGCGCGCCCCACGCCGCGCCCTCCCTCGTCATCATCCGTCAACAGGAAGAGTACGACCGGCTGCTCGAGATGCGCGAGCTCATCAAGCACCTCGAGCGGACGCAAGCGGGTCGGATGCTGGAAGCGCTCACAGCCGGAGGAGGGTGGCGGGCGCGCTTCGGATGCGGGCCGTGGCGCGCTCAACTGCGGCGACTGCTCGTGCAGCGCGCGCAGGAGGCGCGGGAAGCGATCGATCATGCGACCGGCGTATACTTTCCCAACCGCATACATCGGGCGCGGATTGCGATCAAGACACTTCGGTATGCCGCGGAAATTGCGCAACACGCAGGGATGGAGACCGACACCCCCTTGATTCGCGAGCTCAAAAAAGCCAGGAGACTCTGGGCGAGCTCCACGACCGCCAGACGTTGATCGACGAATGGGTGGGGGAGATCGAGACGAAGGTCAAGGGCCCGATCGACCCACAGCAGGTGACGCTGTTCGTCACGGTGGCGGAAGCCGAATGCCGGGATCTTCATCGTCGGTTCCTCGCGCACCGCCAGTGCCTGCTCGACCTCTGCGCGTGCGCCGCCGCAAACCGTCCGTCGCCGCGACGCGGCCTCGCGCCCTTGGCGACCGCAGCGGTCGCCGCCGTCGCCGGACTCGAGGCCATCCGGCGACATCGCGGAGCCCGTC
>JBKJQR010000074.1:0-19250 GCA_046593895.1 Gemmatimonadaceae bacterium | reverse complement strand
CCTTTTCCTTCGTGTTCGCGAACTTCGGAATCGCGATCGCGGCCAAGATGCCGATGATGACGACGACAATCAGCAGCTCGATCAGCGTAAAGCCCTTGCGTGCAGTGCGCAGCATTGAAGTATCTCCGAGAGGGGTAAGGATCTCACGACCGACATCGGCAGTGATTCCGAGCGCTACTAAAGCAACGCGTGTACCACTCGCGGTGGCCTTGTTAACTCTTTATGGGACAACGCCTTCGCTATTTTCAATCCTGGCGGCGGGGATTCGCGGCACCCGTGATCTGCGACGGATGCCGCACAACGCCATTCGTTTGTCCCGCAGCTTGCGGTGCTTGTGGATACGCCCAGGGCATCGGTCCGACAGGGCCCCCGCGGCGGACAATCGTGCGGATTGAATCGATCCGGTGGAGGAGGAATCGATACTGTCGAGTCTCGCTCCCGCGCGCTACACCGCGGAGCGCGGCGGCGTGTGCCTCGTCGAGCCGGGCCATCTGCAGCAGGCATCGTGCGTACGGACCGAGCACGAATCCAGCCGCGGTGTCCGTCGTTGCGAGGGACCATTTGTAGAGTGGGATAGCCCGGTCGCAGGCGCCCTTCTTCCGGTATTCCTCAGCCATCAGGAAGGGTGGGATCGGATCATATGGAAAGAGGCGGATCGCTTCCCACATCTCCTTTTCTCCCGCGCCCTTGAAGTTGTTCGCGAACAGCCATGCACCCATGATCTGGTGTGCGCGGTAGCTGTTCGGCGCATCGCGCAATGTGGTTGGGAAGAGGACATCGTTGTCCCGCCACACCATCTGGCGAAGTGCGCTGCGCGTGAAGCCGAGCAGCATGACGACCGCCAATGCACCACCGGCCACCAGGCGCAGGCGGCGTTCAGCGCGCTGTTCCGCCGGGATCGCGTTCCAGAGCCGCCACCCCAGTCCACCGACGACGATCATCGCGCCGACGCTCGGGAGCATCATCGTCCGCTCGGCGAGAATGAACCCAGTTGCGACGAAGAATCCGCTGACGGGCAGGATCGCGATGATCGTCCAGGCGATGCCAAAGGTGACGTCGTGCCAGCCGCGCTTGATCGACTCCCAGAGCGTGCCTAACGTGACGACGAGGGCGAGCAACCCAGGCAGCTGCTCGCTGGTCATCGCGATCGCGAACGGCGTCATCGGCGGGGAGTACTCGGCGGCCAACTTCGCCGGCCAGAGCAGCAGGCGGACCCACTCCCTCGCCATCCCGATCATGGTGAGGACACGGTGCGCGTTGGTCAGGTGCAGACCGACGTACGCGACGTGAGGCGGCATCCCGGCCAAATCGCCGAGCACGCGGCTGCGCACCCAGATGTAGGCGAGGCCGACGAGCGTGAGGAGGAGGACGAGCGGACGCGCGGTGACGAAGCGCTGGCCAATCGGCCGCGCATCGCGGACGACCGTCAGCTCGGCGGCGAGGATGAGGATCGGAAAAACCGCGCCATTCTCCTTGGTCAGCACCGCTGCGACGAAGCACCCGATGACGCCTAACGTCGCGGGCCACCGCATGCGGCCGGTGTCACGCTCGCGGAGGTAGATGAGGACGCCCGCAACGCAGGCGAGTGCCGCCGTGATCTCCGCCTGCCCGACGACATTGCCAACGGATTCGACGTGCACCGGGTGCACGGCGAACAACGCCGCGGCGATCCAGGCCGCGGCGAGGGGCAGAATGCGTCGCGCGACGACGAAGACCGCCCAGCAGAGTGCGGCGTAGAGCAGAATGTTGGAGAGGTGCATCGCGATCGGCCGCGCGCCACCGATCACCCACTGAACCGTGAACAGCGCGAGGGTGAGCGGACGGTAACCACCGGCGGGACTGTCCTTCCCCCAGTAGGAATCGGCGAACAGCGCGGGAATGTTGTGGAGCGACCGGATACGCTCGTTCGCGGCGACGATATAGCCATCGTCATACGCGTAGGTGTTGCCGAGCGAGGTGAACGAAACCGCGATCGCCAGAAGGACGATCGCGGCTGATGGACCCCAGCGTCGCAGCTTTTCGTTCACGCGGTCACTTGTCCCAGAGATTGTACCTGGCGATGTGCCAGAAGGCAGCGACTGCGTCTTTCCACCCGATCTTCTTCCCCTCGGCGTACGTTCGACCGGAGTAGGAGATCGGGACCTCATAGATGCGCGCGTTGGCGTGTGCGAGCCGAGCAGTGACTTCCGGTTCGAATCCAAAGCGATCGGCAGTCAGCTTGAGCGAACGCGCGACCTCGCCACGGATCGCCTTGTAGCAGGTCTCCATGTCGGTGAGGTTGAGGTTCGTGAAGACATTGCTCATCAACGTCAGGCCCTTGTTCCCGATCATGTGCCAGAAAAAGAGCACGCGATGCGGTCCGCCGAGGAAGCGCGATCCGAAGACCGCGTCGGCTTTTCCGTCGATGATCGGCTGAAGCAATCCCGGCCAGTCGGCGGGATCGTATTCGAGGTCGGCGTCCTGCACGATCACGACGTTGCCGGTGCTCGCCGCGAGCGCAGTGCGGATCGCGGCGCCCTTCCCGCGATTGTGCTCGTGGAGGATGAGAACATCGATGCGCCCTTCCTGCTTGAGCCGCGCGAGGATTTCGCGGGTGCCGTCGGTCGAGAAATCGTCGACGCAGATGATCTGCGTCTGGACGTCGACGGCGCCGCGAACCTGATCGAGGATCGTCTCGATGGTCGCCCGCTCGTTGTAGACGGGAACGAGCACAGAGAGAACGAGAGCCGACGGCTCGAGCGGCGTGCGCCCGCGCATGCGCGGTGCCTTGCCGCCTAGCAGGCCATCGAGTCGCCCACCGCGGCGAGCGGCGGCCGACGATGAGGGTGAATCGGGAATGAGTGCGGTCATCGGGAGAACGGTGCGGAACGTCAGGCGACGGTCGCGGTCAGGCTTCGACGCCGTAACGCGACAGCTTGCGGTAGAGCGTGGAGGGGTCGATCCCGAGGATCTCGGCGGCGCGCGTCTTGTTGCCACCTTCACTCTGGAGAACCCACATAATGTAAGCACGCTCGACCGCGTCCAGCGTCGGGTTGGCCGGTGGCGCGTCGCTGATGAGCGGTCGCGATTTCCGCTCGACAACGCGGTCGGGGAACGCGTCAACGTCGATGACCGGTCCGCGGGTGAGAATGACGGCGCGCTCGAGGGCGTTCTCGAGCTCGCGCACGTTGCCCGGCCAATCGTATGACTGGAGCACTTCGATGGCGACCGGCGTCAGGCGCTTCGGCTCTTCCTTCGCCTGTTCGCCGGAGCGGTGGAGGAAATGCTCAGCGAGCAGCGGGATGTCCTCACGGCGCTCGCGCAGCGGCGGGAGTTGCAGTGCGATCACGTTGAGGCGATAGAACAGATCGCCGCGGAAGGTGCCGCGCTTGATCTCCTCGTCGAGATCGCGATTGGTCGCGGCGATCAGCCGCACGTCGATCGGCTGCGGGTCGGTAGCGCCGACGGGAATCACCTCGCGGGTCTGCAACACGCGGAGGAGCTTGACCTGGGTCGCCGGTGTGGTCTCCCCGATCTCGTCGAGGAAGAACGTGCCGCCCGATGCCGCCGCGAAGAGCCCGACCTTGTCCTTCACCGCGCCGGTGAACGATCCCTTCACGTGTCCGAACAGCTCGCTCTCGAGGAGGCTTTCGGGGAGTGCGCCGCAGTTGATCGAGGCGAAGCTGCGTTCGGCGCGCGCGGACAGGGTGTGGATGTAGCGGGCGACGACTTCCTTGCCGGTCCCCGACTCGCCCTGAATGAGGACGGTCGAATCGGTCGGAGCCACGGTCTCGGCGACGCGAAGGATGTCGGTCCAGACGCGGGCCGTGCCTAACGGTCGCGAGACATCGCCAAAGTCGCGGCGGCGGATCTCCTGCTTGAGCGACGTATTCTCGATCTTCAGCGCGCGAGTTTCAGCGGCCCGGCGAAGGATCGCGACCAGATCGTCGTTCCGGAAGGGCTTCTGGAGGTAGTAGAACGCGCCTTCGTTGACGGCCTGGATTGCCGACTGCAGTGTCGCCTGCGCGGTCATCAGCACGACCGGTGTCTCGGCACTCTGCGCGCGGACCGCGGCGAGCACCTCGAGTCCGGTCACGCTCGGCATCCGCACATCGGTGAGGACGATGTCCGGAGAGTGCGCGGCGAGCTGCTCGATGCCGGCGCGCCCGCCGAGTGCGGTGATCACCGCGAATCCCTCGTTCTTGAGGAGGATTTGCAGTGTCTCGAGAATCCCCGACTCGTCGTCGATGACGAGGACGCGGGGAGCGTTAGCGTTAGGCGACGTTGGGCGAGCGGTCACGATTCCTCGGAGGAGCCGGTCTGGGAGAGCGGAAGCAACATGGTGAAGCGCGTGCCGTGGGCCGACGAGTCGACGAGGACGAGCCCACGATGTGCCTCGACCGCGCGATGGACGACGGGGAGGCCAAGCCCGCTGCCTCCCTGCTTGGTAGTCACGAATGGCTCGAACATGCGCGAGCGGAGGTCGGGTGAAATGCCGGGCCCGTCATCGGTCACGCGGAGCGCAACGGCTCCGTCGTGGAAGCCGGCACCAACAGGCACTTCGTCCGCGGGGAGCGCAACGATGTCAACATCAACGCGGCCGCCGGCGGCCGCAGCCTGCACGGCATTCAGGGCGAGGTTGAAGATCGCGCGATGGAGGAGGTCTTCGTCCGCTTCAATGACAAAGGGTGCATCGGGTATCGAGCAGTGCACGACGACTCCATCGGCGCGCGACGGGTGGACCGACGCGAGGCTGGCGGCGCCGCGCGCGATTGCCGCAAGATCAACCGATTGGATCACCGTCGCCCGTGTGCGGGCGAAATCGAGGAACTCGCCGAGGAGGCGCGAGAGACGATCGGACTCGCGCATCACCAGCGCGCCGAGCACGCGTTCATCGTCGGTCGCGCGACGAGTGGAAGACAGCTGCTCGACCGCGCTGCGGATGGACGCGAGTGGATTTCGGATCTCGTGCGCGAGGGACGCGCTCAGCGCGGCGACCGCCTCGAGTCGCTCGGTGCGGACCCGCATGGATTCCATGCGCTTGTTGGCGGAGATGTCCTGGAAGATCGCAGTGGACGTCGCGAGCCGGTGGGAATCTTCGCCGGGGGAGTCGGGCGCGGTCGTCGTCACCCCGAGCGTCAGCGTCGCACCAGCGCGATACATCGCGCCTTCAGCGCGGACGATGCGTTCGCGGGTAGTCACGCTCTGCCTGAGGGCGTCGGCGAGCACGGGCGCAACGGGCGCGAGCCACTCAAAAAATGGCTGGCCGACGCGCGCCTCGAGGTCGGCGCCGAGGAGTTCTCCGGCCGCCGGGTTGGCGTAGAGCAGGCGGCCGCCGAGATCGACGGTGACGATCCCGCTGCGGATGTTATGCAGAATGTCAGCGGCTTCGAGGCGCGCCTGGACCAGTTCGGCGGCGAGCAGGTCGCGCCCGGCCGCTCCCTCACGAAGCTTGGCCGAGACGAGGCCGCTGCCTAACGCGACGATCGCGAAGATTCCGAGCTGCAACCCGAGGGCCAGGGTGTAGCCACTGTCGTTCCCGAAGAACACATCGGCGAAGAAGAGGACGTTGCCGAGCGCGGCGATGAGCAGCCCGCCGCCAGTGGGCAGAAGCAGCGACGCGACGGCAATGACGAGGATGTAGAGCGCAGCGAACGGCGACGCGGCCCGGCCGGTGACGTGGACGACCGCGGTGACGAGCGCGAGGTCGAAGAGGCTCTGCAGATAGAAGAACGTCGTCGTGAGCACGCGCCGCTGCACCGTCGTGACCCATGCAGACGCCGCGGTAAATGCGACCGCCACAGCGAAGGCAAGCGATGCGACCATCGTGTTCGACGGCTCGGCCTTGTCGCCGGCGAAGATGGCCGCGACGAAAATCGCGCTTCCGAGGGACAGACGCCCGATGTAGACCCAGCGCATGAAGCGGCGCGGATCGAGGATTGCTTTTCGAGCGGTGTCGTCGGAGAGGGGCGTCAGTCGCACAGTCGATGGAGCGGTCTTGCCGAGGGCAAGCCAGCCGGTATATGGTCATGTCTGGCATTTCGCCAGACGCATTTCGCCATAGAGGGGGACGACCCACCGCTACGGCCGTTACGGAGGATTTATCAGCGGAACAGAGGCGGTCGATCTTCGCGCGGGCGCGATCGTGTGGCGTCTCGGCGCGGTCGTGCTGCTGGTGCTGGCGAACGCGTTCTTCGTGGCGGCGGAGTTCGCGCTGGTCGGCGCGCGGCGCAGCCGCATCGACGAGATGGCGACGCGGGGGGAGGGCGGCGCGCGCGCGGCACAGCGGGCGCTTCGCTCGCTTGATCGCTACATCTCCGCGACCCAGCTCGGGATCACGCTCGCGTCGCTGGCGCTGGGCTGGATTGGCGAACCGGCGGTGGCCGGCGCCGTCGAGCGCGTGTTCGCGCTCCTCGGCGCGCGGGTCAGCGACTCGATCGCCGAGACCAGCGCGGCGGTGGTGATCGCGTTCACGATCATAACGTTCCTGCACATCGTCCTCGGCGAGCTGGCGCCGAAGTCGCTTGCCCTGTCACGCCCAGAGCGGGTGAGCAGCTGGGTCGCGCGGCCGCTGATGGCGTTCGCGACTGTCGCGTACCCGGCAATCTGGGTGCTGAACGGCGCGTCGGCGCTGATGCTGCGCCTTGCCGGGATGCGGCCGATCAGCGAGTCGGAGCGGGTGCACTCGCCGGACGAGCTGCGGCTGCTCGTGATGCAGTCGCGGGCACATGGGGCGCTCGACGCGACCGACACGGCGATGCTGGCGGGGGTCTTCGACTTTCACAGCAAGAAGGCGCGCGGTGTGATGCGGCCGCGCACCGAGATCTGCGCGATCGACGTGGAAACGAGCGAAGCGGAGCTGCGGACGTTGATGCGGCGCGAGCGCTATTCGCGCTACCCCGTGTACGAGGGAACGCTCGACAACGTCATCGGTGTGTTCCTGGCCAAGGACTTCTGGCTCGAGGCGCCGGGCGGCGAGCCGTTCAGCATGCGCCGCTTCGTGCGCCCGGCGCTCTACGTTCCCGACTCGCGGCTCGCGGAGCGGGTGCTCGATGACGTGCGCCGGAAGCGCGCGCACATGGCGATCGTGCTTGACGAGTACGGCGGCACGGCCGGGGTGCTCACGCTGGAGGACCTCGTAGAGCAGGTGATCGGCGACATCGCCGACGAGTACGATTCGGCGAAGCGCGACTCGATCGAGACCGACGGGGTACTCGAGCTGGCGGGATCGATGCCACTGGTGGACGTGCGCCGCGACCACCGCGTGCCCGTCCCCGAAGGCGAGTGGACGACGTTAGGCGGCTACACCTTTGCACGGCTGGGGCGAGCCCCGAAGATGGGGGACCGGGTTCCCTTCCCTGGCGGCGAGCTCGAGGTGGTGGCGGTGGACGGGCGCCGGGTCGCGGCGGTCCGCGTCCTCCGGGCACCATCGGCGCGACAGGGCACGCGGGACGCGGAGCAGGGAGAAGCCAGGGCGAACGGGCGGAGGGACGCGTGACGGAGCCGGCCCATCCCGGTGCCGGGATCGGGGACACGCCGACGACGGTCGGAATCGAGGTGACCCCGGCGTTGACGATCCCGCGCGTCGAGATCGAGGCGCGGGCGTCACGGGCGGGCGGCGCGGGCGGGCAGCACGTGAATACCTCGAGCACGCGCATCGAGCTGCGCTGGAACGTGCTGCAGAGTCGGGTGCTCGACGCCGCAATGCGACGCCGCATCATGGAAAAGTTGCCAACGCGGATCGACGCCGATGGTGCGCTGCGCGTGGTGTCGAGCGCCCGCCGCAGCCAGCTGCAGAACCGTGAGGCGGCCGAGGCGCGCATGGCGGAGCTGGTCGCCGGCGCGCTGCACCGGGAGAAGCCACGGCGGAAGACGAAGCCGTCACGGGCGTCGAAGGAGAAGCGACTGGACGAGAAGCGGCGGAACTCGGAGCGAAAGCAGAACCGTCGCGGGCGGGGCGACGACTAGCGCTCGCTAACGCTCGGTGTTCGTGAAGTAGAGCGCGCGATAAATGTCACGGTTGCGGAGGACGACGCGCACGTAGTCGCGCGTCTCGACGAAGGGAATGCGTTCAACGAAAACCTCGGGATCAGCGGCGCCCGCCTTGCGCGCCCAGCGGGCCACACGGCCATCCCCGGCGTTGTAGGCGGCAAGGGCGCGGGCCGGATCGCGGCCGGCGAGCATTGCACGGAGGTGCGCGATGCCGAGTTCGACGTTGACGTCGGGCTCGAAGAGCAGGTCGGGATTCCAGTAGGGATAATGCAGCCCGTGGGCGATCGCCTTGCCGATAGCCGGCATGACCTGCATCAGGCCGCGCGCTCCCGGGCCACTCGTCGCCGTTGGATTGAAGCTCGACTCCTGGCGAATGATCGCCGAAACGAGAGCAGGGTCGACGCGGCGAAGGCGGCTCTCGGCGACGATGGCGTCGCCGAGGACGAGGGGATAGACCAGGCGATAGGCGCGTGCGTCGCGTTCGCCGCGGGCGATCACCTTCCAGCCGAGCTGGATGGCCCGGGTGGTGAGGCCGCGGTCGCGTAGCGCGGCGGCGGTGGCGAGCAATCGATCGGTCGAGGCGGCACCGCCGCGAACCGCCTCGTCGAACTCGAGGCGTGCTTCGGTGTCCATGCCTAACCGCATGAGCTGGTCGCTACGGAGGAAGATGCTGTCCACCGCGGGAAGATCGGGGAAGACATCGGCCGCGGCCGCGGGGGTCCATGGCTGTTCGTGGAGCCGGCGCGACGCAAGTGCTGCATACCATGAGAGCGGATCGCGGGCGAGCACCTGATTCCAGCGGACGACAGCGCGCGCGCTGTCGCCGGATTGCTCCGCGGCGCGGCCGGCCCAGTAGAGCGCGGCGATGGCGTCGCTGCTGCTCTCGTAGCGGACAGCGAGGGTATCGAATTCACTGGCAGCGAGCGCGGATCCACCGTGCACGAATGCGATCAACGCGGCGCGGAAGGTAGCGGCGGGTGCGAGCACGCTCGTCGGATAGCGGCGAGCGACATCGCGCATGGCCGCGCGCGCGGCGAGGTCGCGCTTGTCATCAGTGGCGAGGTCGGCGAGCAGGAAAAGTGCGCCAGCAGCGGCCGCGGTATCGTGGGCAAACCGTTTCGGGATCGTGCGCAACAACGCCGTCGCGGCGCGATCGCGGTCGAGTTCAACGAGCGAGCGCGCGCGGAGCAGTGCGGCGTCAGCGGCGATCGGTCGCGGCGCGGTGATGCGTGCCAGCTGCGCGATCGCCGCCCGATGGTGATTCATCCGGCGGAGCACGATCGCATAGCGCAGGCGATCGGCGACTGTGCCGCGACGCGTGGCGATCGCGTGCTTGAGGAGCGCGGCGGCTCGCGGGAAGGGGCCGGTGATGGCGAGGCTCCGACCGATCGCGAGGTTGTCGCCGCCAGGGAGGGATCCGAAGCGTTCATCGAGAACGGCGATCGCTTCGCTGGCGAATGGTGAACCGGGGGAGGCGACGACGATCGCGACGAGCTCGCGCCTAACGGCGGCGCGCTGGGATTCGTTGCGGGCGGCGATGGCGCGGAGGCGCAGCGACTGGGCGGTGGCACCGAGGTCGCGGTATTTGCGGGCCGCAGCGCGGAGGTCGCCGTCGACGGCTTCGAGCGCCTGTGCCTCGACGCGGTCGGCGCGCGCGGCTGCGGCAGGAAGCCGCAGCATGGCGTAGAGCGGGCGGCGGCGATCGAGGCCGGGGGTGATCGCCGCGGCGCGGAGGATGAGCCAGTCCGAGATCTCGAGCAGCCCGCGCGACGCGCGGACATACGAAGCGCGGGCGCTGTCGCGCGCCGGGCCGCCGATGCGGTCGAGCGCGCGGGCGAGGAGCACCATGCGCCGACCGCGCTCGCGCGCGTCGGCGGCGGTGGCGACCGCGGCTTCGGCGTGACGCCTGGCGAGCGAGTCTTTACCCTGCTCGAGTGCGGAGCGGGCGAGGAGGACGCGCCCGCGCCCCGCCTGGAGGGTGTCGATCCATGGTTGCCCGGTGAGCAGGGAATCGACTTCGTCCCAGCCGCGCCACTCCGCAGCGGCGGCCGCAGCGAGGAGCGTGACGTCCGGTGTGCGGCGGAGCGGATCACGCATCACCGGAGCGAGGGCGCGGCTGGCTCGCCAGGCGCGCCCCTGCGCCAATGCGTCGCAGGCCGCGACGACGGTGGTGTCGGCGGTGCGAACAACGACCATCGAGTCACTCGATGCCGGTGCGCCGCGGCAGCCGTCGCCCGAGCAGAGGACGACGAAGCAGAGACGGGCGAGCTGCGCGAAGACCACCGAACGACCGTTAGGCGGTCAGCGGGTGGCGACGGGCGGCCGGTCGGCCAGCCAGTAGCTGAACCATTGACGCAGCCGGCCGAGCCGGTCGACGAGAAGCCAGGGTTCACCACTGCGCGAGAGCTCGTGCGTCGAGCGGGGATAGCGGACGAATTCCACCGGCACGCCGCGCTTGCGGAGCGCCATGTACCACTGCTCGGCGTCGCCCATCGGCGTGCGGAAATCGTCTTCCGACTGGACCATCAGCGTTGGCGTGCGCACGCGATCGACGTAGCGAATTGGCGAGAGCGTGTCGTAGACGATCGGGTTGTCCCAGGGCTTGCCATAGAACTCGAACTCGGTGAGCTCCTGCACGTCAGTGCTGCCGTACCACGAGCGCCAGTTGCTGATCATGCGATCGGTTTCGGCGGCCTTGAAGCGACTGGTGCGGGTCGTAATCCAGGCCGTCATGAATCCGCCGTACGAGCCACCGGTCACGCCCATGCGGGTGCTGTCGACATCGGGACGAACGGACGCGATGTCGACGGCCTTCATGAGGTCTTCGTAGTCCTCGTAGCCCCAGCGACCGCGCGTCGAATACGTGAAGTCAGCACCATAACCGGCCGAGCCGCGTGGATTGGTGTAGAGCACGAACATTCCGGCGCCAGCGAGGTTCTGGAATTCGTCAAACCAACCCTCGGTGTACGACGAATGCGGTCCGCCGTGGATGTAGAGCACGAGTGGATACTTCCGGCCCGGCTGATAGCCGTACGGCTTCATCAGCCAGCCTTCGATTTCACGACCGCCGACTGACTTGTAGGTGAAGCGGTCGGCAGTGGACCAGGCGACCTCGGCGCTCACTTTCTCGTTGAACGACGTGAGCTTGCGCTGATTCTTTCCATCGATGTCGGCGACGTAGAGCTCCATCGGCATGTCGACCGACGACGCGATCCAGGCGAGGCGCGTGCGGGCGGGATCCGCCGTCAGGCTGCGCACAACGCGACGACCGCCGACCAGTTCGACCGGGGCGCCGCCACGGGCCGGGATGCGGAAGATCGCACTGCGCCCCCCGACATCGGCACTGAAAACGATTTCGCCGGTGGGGAGCGAGAAGAATCCGTCCGGCTCGTACTGCCAGTCGCCGAGAAGGTTGACGACCGCACCGCTGCGGACGTCGAGGGTGTAGATGCGGGCAGACTTCGTGCGCGCGGGAGCGTCGATCAGCGCGATCCGACTGCCGTCAGGCAACCAGGCAAGTGCAGTCTCGTCGCCGGCCAGCTCGGCGACCTTGCGCGGCGCGCCGCCGGCGACGGGCATCACATAGACGTCATCATCGTTGCGCGGACGTTCGTCGCGCGCACTGTCGTAAGGCAGCCGGGCAAGCGAGTCGTGCTCGGCCAGCACGGCAGAATCGGAGCGGAGACGCGCGTCGGCGGCGAAGGCGATCCACTTGCCATCGGGACTGACGACGGCGCGCCGGTGGGAGTATGCGGTGTTGGTGAGCTTCTGCTTTGCCGAGCCGTCGAAGCGCTGTGTCCAGATCTGCGACGCGTTCCAGATGCGCGGCGCAAAACGGTTAGGCAGGAAGCCGCGGTCGTTCGACTTGTAGCTGACGTCGACGACGTGGCGGCCGTCGAAGCGCTTCGGATCGAGTGGGCGCGTGATCGCGCCGTACGGTGGTCGCGCGGTGCCGCCCATGACCGAGAATGGGTCCTTGGCGCGGGTCGAGTCGGCGGTGGTATCGGCGGTGACCGTATCGGTCCAGACGGCGAAGCGATGATCGAGCGGCACAGATCCGGTGGGATACTCATCGAGCTGCGTCGCTTCGCCACCCGGCTTGTCCATGCGCAGCGCCCATGTCGTGCCTTTCCCTCCGTCGCGCTTCGAGGTGAAGAAAAGGTACGATCCGTCGGGTGACCAGCGCGGATTGCTGCTCTCGGTGCTGGGCGACGTGTAGCGCTGCGGCTCGCCACCGTTCGTGGCCGCGACCCAGACCTCACTGTGGCGCTTGTTTTCCGATTCGCGGACGGTGGTAACAGTGAACGCGACGCGCCCGCCGTCAGGCGACAGCGCCGGTGCGCTGAGCGTCGTCACGCGGTACCAGTCGGCGGGCGTGAACGCGCGCTTGCCATGTGATGACTGCTGCGAGCGTGCCGCAACGGGGGAGGCTGCGGCGAGGAATAGGGCCAGTGCGAATCGGATGCGCATGTCGGTCCGCTGACGCGGGCGGGGGGAGGGGCGATGCTCGACGATGTCGAAAGATAGGCCGCTGGCGGGCGATCTGCTGCCCGGCGCGCGAGCTCGCATCGCGGTCGCGGTCAGCGGCGAAGCGACGTGACGTCGAGGACCCAGAGTCCGTGGAGCATGTCGGACGCGTAAACGCGATTGCCGACCCACTGCACGCCCCAGATGAAGTTGCCGCTGTCGAGCGCATGACCTGTCTCACGGCCGGCCGCCGCGAGATTGCAGCGGCCGTCGGGAAAACGTGCCGTCGACGTGCAGCTTCCGAGGTCGCCGCGGATGTCGATCGCGCGAACTCCGCCGTTGTAGTAGGCGGCGTAGAGGATGCCGCTACCTTCGTCAACGGAAAAGTTGTGTGTACCAGCGCCGCTCAGCGTGTACGCGGCGACCTCGCGCGGCGCGGTGAGCACGGAGATGTCGACGACATGAATGTCGCCGCTCGCTCGACTGAATCCCGCGGACGGTCCCTCCTCTCCGACGAATACGAACTGCTTGCTGCCGCTGGCGGGGTCGTTGAACCACCAGACGTTATGGACCTCACCGCCCGCCGTGCGGACATTGGAGATGAGCACCGGATTCGCCGGTGAACCGCCGCGCGACCCACCAATGTCCCAGATGCTCAGGCCATCGTCCCAGAGCGCAGTGAAGAGCAGGCTGTCGCGGACGAAGACGTCGTGCACGAAGGGCTTGCCCATGACGCGGGCCAGCACCTGCACCGGATGCGCGGGGTCAGCGAGGTCGAGGACGACCAGTTTCGCAGGAATCGTGGTGCCGGATTGATCGACCGAAAGAAACGCGTACAGCGTTCCGCGGACGCGCGCGAGTTCGGCGGTGTGGACGCCGGGGTCGGTGTCGCTCGAATGAAATTGCGAGAGCAGCGCCGGATGCGCCGGGTCGGCGAGCGAATAAAGCGCGAGTGATCCACCAAAGCGCTCGGTTGCGACGCCGAGCAGGGTGCCGTCGTCCGAGACCTGGATGTCGCCGGTGGTGGTGACCGTGGGTGCGGCCGGTGACCAGGGCTGGACGATCAGCGAGTCGAAAAGGACCGGCTTCGCAGCGGAGATATTCCAGATTTTCACCGCATTGCCTTGCGCAGCGCGGGTTCCCCACGAGGCGGTGTACGCATAATTGCCGCGGACGTTGAGCTCGGAGGTATAGCGCTCACTCACCGCGCCGTTGCCTAACGTTGGGAGGATCGGCGACGACAGCGTGGCCGGCGCCGGCTTGTTCGCATCGTGACATCCAACCAACAGCGCGCACGCGAGCAAGCGCCGCGCGATCATGTGCGCGCCTGCACCGAGCCGACGCGCCAGCGCGCGCGGGCGCGAGCGACGACCACGCCCCCGGCGTCGCGGACTTCGACGGGTATCTCGATATCCGCCTCGCGATCGGGCGACGGCGCGACGAACGCCGAAGTTCCGGTGAGCGTACCGCGCGCCTTCTTGAGGTATTCGACGGTGAGCGAGACGAGGATGGTGCGGCCGCGTGGCTGCACCGCGTAGGCGAGCGGCAGCCCGGTCGAGAGCTCGGCGAGGTTCGCCAGTGCGATCGCGTGGACCGAGTGCAGGTGATTGTTCACGGCGCGACGATCGCGCATCTCGATCCGCGCACCGGTCGCGCTCAGTTCGAGAACGCGCGGCCGGATACTGCCGGTGTACGGAACCATGCGACCGAGCAGCAGGGAGAAAATCCAGCGCCCACCCGGACGCCCGGAGAGGCGATCCCACAGCGAGCGGATGTCGGTAGCCATTAGCGGACCAGCGGGTGGACGTTCGGTGGGACCGGTGACGGCGCCAAGATCAGCGTCGGTTCGCGGGGGGGCAAGCGTCAACCGAGGGCGAGCCAGCGGCGAGCGCCGTCAATGTCTTCCGCGGTGAGGCCGTGTCCCGCGGTCCGCCACTCGAGCGTCACGTCGGCGCCCGACTCGCGAAGCAGCGCTGCGAGCTGCTCGACGTTCGGCGGCGGGATGATCGGATCACGCTGCCCCGCGCCGATGTAAACGCGCGTCCCGCTCCCGGTCTTCTCCGGCGTGGTGGGCGAGGGGACCATCGCACGGAACAACACCGCTTGGCGAAGCAACCCGGGATGCCGGAGTAACACGCTGGCGGCGATGTTCGCTCCGTTCGAGAAGCCGATCGCAGTGACCTGCGAGAGGTCGAACTTGTAGGCGTCTGCAGCAGCACCGACGAACGCGGCGAGCTGGGTCGTCCTGAAGGCGAGGTCGGCCTGATCGAACACGCCCTCGGCGAGACGGCGGAAGAACCGCGGCATCGGGCCTTCGAGGACATTGCCGCGCAAGGCAAGCACCGCTGCGCCGGGGAACAGCTCGGCGGCCAGCGGTAGCAGGTCGTCTTCGTTGCCGCCAGTCCCGTGGAGGAGGAGTGCAGTCTGCAGGCCGCCGGCGATCCATCGATGGTGATACGCCGAGAGCGCGTCAGGCGCGTCAGGCGCGTTAGGCGCGTTAGGCGCGTCAGGCGCGTTAGGCGGAACGGTCATCTGGTGGCGACAGCGGAGGTGAATCGTTCCGAGTGAAGTTCGATCGGTGGAAGCTTCGCTTCGATGCGCTCGCGTTCCGGCTCGAGCCAGGGTGGCAGCACGAGCGACTGGCCGAGCGTGGCCAGCGGTTCGTCGATGGAGAAGCCGGGGTTGTCGGTCGCGATCTCGAACAGTGCGCCACCCGGCTCGCGAAAGTATACCGAATGAAAATACTTTCGATCGACGACGCCGGTCGTTCCGATGCCCGACTGTCGCACATGCTCGAGCAGCGTGACCTCGGCGGCATCGTCAGGCACTCTCCAGGCAAGATGATGGATGGTGCCAGCGCCGGGCGCGCCTTCCCTGCCCCCGGAGACGTCGCGAACATCGAGCGCGGTACCGATGCCTGACGCGGCGGGCACGGCAGGAACGAAGCGCGTCGTCTGCCCCTCCACCGCGGTGCGGCGCATGGCGACGGTGCCTTCGAGCAATGCCGCGGTCCCGGTGAAGTTCGCGGCGAAGAGTGTCACTGCATGAACGCCGCGGACGGCGTGTTCGGCCGGCACGGGGCCATCAGCCCAGCCCGCGACCTGCGAGGCCGAGGTCGAGCCGACCAGCTTGACGCGAAGACCGTCCGGATCGCGGAAGCCGAGCACGCGCTCACCGAAGCGCGTGGCGACCGCGTCGTGCTCGACGCCATGCCGGACGAGGCGCTCGATCCAGAAGCCGAGCGACGCAGCGGGAACAGCGAGTGACACGGCAGCAAACTGTCCGGCACCCTCGCGGCCGCGGCGAGCGCCGGGCCATGGAAAGAACGTAAGCAGGGTGCCGGGGCTCCCTGATTCATCGCCGTAGTAGAGATGGTAGGTGTTCGGATCGTCGAAGTTCACCGTCCGCTTCACCAGCCGCATGCCGAGGACGCCGGCGTAAAAGTCGACGTTCTGTTGCACGTCACCAGCGATCATGGTGACGTGATGGATCCCTGCGGGAAAGATGATGCCGGTGTCGCTCATGACAGCTCCACGTTAGGCGTGCTAGCGGTATTCGGCTAGCTGGTCGAGGGAGTGGCGGTGGTGCGGGAAGCCTGCTTCGTCGCCGCGTCCGATCGCGATGAGCGCGGGAATGGAGACGTGATCGGGCAGCCCGAGCGCCGCCTTCACATTGGCCGGCTCGAAACCGAGCATCGGCGATGTCGCATAGCCGAGCGACGACGCCGCAAGGAGGAGATAGCCGAGGGCGATGTAGCCCTGTGATGCGCCCCACTGTTCGCGCTCAGCGTCGGTCTTCGCCGAGAAGGAGGCGCGGAAACCGGCGGCGGCAGCAGCTCTCTGTTCTGCGGGCATACCGGGGTGCATGATGTCGTCGACGTTGTCGAGAACGGCTTTCATGTCGGTATAGAGCACGATCACGGCGGGCGCGCCAGTCACCTGCTTCTGCCCGTACGCGGCGGCACCGAGTTGCGCGCGGAGCGCCGGGTCTGTGGCGACGATGAAGCGCCAGGGTTGCGCGTTCCAGGCGGAGGGCGCGAGCCGGACGATCTCGAAGATGCGATCGAAGTCGTCGCGGGGAATCGGCTCCTGCTTGAAGGCGCGAACAGAGCGGCGGGCAGCGGCGGCCTCGGCGACGTCGAGAGTCTGGGTTTCGGTATTGAAGGTCATCGTTCGGCTGGGATCGGTGGTATGACACACATATCTCTCAGTAGTGAACCATCTCGGCGCGTGCGGTGTTCCCGCCACGCGCTATTTTATGGGAAGCGAAGCCACGGGAGGGCGTAGCGATGGCGGAGGCGAGGCGGGAGCGAGCAGCGGCCGGGGACTCGCCGACGGCGGCGGGAGTCCGGATCGACAAGTGGCTGTGGGCGGCGAGGTTCTTCAAGACGCGCTCGCTGGCGTCCGACGCGGTCACCAGCGGCAAGGTCGAACTGAACACAGAGCGCGTGAAGCCGGCGAAGACTGTGAAGGTCGGCGACATGCTGCGGGTGCGGTCCGGCGTCTACGAGCAAATCGTCGAAGTGCGCGGGCTCTCGGAAAGCCGGGGGCCGGCAAAGGTCGCGCAGACGTTGTACGAAGAAACCACGGAAAGCGCAGCGGCTCGCGCAAAGCTGGCCGAGCGGATGCGCTACGAGATGCCCGCCGGTGCAGAGACCGGCCGCCCGTCGAAGAAGGACCGGCGCGACATCTCGCGGTGGCGCGACCGGTAAGCGCGCAGCGACCCCAGTTGCCCGGCTGCGCTGGAACGCGACACTGCGGGCTGCGCGCCTAACGTTCCGCGGTGACGCCGTTCACGGCGCGGGCAGCGTCAGGCGCGCCGGTGGGCTCTCGTTGCCGACGCGATCCACCGCGGAGACGCTGATGTCGCGCGCGCCGGCAGGGATGGCGATCTGCTGCGTGGAGCCGGGAAGGATCATCGTGTTCCACTCGCCAGCGGAGTCGGCGCGGGCGCGAACGGTCCAGAGGAAGGGCGCGGTCTTCCCGCCGGGACGAAGGTCGATGTGCGCCGGAATGTGGAGCGTGTCGGGGGCAGCGGCTGACGCGCGCGCGGTCGCGGGCTGCAGCGTAAGGCGCGGAACCGGCGGACGGGTGGCGCCGAGCCACGGCGATGCGGGGACGAGCGCGAGGTCGGCGTAGGGACCGGCGCGCAGCTTCTCGTGGAGTGAATCCGGGTTCTCGAGAAACGCGCGGCCGCTGAAGTGCACATTACCCGTGGCGCCGGGTTGCGCGCGGGTGACCGCAACCTGCGCGACGATGTCGTCGGCGCGCCATCCGCTCTCGTGATTCGCGCCTGCCTTATTGGTGTAATTCCCCGGCCAGATGTGTCGTTGCTTGACGTTCTGTTCGACCCACCAGCCGAGAAGCGTGGTGTAGCTGTGCGGGATGTCGGCGATCGGCCAGTAGAGCTGCGGCGTGTAGTAGTCGACCCATCCTTCGCGCAGCCACTTTCGCGAATCCGCATAGAGACGGGCGTAGGCATCATACCCGGTGATCGACGGCGGATTTCCCGGGCGCCAGATCCCGAAGGGGCTGATGCCGAATTTCACCCACGGCTTGATGTCGTGCACGCCGTGGTAGAGTTCGTGCACGAGTTCATCGACGTTGCGACGACGCCAGTCGTCGCGCGGCAACCGTCCGCCGGCGCGGCGATAGCGCTTCCAGCTGCGCGCGTCGGGGAAGTCGATCACCGCGCCGTGGCGGTCGTACTCCTGATAGGGATAGAAGTAGTCATCGATGTGGACGCCGTCGATGTCATAACGGCGGACGACATCGAGGACGACGCGCACCGTGCGGCGCCGGACCGCCGGCTCACCGGGATCCATCCAGAGATATGGCCCGTACTTCTTCACCACCGAGGGCATCGCCCGCGAGACATGGCTTGCCGGGTGCCGTGACTTCTGTCCCGGCGTTCCGGCACGATACGGGTTGATCCAGGCATGGAGCTCGAGTCCGCGCGCGTGCGCCTCGCGGACCGCAAAGGCGAGCGGATCGTACCATGGCGACGGCGCCTTTCCCTCGACGCCGGTGAGGAATTCCGACCATGGCTCGAGCTTCGACGCATAGAGCGCGTCGGCCGCGGGTCGCACCTGGAGAATCACCGCGTTCAACCGGAGCGACACCGCGCTGTCGAGCAGCGTGATCAGCTCGGCTTGCTGCTCGGCGGTGGTGAGGCCGACACGTGAGGGCCAGTCGATATTCCCGACCGAGGCGACCCAGACGGCGCGAAACTCGCGCCGGATCGGCGGCGGTTCGTCGGAGCCTAACGTTCGAGCCGAGGGTTCGGCGACCTGGGCGAGCACGGCGGCCGGTGCGAGCGCGACGAACAGCAATACGGCCGCGCGGAGGGCGCGCGAGTGGCGGGGGCGAGTCATCCGCGAAAACTAACGGCGGGGCGGTGTGCGGGGGCTCAGGTGGTTGAACCACAGAGCACGGCCGCGGCGTACGGGCGCTCGCGGTCGATGGTGAGTGCAAAAGTTATTTGGGCACGCTGAACGAGATTGGCTCGCCCGGCGTGCCCCAAATTCTTTCGGCCCGGTATCCCAACACTCTCCTTCGCCGCGGTGCTCTGTGGTTCCAATCGGTTGAACCACAGAGCACGACCGCGGCGTACCGACGCTCGCGGTCGCGCGCGCGCACCAAAGCTTTTGGGGCACGCCGAACGAGATTGGCTCACCCGGCGTGCCCCAAATTCTTTCGGCCCGGTATCCCGACACCATCCTTCGCGGCGGTGCTCTGTGGTTCCAATCGGTTGAACCACAGAGCAGGACCGCGGCGTACCGACGCTCGCGGTCGCGCGTGAGCACCAAAGGT
>JBKJQR010000051.1:0-11190 GCA_046593895.1 Gemmatimonadaceae bacterium | reverse complement strand
GCACGACCGCTCCGGCGCGCGCGTAGACCGGCAGGCCCTTGAGCGCCGTCGTGTCCCCGCCGTCGGCGAGCGCCTCCGGCGCCGTCGCCGTGACCGTCGCGCCGCCGGTGACGGGCTGCGTATCGCCGATGCGGAACCACTGCCCCGCCGGCAGGTACACCGTGCGCGACTGCGCCGCCGAGTCGAGGACGGGCGCGACCAGCAGGTTGTCGCCCATCAGGTATTCGTCCTGTACGCCTAACGCGAGCGTGTCCGACGGCGCGTTCCAGAAAATCGGCTTGACGACCGGGCTGCCCGTTCGGGTATGCTGGTAGAACGCCGTATAGAGCGATGGCAGCATCCGGTAGCGCAGCCGGATCGTCGCGCGATTCGCCCGCGCGTACTCGGGGCCGAAGCTCCATGGTTCGCGACGCGGCGTACCGAGGGCGGCATGCGTTCGATAGAACGGATGGAGCACCGCCGCCTGCAGCCAGCGCGCGTAGAGCTCTGCGCTTGGGCCCCCGATGAAGCCGCCGATGTCCGTGCCGGTGAATGGCACGCCGGACAGCCCGAGCCCGAGGAGCATCGGAATCGTCAGCCTGAGATGGTTCCAGCTCGCCGTGTTGTCGCCCGTCCAGATGCTCGAGTAGCGCTGGATCCCGGGATACCCGGCGCGCGTTATGATGAGCGGCCGCTGGTCGGGACGATGCTTCCGGAATCCCTCGTATGTCGCGCGCGGCATCAGCGTGCCGTACTGGTTGTGGTACTCGTGATGCGTCCCCGGATGGCCGTCGCCTTCGAAGTGCGCGATGTCCGACATCGTGCCGGCACGGAAGGAGCTTGGCTCGTTCATGTCGTTCCAGACACCGCGCACGCCGACGTCGAGCAGCGCCATCTGCTCGTCGCCCCACCACGATCGCACCGCGGCGCGCGAGAAGTCGGGATATGCCGATTCACCGGGCCAGACCTTGCCGATGTACGGTGACCCATCCGGCATCGTGACCCATGCGTGCTTCGCCGTGCCGCGCTGGAAAACGCCGTAGTTGCTGTCCACCTTCACGCCCGGGTCGACGATCGTCACGACCTTGAAGCCGAGCGCCGCGAGCGAGTCCGTGACCTGCTTCGGATGCGGAAAGTCGGTCGGGCTCCACGTGAAGACCCGGTACTCGTTCATGTAGTGGATGTCGAGATAGATCGCATCACCCGGCACGTCCCGCTTCCGGAACTCGGTCGCCAGGTTCGTCACCATCGTGTCCGGGTAGTAGCTGTAGCGGCTCTGCTGATAGCCTAACGCCCAGCGTGGCGGCAGCGGCGTGCGGCCGGTGAGCCGGGAGTAGCGCGCGAGCAGGCTGTCGAGACCGGGGCCCGGGATCACGTAGTAGCGAAGCTCGCCGCCATCGAGCGCGCCTTCCGCTGAATACGCGACCGTGTTCCGCACGCGTCCGACGAAGTCGAACTCGCCGCGGTACGGGTTGTCGTACAGCACGCCATGCGACATGCCCTTCAGGATCCGGATGTAGAAGGGGAATGTCGAATAGACCGGCATATCGCCCGGCTGGTAGCCGTAGCGATCGGTGTTCCAGAAGGGAATCACCGAGCCGTTGCGAATCAGGTTGATCGGCTGCTCGCCGACGGCGGTGTAGCGCGCACCGTCCGCGTCGGCGACGATATGCGTCACCCGCCCGTTCCACGATCCACCGCCCACCGACTCGCGCATCAGCTCGCGGCCATCCGCATCGGCCACCGTCAGGCGGAACGGATGTCGCGCCGCGCGGACGACCACACCTTCGGCGGCGACAATGATGTCTGTCCCCTCCTCGCGCACGATCGCGCTCCCGAGCCTCGGCTCGGAATCACCGGTGGCCAGCGAATGCGGCGCGGGAAAGGCGCCCATCAAGTTGTCGCCGAAGCGCATCCGCACTCGCACGCCGACACCGGCCACGGCCTGGACCATCACTGCGCCGTGCTCACCGCGAATCATGACGCCGTTAGGCGTCCGTTCGTAGCCGGACACGTTCCCGATCCAGGTGTACTCTGTCTGTTGCGCACCAAGCGGCCCCGAAGGCAAGGCGACGGCGAGTAGCGCGATCAACAGCGACGTGCGGGTGAGTGCGACGTTCATCGTATCAGGTCTCCGGAGATGCGTAGCCGGCGGTCGCCAACCGCTGCCCGCTCATTTCGTATGCGGCTGCTGGCATGTCGTGGACGCCGGTGCTGTCGATCCATGAATTGTAGAACTGGAAGAGCGCGACGACGGAGAACGCATCGTACAGTGCTTCGTCGGACCACCCTGCCGCGCGTGCCGTATCGATGTCCTGCTGCGACGTCTCCACCGAGTTTTCGACGACCTTCTTCACCAGCGTGTAGAGTGCGCGGTCCTTCGCCGACAGCGGAGCGGTGGCAACGTTCGCAAGGACGCTGGCAACCAGCGCGCGATCTCCGAGCAGCTCCGCCGCGACCGCGGCGTGCGAACCGATTCAGAAGAGGCACTGATTGAGCTTCGAGGTCAGCGCGGCAATCAGCTCGCGCTGCCCCGGCGGAAGTGCTGACGGGCCGCGCATCACCTCCTGCGTGAACCGCTCGAGGTGCTTCGTCCGCTCCGGCTTGAAGGCGAAGAGGTGCATGATCTGCGGAACCGGAATCCCGGCCGCGCGCATCTGCCTGATCGCTTCACCGCGCTCCGACTTCGAGTCGTGCGCCTCGACGTCCCGCAGGTACATCGGATCCATTAATCCTCCCCGGCTGCGCACACTGTAAGACGGCGGCAGAACCGTCGCAACATCGACGTTGGAAGCACGATCGAGCAGCGCGCGAGCGCGAGCCTTGTTCAGCCTAACGAACGAGTTTCTTCGCCTTTGGATCCCAGACCGCGACACCGACGCGCGAGTCTGCCGTCCCGTAGTAGAGGAACCAGCGTCCGTCGAACAGCACGAGACCCTCGCAGAACGTCGTCCCCTCCTTGTACTGACCGGTCTTCTCGTAGGGCTCCGTCGGCTCGATGAATGGATCGCTCGAGCGATCAAGCAGCTTCACCGGATTGGTCGCGTCGAACAGCGCCTGCCCACCCGTGTACACGTGCTCCGGCCGATTCGGATCGCCATGCAGCCGGCTGTTGCCCGCGTTGTAAATCAGGACGATGCCGCGATCGGTAAGGATCGCCGGCGGTCCTGCCTCGACGAGCCACGAATCGAAGTAGCCGGGCCGCGGCGACAACACCTTCACGAGCTTTCCGGCCGCGTCCTCGAGCGGTGTCCAGTCGATCAGGTTGTCCGATGTGGCGATCAGGATGTCGGGGACGCTGAAGTACATCCAGTATTTTCCGTTCACCTTCGTCGCGACGAGCCGGTTGCCGACGACGCGAGTGAGGATCGCGCCCGACTTGTGATCGAGGGCGCGATACTTCCGCGCTGTGTCGAATTTCGCCAGCGCCGGCCCATGCTTCGTCCACGTCACGAGGTCGGTCGACGTCGCGATCGCCAGGCGGGGGACGTCGCGGTTCCACTGCGTGTAGGCGAGTACATAGCGCCCGTCCTCGCTCTCGACGACGCGCGGGTCCTCGACCCCGCCAGGCCACTCCCACCGCGCCTGCATGTCCTTCGCCGGAAAGAGCACCGGCGCGGCGCGCCGCGTGAAATGCAATCCGTCCGCACTCTCGGCCAGTCCGATGCGCGACGTATGCTCGCCGATCTGCATCTTCCCCGACGCATCCTCGGCGCGGTACAGCATGAACACTTTGCCCGCGCGGACGACCGCTCCGGGATTGAAGGTCGCGTACTCCTCCCACCGCACCACGCTGTCGGTCATCGGCGACAGGAATGTCGATCCGGGGTTGGGAGTGATCACCGGATTGGCCTGCAGCGGTTTTTCGAAAGGGCCGAGCATCCAGGCGCGTCCTGTACTCTGCGCCCACGCCGGCGCGGCGAGGAGGATCCCAGCCCCGCACGCCAACGCCAAGTGACGCCGACTGATCGCGATCAAAACGGTGCCGCGCATTGGACCCTGTCTTTTTGTAGAGTGTCGGCCTGCGTCGATCCGTTCGTGGTCACCTCAGCAGCATCCAGACGCCGCTCACCAGCCCGACGGCGACGATTGCCCGCCGCACCGTCGTCGGCCCGATGCGCTGGGCGAACCGCGATCCGGCATAGCCGCCAACCGCCGCACCGCCGGTCATCGCCAGCGCAATCGGCCAGTCCACCCGCCCGGTCACCGCGAAGATGATCGCTGCGATCAGGTTCATGCAGAAACCGCCCCAATTCTTGAGGCCATTCATCCGATGGATGTTGCTGAACCCCGCCAAACCGAGCGTGGCCAGCATCAGGATCCCGACCCCAGCTCCAAAGTATCCTCCGTAGACCCCGACCACGAGCTGAATCGCCAGGATCGCGGTCGTCGGGGCGGGCGCTGCCGCAGTGGGCGCCAGTGAACCGCCGCGCCGCCTGACCAGCCGCATCACCGGGGCGTTCGCCATGAACAGCGCCGTCGCCCCGAGCACGAGCCAGGGCACCACGCGTTCGAAGATGTGCGGCGGGGTCGCGATGAAGAGCACTGCGCCGAGGGCACCGCCAAAAACGCTCGGCAAGGCGAGGGCGCGCGTCCACCCCCGCGCTCCCTCAAGCTCGCCGCGATATCCGAGCATCGAACTCAGTGCGCCAGGGAGGAGTGCAACTGTGCTGGTCGCGTTCGCGATCGCAGGGCTGATGCCGAGGGCGAGCAGCGCCGGAAAGGTCAGCAGTGTACCGCCGCCGGCGATCGAGTTCATCACGCCGGCGAGCAGCGCGGCGAGAATGGCGAGGACGAGGCGAAGTGATGCTGGTGTCGGGGAATGCACGCGCGGAAACTACCCGTGGTGCGCGGCATGGTGTTACTGCCCCGCGCCGCTACCGCGCGATAGATTCCCAGTTGGCGCGCACGGACGTTGCGAACGGGATGCTCGCGGCGAAGGAGCACGCGACGGGCGGCGCCGGCCGCGGGGGGGGGCGTTACCGCACATACGGAGAACGGCATGGCGCAGACCGAGACGAGCCCGGGCAGCAAGGACGCGGCGAAGGCCGCAGCACCCGCCCAGCGCTCGCTGGAAATACGCGACACGGGCACGGGCAAGACCTACAACCTTCCCGTCGCGACGCAGGGTGTCGAAGGCGACACCTTCATCAAGGCGATGGACATTCGCCCGATCAAGGAGAACGCCGAAGACTTCGGGCTGCTCAGCTACGACCCGGCGTTCATGAACACCGCGAGCTGCAAGAGCGCGATCACCTTCATCGACGGCGACAAGGGGATTCTCCGCTACCGCGGATATCCGATCGAGCAACTGGCCGAGGGCGCGACGTTCCTCGAAGTCGCGTGGCTCCTCCGGAAGGGCGAGCTGCCCAATCCGAAGGAGTACGAGAGCTTCGTGCACGACATCACGTACCACACGTACGTGCACAAGAACATCGAGCAATTCCTCGAGGGGTTCCGCTACGATGCGCACCCGATGTCGATGCTCCTCAGCAGCGTTGGCGCGCTGTCGTCGTTCTACCCGCGCGCGCACAACATCATGGACGCCGAGCAGCGCGACATCGAGATCATTCGCCTGATCTCGAAGCTGCCGACGATCGCCGCGTTCATCCTCCGCCACATGCGCGGGCTGCCATTCGTCTATCCGGACAACGACCTCTCGTACACCGAGAATTTCCTCTCGATGTGCTTCCGGATGACCGAGTCGAAGTACAAGGCCAGCGCGACGTTCAAGAAGGCGCTCGACATCCTGTTCATCCTCCACGCCGACCACGAGCAGAACGCGTCGACCAGCGCCGTGCGTGCGATCGGCTCGACGCAAGTCGACCCGTACTCGGCGATCGCCGGCGGGATCGCCGCGCTCTTCGGCCCGTTGCACGGGGGAGCGAACGAGCAGGTGCTCGTGATGCTGAACAAGATCGGCAAGAAGGAGAACGTCGCCAGCTTCGTCGCCGATGTGAAGTCGGGGAAGGGGAAGCTTATGGGTTTCGGCCACCGGGTGTACAAGAACTACGACCCGCGCGCCCGCATCGTGAAGAAGCTCGCCGACGACGTACTCGCCGAGACCGGGTCGGACGAGGATCTGGAGATCGCGATGGAGCTCGAGAAGATTGCGCTCAGCGACGAGTACTTCGTGTCGCGAAAGCTCTACCCTAACGTTGACTTCTACACGGGGCTGATCTACCGCGCGATGGGATTCCCGACCGAGTACTTCACGGTGCTCTTCGCGATCGCCCGCACCGCGGGCTGGCTTTCGCAGTGGGAAGAGATGCTGCTCGACAAGGACCAGAAGATCGCGCGCCCGCGGCAGATCTACATCGGGGCCGGCGAGCGGGCGTACACGTCCAAGCTCACCAGGCGTTAGGCGCGTCCCGCCCTCTGCGCGATGGGAGAAGGACCGAGCGGGCCAGGCGACACGCCTGGCCCGCTCGACATTTAAGCCGGCACGCTGCCTACTGTCAGGAGCCGCACGGGCGCTGTCCTCGCCACTGGGTTACGCCGAACTTCGTCGCCTCGTCCCAATGTTAGGCGGTTCCAATGACGACCGGCCGAGCGTGCGGTGGGATCGGCTCAGGCATGCGCTGTCCAAAAACTATACGCGTGAATGATAGTCAGGCAGTCCGCCCGGTGGTCGGGCAATTGGCCCGTTTCCCGGCGCTTGTGATCTGTGACAAATCGTTTAGTAGCAAGCAGTTGTGAGTTGGTACCGACCGTGCTTTAGCTATGCCGCGTAGAGCTGTGCTGTTTGGCGGCTCGTGTTGGCAAGACTCCACTCCACATCCACGGAAAGGGGCGACGATGCTTCCGACCAGACGTTCTTACCGAATCTCCGATGGGCTGCTACTAGGCGGCGCACGCCGCGGCGTGTCAATCGCCGAGCTCTTGATCGTCATAATCACGATGGCGGTGATCATGTCGATGGCTGCCCCGAAGGTTGAAAGCATGCGCAACTCCACGAACGTGCACTCCGCGTCGTTCGACATGGCGAACCGGATCACCATCGCGCGGCAGACCGCAATTCGTCGCGGCGCCGAGACAGTGTTTCACGCCACGGCCAACAAGACGTGGACAAACGTCGACCAGAACGGCACCCAGACCCTGATCGGCGACACGCTATTCCTGGCACAGAAGTACAACGTCTCGGTGACTTCTTCAATGGATACGATCCGCTATAGCACGCGTGGCTTCGCGAGCCTTGGCTCGAGCCAGACCTACGCCGTTGCACGGTCCGGTGTGACGCAGACCGTCTGCGTAACCGCAGCGGGCTTTGTCCTCAGCCGTGGATGCACGTTATGACGCGCGCCACTTCGACCCCCGATCGTTGCACCGACACGGCGCGTGGCGGCTTCACGCTGATCGAGGTAATGGTCGCGGTCATGATCTTGACCGTCGGTCTGCTCGCGCTTGCATCGACCTCCGCGGTCGTCATCCGGCAGATGGGATCGGCCGGCCGCATGGGCGTCGCCGCAACAGTCGCCCAGCGGCGAACCGAGCTTCTTCGACTTGCTCCGTGCACGGCGACGTCGAGCGGTTCAGCAACGACGCGCAACGTCGCTGAGAGCTGGACGGTCACGCCGCAGACCCGCTCGGCGCGCATCGACGTCACGGTGACGTATGCGACGCGCTCGGGGGGCACACGGTCGCAGAGCTACCGGAGCACCATTCCATGTATCTGAATCGTATTCGCCGGAGCGGTTTCACCCTGGTCGAGCTCCTCGTCACGCTCATCATCATGGGCGTGGTCCTCGGCACGATCACGACGTTGCTCGTTCGGCAGCAGCGGTTCTACCGCAGCACGAGCGACATGATGGAAGCGCGGACGCAGGTGCGTCAGGCGATCGACATGCTGCCCGCCGACCTGCGCGGCCTCTCATCGAGTGACGTGCGCAACGGAACCGACATGTACGCGGCGAGCGACAAGGCGATCGATTTCCGCGCCATCACCGGCAGCTCGGTGCTCTGCAGGATCCCGAATACGACGACGGTCGTCCTGCCGCCATTGAACCTGGCGGCGGGGACGCTGCTCTCGACATGGACCGGCGCATTGCAGGCCGGCGACTCGTTGCTTGTCTACGACGACAGCAGCAGCGCGAGCGGAAACAACGACGACCACTGGGCAGTCCATGCAGTGACCGCGGTTGCGACACTGGACCCGGCAGCCGCCAACGCCTGCGGGACGGCGAGCCGCTTTGTGTCGGCGGCCGACGTGACCGCGGGGCGTGTCAGCTATCAGCTCACGGTCAGTCCGGCGCTGACGGCGACGATTTCGATCGGCGCACCGGTGCGCATTTTCCATCGGCGGCGCTACGAGCTGTATCAGGCGAGCGGCAGCAGCAACAACTGGTACCTCGGGACCTACGAATGCCGCACCTCCTGTGGCACGCTCACGCCGGTCTCCGGCCCATTCGCCGCGTACTCGGCGACGGCCGGGAGCAGTGGACTCAGCTTCACCTATCTCGACTCGCTGGGCAGCGTGCTGCCGGGCACTCCGAGCGCGGCACAGAGAGCGCTGATCGCCCGGATTACCCTCGCGGCACGAGCTGACACGCGGGGCGAGGTCGACATTCCCGGCAAGGCACGGGCGACGCTTCGCGACTCGCTGTCGCTCGACGTCGTACTGCGCAACCGCAAGTAAACCAGGAGACGAACCATGTCCCGCTGCAATGATAGAAAGGGAATCGCGCTCGCGACGGTGCTGTTCGCGCTCGTGATCATCGGTGTGCTGATTGCCGGCACCTTCTTCGCCTCGACCCAGGAGTACCGGGTCGCGCGCACCTCGCTCACGTCGCAGAAGGCGCTCGGTGCCTCCGAGTACGGGCAGAACCAGCTGCTGGCCGATTGGGTGACGACGTGGCCGCAGTCGATGCAGACCGGCGACACGATCAAGCGCGTCTACACCGCGGGGGCCGGAACAGTTGACAGTGTCATCCTGACGCGTCTCCGCTTCAACATGTTTTCGCTCGTTTCCACCGGGAACACTGGCACGACGAGCAGCGACGATTCCCGGCGGCGCACGGGATTGCTCATCCGGTTGGATACGCCCGAGATCCCATTTCCGGGTGCGTTCAGCGGCGCAAAGACGAGCGGAATCGGCGGTAACTTCGCTGCCTCGGGGAATGATTCCGTTCCCGCCGGATGGGCCGATTGCCCGCCGGCGGGCCCGCAGAAAGCCGCGATTGCCAGCACATCCTCGGCGAACGTTTCAATCAGTGGCGGCTGCGCCGGCGGGGTCTGCCTGACGGGGAGTCCGAAAGTCCTCAGCGACGCCAGCGTCGCCGACACGACCAAGGTCCTCGACGGCTGGGCCTCGCTGGTGGCTCAGGCGAACGTGGTGATCCCGCAGACTGCGGGCCTGACCCTCAATGGCATGGCGCCCTCCTACAACGCGGATGGAAGCTGCAAGACGACGTCGAGCACGAATTGGGGCGATCCGGTTCGCAACGCGACACCGGGCGCGTGTGAAACCTATTTCCCGATCATCTACCTCAGTTCAGCGATCACGGGCGCGCTCGGCCCGACGACGACAATCAGCACCGGTCGCGGGCAGGGCATCCTCCTCGTCGACGGCAACCTGGCAATGTCAGGAAACATCAACTGGGTCGGACCGATCATCGTTCGCGGCAACGTCTCGCTGTCGGGAAACGGCAACAAGACGGTCGGCGGGATCCAGGCGCTGAACCAGGGTTGCCTGACCGCGCCATGCAATTCGCTGTCGGGCACGTCGAACGTGACCTATTCGAGCTGCACGATCATGAAGATCCTATCCATGAAGTCAAAGCCGGCGCTGGCGGCCAAGCACGCCTGGGCGGACATGTTCTGATGTGAGCGTGATCGCCCGACGGCGAATGGCGTGACGGTGCTACTTGCGACTGGTTCGAGACGCCTAACGTTGATGCCGGCCGAGCGAAAGTGTGCCACGCAGTCCTCAATGTGCAGTCGTTACGATGAGGGGGTTGACAAGAGTGTTCGCCGGCGCGTGATGCCCCCCACAGCGTGCGCCGGTGGAGAGAGCGAAATTCATCCCGCAGGAGATCCACGTTGATTCCCCCGCAGAAAAAGAGGAGAGCCATGCGTGTCTCGATGCTTGTCGTGGCGATGATTGCCACGCCGTTGTTCGCGAGCGTGTCGTCCGCCCAGGGAAAGTCGCAGGACGTTCACCCGAACAACCGTTACAAGGTCTGTGAGAAGCTTTCGAAAAGGAACGCGAACGCCGAGAAGGCGAACGCGAACAGCGATCATCGCGAACCGATGAAGTGTACGACCAAGCCGGGCGATCCGCCGACCAGCGGCTTTGCCTCAGTGTACGGCGCGCTCTTCACCGACGTGAATGGGAACGGGTACTTCGACACCGGCGACGTCGCACTGGCGGGTAAGGCGGTGCAGTTGAGCGGTCCGATGAACGCGACCGCGACGACGCTCGCCGACGGGTCGTATTCCTTCCTGAGCCTGCCGGTCGGGATCTACACGGTGTGCGCCGCTGGTGGAATGACGCAGACCGTGCCGACGGTTGGACCGACCTGCGCGAGCGGGGCTCCGGGGTATTCTCTCGAAGTCACGTCGGTAGCGCCGGACGCTTCCTACATCAACATCGACTTCGCGCTGCAGTAAGCCGCGCGCAAGCATCGGCAGCAGCAAAGAGCCTCGGGCGATCTGCCCGAGGCTCTTTGTCTGTCACCCGGTCTTGCGTCGCGCGATCACGTCGTCGCGGTACGCCATGCCTAACGTCAGCGTCGCGCCGGTCGTCAGGAACACCTTGTAGTCGCCGCTGTCCACGGGCGCGCGATCGCGCATACAAAGCCGCCTGACGATCGTCGCGTCGAAGCGATAGTGGAGATCCGCATGGACCGAGGTCATCCCTGGCTCCTCGGCGATGCGTGTCGCTGCGCTCGGAATTTCATTCATTTCTGCGTTGTGCAAGATCCATCGCAGTGTGCGTCTGTTTGGCCGTCGGCCGTCGATGAACGCAAGAGTGTAACTGATTGCGGAATAATCAGTTAACGCATTAGCACCCGGCGGTACGCCCATTGCTTTAGTACTGGTCGGAATCACTGCCGATCTTCGGTTGTGAGACCCTACCCCCTCTCGGAGATACTCCAATGCTGCGCACTGCACGCAAGGGCTTTACGCTGATCGAGCTGCTGATTGTCGTCGTCATCATCGGCATCTTGGCCGCGATCGCGATTCCGAAGTTCGCGAACACGAAGGAAAAGG
>JBKJQR010000105.1:0-10667 GCA_046593895.1 Gemmatimonadaceae bacterium | reverse complement strand
GCGTTCGACGGGTCCTCGATCCACTCCACGTCAGCTGCTCGTGCCGCCCGGGCGACGTCGTCGCGCGACAGGTCCAGCAAGGGCCGCACGACATCGCCATCCGCGAACAGCGCGGCGAGCCCGCGCGCGCCACTCCCACGCAGCACGCGGATGAGGATCGTTTCCAGATTGTCATCGCGGGTGTGTGCGGTTGCGATGGTCGCTTCCTCACGATGACCCAGTGCGCGGAGGAACTGCCAGCGCGCGTCGCGCCATGCCGCTTCCGTCGTCGCCGCGTTGCTCGCAATGCCGTGAACGGAGCGCAGACCGAGCTGCTCGCAGGCACCGGCCACCAGTTGCACCGCGTCCGTCGCATGACGTCCGGTGCCATGATCGAAGGTCGCGACCGCGGCCACTGCTTCCGGAGCGACCCGCGCGAAGCCGTGCAGCATGCACATCGAGTCCCGCCCGCCCGATACCGCGAGGACGAATCGGCGCCGGCGCGGCGGCGTGCCGCTCGCCCACGGAGCGTGCGCGCCCGCCGCGCGTGCCGCGGGCACGACCGCATCCACCGCGTCGCGCACCGCGCGATCGACGCACGCAAGATCGGCCTTCGGAACCGCGATCGGCATTGGTGAAATGTATACGACGTGAAGCGCCCGCCCGCGCCTCTGGCGTGAGGCTGTGAGCCTGTTGTATTATGCGCCTGTTCAACCTCACCGCGAGGAACCACGCTTGGAAACGCACGGACCGCTGGGCACGATCTGGGTCGGCTTCGGCCTGATTGCCTTCTACATTGCGCTGATTTGGATGAACCTGCTGCTTGGCCATTTCCTGACGCCGCTCTTCCTCATCCCCGGGACGTGGGTGATGGATGCGCTGGAGGCTCGGAAGGCGGCGCGGGCGCCCGACCCGAAGAACGTCGGCGGCTGACGCAGCGCCCCGGTTGAAATTCGAGCGGGACTGGGCACAAATCCCCGGTCCCGCTTCTTTTTTTCTCCAGACCCGCCGCACGCTGGCGGTCCCTCCCTAACGCTTCGCTGAAGGCCCATGCTGCGACAGCTCGTCCGTTTCGTTCGCGCGCTCGCGGTCGCGCTGGCGTTCGCGGCTCTGCTGCCGCGCCCGGCGGTCGCGCAGCTGCTCTGGCGTCCCGACGCCGACTGGCAGACGCTCCGCACCGCGCACTTCACCGTCGTCTTTCCGCGCGATTTCGACGATTGGGCGCGCACGATGGCCGAGCGACTGGAGTCGGTGCGCAGCGAGGTCGGCGCCGAGGTCGGCAGCCTGCCGCGGCGGCATGTCACGGTGCTCGTCAGTGATCCCTATTCGGTATCGAACGGATCGGCGTGGCCCTTCCTCGAAGCGCCGGCAATCATAGTTTGGCCGACGCCGCCCGACCCGCGCAGCACCGTCGGCAACTCGCGCAGCTGGCCGGAGATTCTCGCCGTCCACGAGTTCACCCACATCGCGCACCTCACCCGGCCGAGCCGTGACCCGCGTCGGCGGCTGCTCACCCGCCTTTCGCCGTTAGGCATCGGCCCGATCACGCTCAAGGCGCCACGTTGGGTGATCGAGGGGTACGCCACCTACGTCGAGGGACGACTCACCGGCAGCGGGCGGCCGCACGGCGTCTGGCGGCCGGCGGTCCTCCGCCAGTGGGCGCTCGAGGGACGACTGCCCACCTACGGGCAGTTGAGCAGCTGGAGCGACTACCAGGGTGGCTCATTCGCCTACCTCGGCGGATCGGCGTTTCTCGAGTGGCTCGGCGATCGCCGCGGGGACAGCACCGTCACCGATCTCTGGCGGAGGCTGACGGCGCGCACCAACCGCTCGTTCGACGAGGCGTTCGCCGGCGTCTACGGTGACTCGCCGCGTGCGCTCTACGGCCGGTTCACCGTCGAGGTAACCGGCCGCTCGCTGGCCATCGAGCAGTTGCTCCGCGATTCGTCGCTTGTCGAAGGGTCGATCGTGCAGCGACTGGCATGGACCACCGGCGACCCGGCCGTGTCGCCTAACGGCGAGCGGCTCGCCCTCGTCCTCCGCCGTCGCGATCTCCCGGCGCGCGTCGTCGTCTGGAATACCGCCGACGAACCACCCGACAGTGCGGCCGCTACACGGCGCGCCCGCGCCGCGAAGCGCGACCCCGACGACGTCCCTGACGTGCAGTTCTGGCCACGGGCGAAGAAGGCGGTCGCCACCTTGCACGCTACGAACGGCTTCCCCTACGATGCGCCGCGCTTTTTCGCCGACAACCAGCACGTCCTCGTCACCCGCGTCACCGTCCGCGAGGACGGAACCCAGATCCCCGACCTGTTCGAGTGGGACACGAAGTCCGGGGGCGTCCGTCGGATCACCCGCTTTGCCGGCATCGTTGATGCCGACCCCGCGCCTGACGGTCGGACCGCCGCGGCGACACGATGCCGGGCGGGCCACTGCGACCTCGTCAGCGTCAATTTGATGAGCGGCCAGCTGACGGTGCTCGCGCCCGGCTCTCCGACGCGCGCCTTCTATCGCCCGCGCTACTCGCCCGACGGGCGAACGATCGCCGCCGCGGTCTCCGACTCGGGCCGCTGGCGGCTGGTTGCGTTCGACGACACACGCCGGCTCCGCGACATCGATCCGCCGGACGGCGCCAATCACTACGACGCCGACTTCACCCGCGGCGGCCAGCTCCTCTACGTGTCCGAGCGCGGGGGCATTCCGAACATTGCGCTGCTCGATCCGGCCACCGGGACGACGCACACACTGACCCGTGTCCTCAGCGCCGCAATGGCGCCGTCGATCGGCGGCGGCCGCGACGTCTACTTTCTCGCGCTTCACGCCACCGGCATTGACGTTCGCCGGCTGGCGCTCGACACCGCGGCGGACGTGCGCCCCGTCGCGATCGATCCACGGCTCGCGCCGGTGGCCCAGCGTCCCGTGGCCGCCATCGACAGCTTCGCCCGGCAACCGTTAGGCGCCTCACGCCCCTATGGGCTCGGCGTCCGCGAGTTTCGGCTGCTCGCCGGCTTCACGTTCGGCGCCGACGGTGACGATGCGCTGCTCGGGTTGTCGAGCACCGACAAGGTTGGCCGCCTCGGCTGGATTCTCCAGGGATCCCGCGGGCAGCGCTGGCGGCCGGAGGGCGGGTCGTTTTCGGCGAGCTGGCGCGGCTGGCCGGTTGCGGTCGACGGCGAGCTGTTCACCATGCGGCGCGATGCATCGCTGCAGAAGCCCTCAGGATTCACCGCGCTCGCCGACGACAGCGACCTGCGCAGCGCGACCCTCGCCGCGAGTCAGGCGCGCCAGTTCGACAGCGGTGTACTGACCGGACGCATCGGCGGCTCGGTCCAGCAGCTCCGGCTCGGCGGCGCCAGTCGCGCCCGCCGGCTTGCCTTCGCATCGTTAGGCGCGAGCCTCGCGCGCCGAGGAGAGCTCGCCATCGGCACCGCATCGGTCGCGCTGCGGGGCTCGGTGGGTTCGAGCGGCGACGAGTCGCGCTCGTCCACCGCATTCACCCGTGGCATTGCCAGCGCGAAGCTCTCGCTCGGGACGAGAACGACCTCCCTCCAGGCGGAGGGCACCTACGGCATCGTGAACGATGCCGCCCGTTTCGAGCGGTTCGTCGGCGGCGGCTCGGCCGTCTCCTTCATCGACGCCACCACCGTCGAGCAGTGGGCGCCGATGCCGGCGCTCCCGTTCGGCACACTGCGCGGCCGGCGATACGCATCTTACAAGCTCTCGCTCCACGGTAGTGCGCTGTCGCCGTATCTCTGGGCCGGGGCGGCTGGCGATTCGCTCGCCCGCTGGGTCCGCGTCGTCGGCCTCGACGGAAGCATCGCGACGCCCCCGCTGCCGTTTCTTCGCTTGCCGGCCGCGACTGCCGTCGCCGGCGTTGGCTACTCGATCGACGCCCCGTGGCGGAAGCGGACGCGCGCCTACCTCGCGCTCCGCTTCCGCCCCTGATGGCGCAGCGTTAGGCAGGGCGCAAAAAAAGAGCAGCTGCCGCCACGTCGGCGACAGCTGCTCCGGACAACGGTACGGTGGCGGTTAGTTGTGCCGTCCCCGCCGGCCGCGACCTTCGCGCATGCCATGATCCTTTGCTTTTTCGCGAGCGACATTGGCATCGAACGCCTGCTGCTGCGCCGGCATCAGGATCGCCCGGATCTCGCCCTGCTCCTGGACGCGGAGCGCCTGCGCCTGCTGGCGCGACGTCGCGGTCTTGGCGAAGGCCGCCCGCGCGGCAGCGGTATCGCCGCGCTGGCGCGCCACCTTTGCCTCGTCGATGGCCGGCTTCATCGTCGCGCGCAGCGACTCGAACTGCGGCTTGTACTTCTCGTGAATGGCGCGAATCTGTGTCCGCTGCGCCTCGGTCGGTTTGACGCCGCGCATCGCGCCGCGACCCCGGCCCATCTCGCCGCGACCTTCGCCTTCGCGCCGGTCGTCATCGCGATCGTCGTTTCCGCGGCGCTTGTCGCCACGCGCGTTCCATTTCGCGGAGTCTGACTTCGCGCGCTCGGCGCGGTGACCGTTGGCCGGCACCGTGGACTGCGCGCCAGCGGTGGCGGCCGCGGTCGCGGTCGCGGTAGCCGCGACGGCGAGCGCGAACAGTGTAGAGCGAATCTTCGTCATGCTGTCTCCTCTGGGATCAGGCGCTGGCGTCATCGCCGCGCTCAACAGAGAAGACGCTGGAACGCGGCGGATGTTAACGCGCCCGTCCGGAACATCGATCAGTCAGCGGCAGCGCCCGCCTGCCGTTAGGCGGGCTGTGCGCCGCGTCACATCAGCGCGCCTACTTGTGCCGGTAGATGATTCGCCCGCGACTCAAATCGTACGGCGAGACCTCGATCTTCACCTGATCGCCGGCGAGCACGCGGATGCGGAACTGCCGCATCTTTCCGCCGAGCGTCGTCAGCACCTCATGCCCGCCATTCACAGCCACCCGGAACGTCGCATTGGGCAACACTTCCGTCACCGTTCCTTCCAGCTCGATCGAGTCCTGCTTCGCCATTCAAAGTCCGCCGCGAGGGTGTGCCTCCCCGCCGAATAGCGGGGCCAGCACTTCAATCTAGGCCTTTTCCTCCGTGCATGGCAACTCGGCCGATCAGCGTCAGGCGGATCAGCCCCCGTTTCCCGCTACCATCGCGACTGCGCTCACCTCGACCAGAATCCCCCGCAGGTTGGCGCCGACGACGGTGCGGGCCGGATACGGTGGGTGAAATATCGACCGGTACACCGAGTTGAACGCTTCCCAATCCTTCTCGTCGGCGAGATAGACCGTGACGTTCACCACATCGTCGATTCCGGCCCCCGCCGCGGCGAGCACCCGGGCAAGGTTGACCAGCGTGCTCCGCGCCTGCTCCTCGATCGTCGCGCCGAGCAGTGCGCCGCTGCGCGGATCGCGCGGCACCTGGCCGGCGATAAAGAGGAAGTCGCCGGCGCGCGCGGCCGGCGAGTAGGGTCCGGCCGGCGCTGGATAACCAGGACCGAGTGTGACCGGGTGCCAGGGGCGATCAGCCATTGTCGTCGTCGATTGAGCGTTAGGCGGGCGGCGCGTGACGGATCGCGCGGGACAGCGCGGCGAACTGCGCCACCGTCAACGTCTCCGGGCGCGCTTCCGGCTCGATTTCCGCGGCGGCGAGCAGCGCCTCGGCGCGCTCGACGCTCGCCGATGCCACCGTCCGCACGACGCGCCGCATCTGCTTCCGGCGGAAGCCGAACGCGCTCTGCACCAACCCGCGAAAATGCACCTCTTCATCGGCGGCGATGGCCGGTTGCTCGAGCGGCGTCACCCGCAGCACCGCCGAGTCTACCTTCGGCGCGGGGGTGAACGCGCCTGACGGCACGCGGAACACGATCTCCGCCCGCGCCAGCGCCTGCACGTTCACCGACAGCGCGCCGTATTCCTCCGACCCTGCCGGTGCAATCACCCGCTCGGCCACTTCGCGCTGCACCAGGTACACCGCGCGCGACGCGCGCGGCCGCTGCAGCGCGTGAAAGAGGATCGGCGTCGTGATGTAATACGGCACGTTGCCGGCGAGTACGAAATCGTCCACACCGGCGGCGTGCGACAGCGACGTCTCGAGCACATCGCCCTCGACCACCGTGAGGGCGGCATCGGCGAACCGCTCCTTGAGCTTCGGCACGAGGTCGCGGTCGATCTCGATCGCGACGACCCTCCGCGCCTTGCGCAGCAGGTACTCGGTGAGCGCGCCGCGTCCCGGGCCGATCTCGACGACCGTCTCCGTTCCGGTCAGCAGCAGCGCGTCGGCGATACGCGCGAGGATCCGTGGATCGGTGAGGAAATGCTGGCCATAACGCTTGCGCGCCTGCGGATATTCGGCCACGGCCCCTCCGCTCAGCTGCGGAGGACGACGAGCGTGAGGTCGTCGCGCTTCGGCGTATCGCCCATATGCTGGCGCAACACCTCGAAGACGCGCTCGACGATCGCGTTAGGCGACTCGGCGCGGTGCTTCACGAAGATGTCGAGCACCGCCTGCTCGCCCAGTCGCTCCCCCGCCCGGTCGCGCGCGTCGCTGATGCCGTCGGTGAAGAGGACGAGCAAGTCGCTGCCGGCGGCCCACGGGCGCTCGAGGGCGCGCGGCGCGTCGGACACCATGCCAAGCGGCGGATCGAGCGCCGGCAGCCGCTGAAGGGTGCCGTCGGCGCCGATCACGAAGGCGTGCGGATGGCCGGTGTTCGCGTAGCGCAGCGTCCCCGCCGCGGGGTCGACCACGCCGTAGAACACCGACACGTACATCTCGGTCGTCTCGAGCTCGTCGCGAATCGAGTGGAGGAGCGCGTCGAGCGTCTGCGCCGGATCGGCCGTTCGCTGCGCATGGATCGCCGTCGCGCTCATTGTCAGCGCCATGATGAGCGCGGCGCGATAGCCGTGCCCCGATACATCGCCGATCATCGCGCCCGTCCGCCCGTCGCCGAGGCGGAAGAGGTTGTAGAAGTCACCCCCGACGCTCTCCGCCGGGATCACCCGCGCATCGACCGTCGCCTCGGGGGAAACGGTGTCGGCCCGGGGGAGAAGCTTCATCTGGAGATCATGCGCGAGCTGCATCTCCTGGACGAGCTTCTGCTGGTTGAGCGATGCGCGAACGAGCCGCGCGTTCTGGATCGCCGTGCCGATTTGCGTCGCGATCGCCGCCATCAGCTTCTGGTCGCCGGCGGTGAACGGCTGGTCGCCGTGCCTCCCCGACAGGTTGACCACGCCTAACGGTTCGCTGCCGCCGGCCGGCGAGGTCCACATGATCGGCACCGACATCATCGCGCCCTTCCGGTAGGGCCGCTCGGCGTCGCAGAGCAGTTCGCCTTCCTCGACGATGCGGAGGTGCTGCTCGCGGAAGACGAGCGCCGAGACCGAGCAGCCGTCGTCGACGGCGATCGGCGGCGCCTCGGCGGCCACCAGGCCTAACGCGGCGACGACCTGCAGCGTGTCGGTCACCCGATCGTGGACGAGGATCGACGCGCGCCGCGCACCGACCGTCGCCGAGACTTCCTCGAGGATAGTCACCGCCGTCTCCTCGAGGATGACGGCGCGTCCGAGGATCTCACTGATCGTGTAGAGGAGATTGATCTCCTCGTAACGCTCGGCGAGCTCGGTGGCCGCGTGCTCCACCTCGAGCGCCGACTGCAGGTACTGGGCGACGACCGGCAGCAGGAACCGCCGGTAGGCATCGAGCTCCGGCGTTCCGCCGGCGCAGGGGCCGATCGCCAGCCACGCGGTGCGCGGCCCCGGGATGGCAGCGACGAGCAGCTCACCGCGCGCCGTTATGACGCGGCGCGGGCCCTCGGCGCTCGACGGCGGGAACGGTGGCGCCGACGCACCGGTGGACGAGGTCGCGGTTGCAACGAGGCGGCCGCTGGCCGACTCGAGCCAGACCGCCGCCTCGCATCCGGTCGCTTCCCGGAAGGCAGCCAGGACCGTGTCGAGCTCCTTCATCGCGCTAATCGGAGCATCGGTTCGGGGCGCGCCGCGAGCGCACCGTCAGGCGCGGTTCAACGTCAGGCGGACGACGTTGCCATGGTCGTCGAAGCGTTCGACGCTGTCCATCAGCTGCTGCATCAGGAACAGCCCGCGCCCGTCCTCCCGCTCGATGTTGTCGAGCGATGTCGGATCGGACGTCTCGCGGGCGATATCGAAGCCGCCGCCTTCGTCGGTCACCTCGAGGATCAGCCGGAGGTCGTTGACCTCGGCGCGGATGCGGACATGCTTCTCTGGATTCTCCCCATTGCCATAGAGAATCGCGTTGCTCAGCGCCTCGCTCAGCGCGACCGGCACGTTGAGCGCACAATGTCGCGGGGCGAACAGCACCGCAGCGCACTGCGAGCGAACGATCTCGACGACGCGCTCGATGTAACGGACGTCGCTGGGGATGTCGACCTGGAGGGCGATGCGCAGCTCTCCGAGGGGCGCGGCTGCATCGCCGCCCGAGGGGAAGAATTGGCTCATGGATCCCGCTCACGGTTCGGGCGCAGCACGACGACTCCGCCGCGCTGCGCCCGTCAATCGTCCCTGATGCCCTGCCCGCGCACGATCAGCTGATCGTGCGGCGATCACCCGACTAGAAAGTCTCGAGCGCGCGCTCTCGCGTGTCGGCGATCTGGAACAACGTATCCAGTTTCGTCAACTCGAATAGCGTCTTCAGGTCGTCGTTCAGGTTGGCGAGCCGCAGCTCTCCGCCCTGTTCGCGAATCTTCTTCGACAGCGACACCAGCACACCGAGGCCGGAGCTGTCGATGTACCCGGTCTGGCTGAAATCGATGAGGAACTTCTTCTCGCCCTTCTCCAGCTCATCGAGAACCTTCTGCTTCAGTTCCTGCCTGTTACCGACGATGAGCTGACCTTCTACGTCAACCACGACGATGTCTCCCTGCTTCTTGATCGAGAAGCTCATGGCCCCGTTCTCTCCGGCGGGGTGGTCCCCGCGTGGTCCTCTGGCCGGGCAGGTTACCCGGCGTCTGTCCTGCACGACTCACTTTTTCGACGAGTCGCGTCGTCGGCCCGCCTGTAGCGCGGTGATTGCCGCCACATTGATAATGTCATCCGGAACGGCGCCGCGCGAGAGATCGCTGCACGGTTTTGCCAGTCCCTGGATGATCGGCCCCACCGCACTCGCATGCGCGAGCCGCTGGACCAGCTTGTACGCGATGTTGCCCGCATCGAGCGACGGAAACACGAGGACGTTCGCCGTCCCTGCCACGACACTCCCCGCCGCCTTCCGCTCCGCGACCTGCCGGATCAGCGCCGCGTCACCTTGCAAGTCTCCGTCCACCGCGAGATCACCCCTTCGCGCCCGCACGAGCGCCGTCGCGCGCTGCACGAGTTCGACCGACGGTCCGCTCCCGCTCCCCCGGGTGCTGAACGACAGCATCGCGATGCGCGGCTCGTCGCCAACGATCGCCCGCCGATCGTCCGCCGCCGCAATCGCGATGTCGGCAAGCTGCTCCGCTGTCGGCGCCGGTACCACCGCGCAGTCCGTGAAGGTGAGCGTCTCTTCCTCGCCACCGCGAAAGGGCGGCACGACCATGTAGAACGCGCTCGAGACGGTGGACACGCCCGGCGCTGCGCCAATGAGCCAGAGCGCGGCACGGAGCACGTCGGCCGTCGTCCGCTCTGCCCCTGCGACCGATCCATCCGCGTCCCCCGCCGCGACCATCGCCGCGCCCGCATACACGGTGTCGCGCGCCAACGCAGCCGCCACCGCGTCAGTCAGCCCCTTCGCACGCCGTCGATCGAGCAACCGCTGCGCCGTCGCTTCGGCGACCGCACTCGCGCCGACGTCGATCGTTTCGACTCCCGTCGCCCTCGCCGCGGCGTGCGTTTCGACCCGCGCCGGGTCGAGCAGCAGCACGGGCTCGCAGATGCGCTCCGCGGCGAGCACCGCGACCGCAGCCAGCGTCCGCGCGTCGGCGCTCTCGGGAAACACAATGCGACGCCGCGCCGCCGCCGCTCGCTCCCGCACACCCGCAATGAACTGCATCGGGCGTCAGTCCGGCCGCGGACGCTCGGCGAGCTTCTTCTTCAACGCCGCGGCAACCACCGGATGCAACAGGTCATCCACGCGCCCGCCATAACGCGCCACCTCGCGAACGATGCTCGAGCTGATGTACGTCGTGTCGAGCGAGGGAACCATGAACACCGTCTCGATCGGCGCGAGGTGCCGGTTCATCAGCGCCATCTGGAACTCGTATTCGAAGTCGCTCACCGCACGCAGTCCGCGGATGAGCAACGTGGCCCCCGCATCGCGTGCGAAGTCGACAAGCAGCTGGCCCTTGAGCATGCGTACATCAACACGCGGATCATCACCAACCACCTCGCGCACGAGCGCGACTCGCTCATCGCCGTTGAACAAGGGAGCCTTCGTCGAGTTCGACGCAACCGCGACAACCAGCCGATCGCAGAATGTCAGCGACCGCGCGATCAGGTCCTGATGCCCACGGGTGATCGGGTCAAAGGTCCCGGCATAGATGGCGACTTTGCTCATGAGGAGGGAAACTGGAGGGAGGGAGACAGAGGGGCAACGGTTCCTTGTTCCTCGTTCCTCGTCACGCGGAACAACGAGGGACGAGGGGGGCGCCGTCGCCTAGGGCGACGAGCGCAACGGAGGAACTCGGAACGCGGAAGGACCCAACGAGGAACCAGGAACGAGGCATAGGGCGCCCTTGTCTCGTGTGGCGTACTTCCTCGTTGAGGGAAA
>JBKJQR010000046.1:0-33626 GCA_046593895.1 Gemmatimonadaceae bacterium | reverse complement strand
GTCGCGCACCGCGAGCTCCGCGCGCACATGCCGCCGTGCGTCGGAGAGCCGGTGCGCGGGCCGGTACGCGCCGAGGCGGCACGCCTCGGCCAGGGCGCGGGCGTCGTGCTTATCCGTCTTCACGCGGCGCGTGCGGGTCGCGTACATCGGCGCGTAGTTCGGGTCGGCGACGATCACCGTGTGGCCGAGACTCTCCAGGTGCCGCGCGACCCACTCGCTTTCTGTGCTCGCCTCCAGCAACACGGCGGCCGGCGCGTAGGGCCCGAGCACCGCGGTGAACCGCTCGCGGCTCGTGACGATGCGCCGCTCGGTGGTGGTGCCATCGGGCGCAAGGAAACAGAGCTGGCTCTCGCGCGTGTGCAGATCCACGCCAATTGTCATCATATCCATCGGGGGCTGGCCTCCGTCGTGTGCGACGTTGATCGCGGTCGATGCCTCGTGCATCGTGTGGAGCAGCATACGGCTACCACGTGTGCCGGCGGAGGTCCAGTCACCGCTTCATACCAACCAGCTCGAGGCGTTAGCTAGCCGCCTCTAGTAACGCTTGACGTTATTAACGCACCGCGTTATGTTCTGGGCGTGATCCAAAGTTTCGGGGATCGGGATACGGCGCGCCTGTTCAACCGCGAGCCCGTGCGGCGATACCCGGCCGAGCTGCGGCGGGTGATGCTGCGGAAACTGGTCGCCGTGGAGGCCGCCGAGGCGCTCGATGACCTTCGCGTGCCACCGGGGAACCGGCTCGAGAAGCTCAAAGGGAATCGCGCGGGCCAGTACAGTATCCGCGTCAACGATCAATGGCGCATCTGTTTCCGGTGGAAAGATGCCGATGCGCACCACGTCGAGATTGTCGATTACCACTGAGGAGCTATATGTCCACACGCAAACTGACACCGATTCATCCAGGCGAGGTGTTGCAGGCCGACTTTCTGGAGCCGCTCCAGCTGTCACAGTATCGCCTCGCTCAGGACCTGTCGGTACCGCCGCGGCGGATCAATGAGATCGTCCACGGCAAGCGTGCGATCAGCGCGGATACGGCGCTGCGGTTGGCGCGCTTCTTCGGGACCACCGACCGGTTCTGGCTCAATCTGCAGGCCCGGTTCGACCTTGAGGTGCGACGCGACGTCCTCGGCGGCCGACTCGCTCGGGAAGTTCGAGTTCTCGCCCGCGCTAGCTAACGAGCGCTAAAGCTGACAAGCACCGTTATGGAGTGCTCGCTGCGCTCGCGTTATGATATGTGCCTGCAGTTTAGCTCTAGGCGTTAGGCGTCAAAGCGAGTGCTAATGGAAACAGAGTCTGCGCCAGTCGAAGCAATGTCGCCAGAGGAGGAACGCACACGGCTCCCAAGTGCGACGTGGATCTTTATCGTCTGGATGGCCATGGTCGTCGCGCGCGGCGCGAGCGAAGGCGTCTCAAGCCTGTTAGGCGGGCGGGTGTCGATCGGCGTCATGAAGTTGGTCATCGCTGCCGCGCTCGCATGGGGAATTTATTTATTGTTCCAGCGTCGCGCCCATGCGCGCACCTATTGGCTGGTCGTGTTCTCGATCTTCGGGACATCTGCAGGTGTCATTGCCATGTTTGGATCAAAGGCGCAGAGCGACTTGGCACTGGTCTCAGCCCTCGTCGTAGCAGCTTGGGCGCTATACATCACGCGGTCCCGGCGTCTCCGCGCCGCGCTCGAGAGCGACGGTCGCTCGCCGATAGTCTAACGATCGCTGAAGCTGGTCGGCGATCTTGCGAGAGCTCGCTGCGCTCACTCTTATTGGACTCGCCCACAGCTTAGCTCGAGGCGTTAGCCATACAGTCGGGAGATTGCTTGCGGCCGGCGCGCCGCCGGCCAAGATTATTTGGCATGGGAGAGCCCGTCTTCGATTATCGCCACCTGACGGTCGCCGAGCGGTTGCAGCTTGTCGAGGACATCTGGGATAGCATTGCCCAAGATGCGCCGGCCAGCCAGTTACCGCTGACCGCGGCGCAACGTGCGGAACTGCAGCAGAGCGTCGCTGAAGATGCGACCGATCCGGCGGCCGCGATCCCCTGGGAGGACGTGCGGAAAGACTTGTTCGGGCGCGGCGGATGACGCCGCGCTTTGTATTTCGGCCCCGAGCGGCGGGGCACCTGCGAGAGGCACGGCGATGGTATGCGGCGCAAGCGCCGGGGCTTGATCTTGAGTTTGCGCGCGCTGTCGAGTCGGCCGTAGGCGCAGTCGGCAGAAATCCCGAGGCGTACCCGGAAGTCGAGCCACGCATCCGGCGCATTCTGCTGCGCCGGTTTCCGTATGGTATGTACTGCGCGATCGAGGCAGATCGGATCGTCGTCCACGCGTGCTATCATTTGCGGCGAGATCCAGCGGGCTGGCATTCGCGTGGCTGATGGCTAACGATCGCTGAAGCTGACAACGCCTCGTTATTGATGCTCGCGTCGCTCGCGACTATGATGCATTCCTTGCAGCGTAGCTCCAGGCGTTAGGCTACTACGACCATCGCGACAAAGGTGACGCATGCGGGTCTGGATCGCGGTCGCATGCTGCGTATTACTGGCGGGCTTGGCTGCGAGCGTTCCACGCGACGTCTTGGCGGGATCACTCGCCTACCTGCGCTGGGTTCACGTTCTGGTTGGCGTCGCGATCATCGTCGATGCGCGGCGAGTCCGATTGTCCGACTACGCGGCGGGGTTGGGAAGGCGCAACTGGTTCTTCTGGATCGTGCTGATTGGATGGCCGCACGTGGCCGTCCCGTGGTATCTCACGCTGCGCGAATGGATTCGCGCGGGGCGTATGCCTCGGCGCGCATCCGTGGCCCCAAGTATTGACGAGCAGATAGTGTAACGATCGCTGAAGCTGCCAACGCGCCGTTACCGATAGCTCGCTGCACTCGCATTTATGATACGGACTTTGCACCTTATCTCTGGGCGTTAGGCTGACCCTTACACTGAACGTGACTGTGAGACGGCGACTCTTCGCCGTTGGGGCTGCGTTACTTGTCGGCTGCACTGCACGCCAAACGACGCCACAGATCACGCCTGCGACTGCAGGCCTTCCTCGCTGTCGGGTCACCGTTCTGGCATCGGATAGCGGAACATGGCGGCAAGTCCAAGGCGAGGGGTTCGCTTTCTGCATCCCCGCGGATTGGCGACCGTCCGGTGCACGGGGGTGGCGCGGTGACGGGGGCGCCATCAAGTGGGGAGTAGGGACCTACGATCCGGGCAGGATGGTCACGACAGTGAACCGCGGTTCGGTGGGCGTTCGACCAAAACCCACGCCGCCGCTCGGGACGCTCAACGTGACCGAAGTCATCGGGGGTGAGACGGCGGAGCTCTGGGAGTCGCTGGTGAACGGAACCGAGTACACCGGAGTGGCGTGGGAGACGCGGCGAATCTATTTCGAAGGCACGAGCCTCGGGCAGCAGGGCGCATCTCGGCAGTTTATGGTCTACCAGACCGTACAATTCGCGGACCGACGGCAGTAGGTAAGCGTGCCGGGTAGTAGCCGCCTAACGCAACGGCCGAGGTGTCCGGAGGCTGATGGACAATCGGCCCTTCGAGTAGCCGTGCTCGCACCCACCACTCTCGGCGGCGCATCTTGACAGCTATAGGCCAGTCGTGCAATACCCGTTGGCCATAAGATCTGGATGTGCCAGAGGTTGCAACCGGCAAAGCAAAATGCATGACTCGCGTTTGGTCGCAGCCACAAGTCGATATCGCGACACGTGGACAGCACAGGCTGCGTTAGGCAGCGGCGCGGTTTATAGATCGCAGTAATGACTCTTTCTTGGCAGGACGGGAGAATGAATTTCTGGATGCTGGTGGGAATGGTCGTGACCGGCTCCCTCGTGCAGTACGTCTGGCGGCGGCGGAAGCGATAAGAACCGTCTGGGCTTGAATGCGCGGGGGCCTCAAGGTCGGACAACCATCACGCGTGGCGGCCTAACGATCGCTGAAGCTGTCAAGGCCCCTGTACGGACGGCTCGCTGCGCTCGCATTATGACGCGTGCTTTGCAGTGTAGCTCTGGGCGTTAGGCCGTCCCCAAATGGAGTGTTGATGAGAAGATGGAATCGGGCAATCGCCGCGGCGCTCTTGATGGGTTGTGCGCGGGCCCACACGGATCCCGTCGCGGCAGAAGCATTATCGGCGCGCTGCCAAGTTGTTCAGGACAGCGTGGTCGCGACAGTCGCGAAGGATAGTCTGCCGACAGTGAAAGGTTTGATCAGCTTCCGAATGCCAGCTCTTCCGCAAAGCGTTAAGCACGGCGAGTCGACGGTGTTGGTGTTCCTGGTCTTGCCAACAGGTCGAGCTGACGCCACAACGCTCGAGATCCAGGGGACAAGCGATGCTGCGTACCAGAAGGCGGCGCTGCGGGAACTGCGGAATGCCCGCTTCACCCCCGCCATGGTAAATGGCTGCCCGGTGCTCAGCCGCGTCGCCTACGTCTCAACGTCGTTACAGTAAATAGAACTCTGGCTGAGCGCGCCGCGGCCTAACGAGCGCTGAAGGCGCATCAGCGAAGGCGGCAGAAAGAACACAACACGAGAAGAGCTCCCGCCGCCCGACGCGCTGAACTATTTCATCGACTTCACGTGCGCCACAAACTGATCGACGGCGATCTCGGTCCCCTGCTGCCAACCCGACGCCTTGTTTTTCTCAAAGTCAGCTTCATCGCGGTGCAGCGCGGTGAAGACGTAGCGAGTTCCGCTTCCCACGGTTCCCATCGTGACGATGGCCGTGATCGGAATGTCGTCAAAGACAGCCGGCCGATAGCCGGGAAATAACATGGAAGTCCAGACGAGGCGCGCCATCGGAACGACTTCGAGGAAACAGCCGACATTGGGAAACGCCGGACCCTCTCCCGTTGCAATGTCGATGCTGAAGATACCGCCGGGTCGCACGTCCAGTTCGCATTTCGAAACAGTGCCCCAAGGCTTGGGCATGTACCACTCCTTGAGGTGTTCCGGCTTCGTCAACGCTTCCCAGACGAGACGCTTGGGAGCGTCGATGAACCGTTCGAGCACGAAATCAACTTTTGGACTGATCGCGAAGAGCTGGCTCATGATCTCGATTCCTTTTCTTTAAGTTGTTTGACGTATTCGTCGAACCGATCCAATCGGGATTCCCACAACTGACGTCGCGCGGTCAGCCAGTCCTCAGCGACCTTGAACCGTTCGGGTGCGATCTCGTAGGTCCGCACCCGCCCTCGCTTCTTCGACTTCACGAGCCGACTCTGTTCGAGCACTGACAGGTGCTGCACGAACGAGGGAAGCTTCATGTCGAACGGTGCTGCGAGATCGCTGACGGTCGCTGGTCCGACAGACAGTCGCTCGAGCACTTTTCGCCGAGTCGAATTGGACAAGGCGTAAAACAGATCGTCAGCCACTGCGGATTGAGCCATTTCAACACCTGTCGTGTGCTTGGGTGACCCGCGCTGACAGAGAGATTCTAGCACCGGGGGAAACTAAGGTCAATACCTAAGTATTATGTATTTTCTTGTTGCCAGTTCAAATAGCGAGCGAGGCGATCGCGCCCTCGCGGCTCATCGCTCCATGGGCCGAGTCACCCACGATATCGGTCGCCCAGAAAGAAGTGGCCGAGGGCGCTGTGGTGACTGCGCTCGAACCCTGGCCTGAAGAAGGCAGGCGATGCGCGAAGTGGCGCGGGCTCCGCCCGTGCTTTCTATTTGACTCGCGCGAGGCAGTGCGGCGCGTTAGGCGCCAACCAGAATCGCTTGCAAATCGAGGAACACGCATGTCAGAAATCACGAAAGTCAGATGTGTGCTTGCAGTGCTCGATCTGAAGCAATCAACGGACTATTACACGTCAGTGTTGGGACTGGCAATTGATTTCAAAGCGCCGGGGTGGTCGTTCCTGTCGCGCGGCAGCTTTCGGGTCATGCTGGGTGAATGCACTGACGCGATCCCCCCAGGAGACCTTGGTGACCACTCCTACTACGGATACATCACCGTCGCCGACGTTGATGATCTCTACGGCGAGTACGAGCGGTCGGGAGTGCAGTTCACCCAATTCCTCGCCACCAAGCCCTGGGGCATGAGAGAGTTTGGCATTCGCACAGTCGATGGCCACCGGTTGATGTTCGGCCAGGAACTGTGAAGGTCAATCTTTCCAGAACGTTTTGCGCACCCGCCGTCGATCGCAATTCGCCGCGGTGTCAGTCCTGATGGCAATGCTCCCAACTGTCCGCGTGCGCGCAGCCGCGTTGCTGCTGCTGGTGCCGCTGTTACCCGTTGCGTGCGACCGCTCCGCGGTGCCGCAGCCGGCGGCGACCGCCGGTCGTGACTCCGCCGCACGCGCGCCGAGGGACACGGCGGCGATGGCGCCGGCGGCCGTCGATACATCGCATGCGGAACTCGCCGTGGATGGCGAGGGGCTGCGCCTCGTGCTGGTGCGGTCGGGCGCGACGCGCCCGCTGGCGTTCGGTGCTTCGCGCCGCGTTATCCTCGCGGCGGTCACTGCCAGTCACCATGGTGAAGCGCCGGAGCTGGGCGAGAATATCGACTGCCGCGCGACCGTGGCGACGTGGCGCACGACGGGGCTTCAGCTCTGGTTCGCCACCGATCGAGCAGAGCGGTTCATTGGCTGGTCGCTGGGCGGGGTGACGGCCGCACCCACGCGCACGACGCGCGTTCCGGCACCGACCACGATGAGCGGCATCGGTATCGGGTCGTCGCGGACCGCACTGGAGGATGCGTACGCCGTCCAGAGACGGAGGTCGACGCTGGGGATCGAGTTCGCCGCCGGCGGGCTTGCGGGGCTGCTCGCGTCGGAGCGCGGGGACGCGCGCATCACGCACTTGTGGGCGGGGCAGGTCTGTCTGGCACGGTAGTCCGCTCGCCGCGGCCGCGTCGGGCGAGTAACAGCGTACTCGTGCAAATCATGCACGAAACAGAACAACGGATTGCCTAACGCTCGATGCACTTGACAGGTAAACAAGCAATTGCTCACTTGTATGTAATGCGCTAGCCAGTGAACGCGGGCGTTAGGCGTCGCTCAGACTTTGTCAACGGGGGAAGCATTATGTCGGTTCGGGTGCCACTGTCAAATCCTGGCGTCTTCATTCCGCCGCCGCTCTTCTTCGTGGCGGGCATCGGCGCGGGCTGGCTGCTGGATAGACATCTCGTCGTGCTTCCGATCCCCCAAATACTCAGCGGCGTTGCCGCAGTCTTCGGCGAAGGGCTTCTGACCATGGGCTTATTCCTCACGGCATGGGGTCTCGTGACCTTTCAACGCGAGGGGACGGCCATCATCCCACATCAGAGCGCCAGTCGACTCGTCGTCAGTGGTCCGTATCGATTCACGCGCAATCCCATGTATACCGGCTTCACCATCGCGTACATCGGCGTCAGTGCACTGCTCGGCACAGCGTGGCCTCTACTGTTGCTTCCGTTCGTTCTGTTCAGTGTGTACCGCTTCGTGATCCAACGTGAGGAGCGATACCTCGTGGACGCCTTCGGGGCCGAATACGTCGAATGGTGCGCGCGCGTAAGACGGTGGTTGTGAGCGTGTGGGCGCTCGACAGGTCATCGCAATGCGACGCCTAACGAAGCTGGACGTTCGGCAGCCATGAGGCTTTTCTGGATGCTCGCGTCGTTCGTCGGCGCCTGGACGGGCGCGAGCGGGCTGACGCCGCTGGCTGGCGTCGCGACCGCGGGTGCGCCACTGGCGGAGGCGGTGGTGGCTTTCCTGTTGGCGTCGCTGTCCCTCGCTGCCATCGTCGGCACCGGCCTCGCTATCTGGGGACTGCGGGGCCCGCCACCGCTCCGCGCGCCATTATGAAGTACGTTTTTGACGCTTTGTTTCAGACGTTAGGCACGCGACCCGAATCGGTGATCAGCGAGTTCCGGCCAGCCCGCTCCCTCGAGCGTTAAGCTGACGAGGCGAACGTCATGCGACCCATTCTCCTCCGACCGAGAAAACAATGCACCCGTTGGTCAGACCGCGGCATGTGGCGCCATGAATGACTTGATCCTGCTGGCGACTCTCTTCGTCGGATATCTGTTACCCAACGCGCCTCGACCGAGTGAACGCGTACAGATAAACGACAATCGAAAACCGGCTGGTTTACTGAGAAGCGGCGTCCTCTCGCTTCACCTCGAGGCGCGTGCCGCCACCTGGCATCCCGATGCCGACGATGGTCCCGGCGTCGCGGTGCAGGCCTTCGCGGAACGTGGTCGCTCCCCACAGATCCCCGGTCCGCTGATTCGCGTTCCCGCTGGCACGGTGGTGGACGTGACGATGCGCAACGCGATCGCGAAGACGACGCTCGTGGTCTACGGCCTGTCGTCGCGCCCGGCGACTCATTCGAGGTACGTTTCACGCCGCCGCGTGCCGGCCCGTTCATGTATCACACTCACATCGATGAGACACACCAGCAACGTGCAGGTCTCGCCGGCATGCTCGTGGTTCTCGAACCCGAAGACCGTTATGATCCGGTCCACGACATCCCGATCCTGATCTCCTCGCCGGCCGACGCGGAAAGCGAAGCGCACAGGGTGCTGATCAATGGGAGCCTCTCTCCACCGCTGCTCGATCTGCAGCGCGACGTACCATACAGGTTGAGGTTCGGTAATATCACAACGGGTCGCCCGGGAATGCGGGTCGAGATGCTTCGCGACAGCGTGCTCGCCGTGTGGAGGCCACTCGCCAAGGATGGTGCCGATCTCCCTATAGCGCGACGCATGATGCAGTCGGCGCGACAGCCCATCAGCATCGGTGAAACGGCGGATTTCGAGGTGAGGTCGACGTCGGCTGGCCCGATGCGGCTCGAAATGCGAACAGCAGCGGGAACGCTACTCGGTACAGTCCTCTTGGAGGTACGCTGACAGTCACAATGCGAATCTGGCGATTGATTATCCTCGGTGCCGTTATGGTCGCATGCGACTCGCCGATCCACGCCGTGGGCGTTGTTCGCGATGAGCGCGCCGTCGGCGTTCCCGGCGCGACGGTCTCGGTATGGCGGGTCGAACAATCAGGTGCTGCCCGCGGACAAACCGACAGTACCGGCCACTTTGAGGTTGTACACACCGGCGGTCCGCAAGGCCGCGTCATCGTGCAGGCATGTCACCCGGGGTACGCAATCGTGCAGCAGGCATGGACTGACGAGCGCGCGATCCCGGACACGATCGTACTGGTGTTGAGAGAGCGAGCGGTGGCGGATGCAGCAAGCGGCTGTTAGCCAGGCTGCCCCTGACGAGCGGTGAAACTGTCGAGCCTTGAAGAGTGTCTGCCGCCGAGTCTTCGCGGGCCCGAGACGCGGATGACGAGCATCTCGGACGGGCTGTCCGGTGCCGGCGTCTACCGCGTCGACACCGCGCGCGGGGCGTTCGTCCTCAAGGTCGCGCCTGACACCGTGGCCTTGGCGCGCTGGCGTCGTCCGCTCGCGATCTGGCAGCGGGCGGCCGCGGCGGGCCTCACCCCTGCGCTGGTCCACGTGGACGAGGCGCGGCGGGCCGTCGTTACTCCCTACGTCGTCGATCGGTCGTTCGCGGTCCTTTACCGGGATCCGCTGAGCCACGAGCGTTGTCTCGCCGAGATCGGCCAAACGCTCCGCCGCGTGCACACGTTGCCGCTCCCCTCTGAGGGCGAGAGTGCCGACGCGGCGGCCTCGCCATGGACGCTCACCGCCGCGTGGGGCGCGCTCACCACCGCGGGCATCGCCGTGCCCGACTTCGTTTACCGCGCAGCAGAGGTTTTGCTCGAGGAAGTGCCGCCCGACTCCGGGCGCGCGCTCGTGCTGAGCCATAACGATGTGCATCCGAAGAATCTCGTTCACGATGGCGCGAGATTCTATCTCATGGATTGGGATGCCGCCGGTCTGAACGACCCGTTCTACGACCTGGCGACGATTGCGGTCTTTCTCGGGATGAACGGGTCAACCTGCCGGAAGTTGCTCAACGCATACGATGCGGCCCCGGATGCGCCGCCGGAGAAGAAGACACCGCTGCCCGAGCGATTCCTCTACGATCGCCGGCTCATCGCCGTGCTCTGTGGCGTGGGCTTCCTCCAGTTCGGGTTCCACAGCGGATATACCGCCGGTGCGGGCGCCGCGGGCGGTGAGAGTCTCGAATCGATACCCTCACTCCGCGAGTTCTACACGCGGATGCGGGCGGGGACATTGAGCCTCGCCACCGGCGAAGGGCGCTGGGCGTTCGGTCTCGCGCTCGTGCGCGAGGGCGCAGTAACGTTTGCATAGCGGCAGAGGCTGGCGTTGGACCGCGGTATCAACTGTCTGCTTGCTGCACTCGCACCGGTAGTGTGCGTTGCAGCGCGCGCATGACGTTAGGCGTCAGGATTCAGAGGAGAGCAACGATGGCGAAGATTACCGGAGTCGGTGGGGTGTTCTTCAAGAGCACAGGGGACAGAGCTGCACTGGCTGCGTGGTATCAGACGCACTTGGGCATGCCGCTGGAAGACTTTGGCGGCGCTATCCTGAGATGGCCAGAGGACACGGCCGGGGATGGGGGGCTCACGGTGTGGCATGTTGCGGCGACCGACAGCAAGTGGTTCAGCCCGAGCAGGTCTTCGTTCATGATCAATTACCGAGTCGACAACCTCGATGAACTGCTGGAGCAGCTGCGCGCGGGGGGAGTGGCAATCATCCAGGGACCTGAATCGCACGAAAATGGCAAGTTCGCCTGGATCATGGACCCGGACGACAACAAGATCGAGCTCTGGGAGCCGAAAGCGTGGGACACCAGGAACAAAAAAGTGACTGAGCGCCGCCTAACGCGTTGGTGCCGGCGGCCTTCGTAAGTCGTGCGCCTAACGGTTCTTGAAGCTGGCGAGCAATAAGGCGCGCGCTGGGGGCGGTCGCGTGAAGAACAAAGCGGCTGCGTCGATCTTGCCAGCGAACCGCCCCCTCGGTATTCTCGCTCTGCGCGCACGTCGCAGGGGGTGTCGATTCAGCATCGGCCTGTTGCCTGACATTCACACCGGCCGTGCCATCCAGCGACGATCGGTCGCGTCCGCAGTCGGAGGAAGGGCAATGTGCCGCAACATTCGAACACTCGCGAACTTCGAACCGCCAGCCAGCGAGACAGAGGTGCGTGATGCCGCGCTTCAGTTCGTGCGAAAGCTGAGCGGAATGCAGCGCCCCTCTCGGGCGAACACTCCCGCATTCGAGCGCGCCGTCGACGAAGTCACCGTCGCCGCTAAAGGTCTACTGCAGGATCTCGAGACGAGCGCACCACCGCGCGACCGCGCGGGCGAGAAGGAGCGCGCGCGCGCGAGATCGGTGCGACGCTTCGGCCCGCCGTCGCGGGCCGATACCTAACGCCAACAGTGGCGCTTGGCAATAAATGGGAGCGACCGAGCCAGCTGACAGCATCAACTAAACGCCGTGCCGATGCCTGACTCCCCAATACTCGTCGAGGCCTGTGTCGACTCCGTTGCATCAGCGCTCGCGGCCGAGCGCGGCGGAGCACGACGGCTGGAACTGTGCGACGCGCTCTTCGACGGCGGGACGACGCCGAGTGCGGGGATGATCGCCGCCTGCAAAGCGGCGGTGTCGATTCCGGTATTCGTCCTGATTCGCCCCCGCGGTGGTGGCTTCGTCTACTCGGATGACGAGCGCGACGTCATGCAACGCGACGTCATCGTCGCCCGCGAGCTCGGCGCCGACGGAGTGGTGATCGGCGGACTGCAGCGCGCTGGCAGGGTCGATCTCGCGCTGGTGCGGTCACTGCGGGTAGCGGCGCACGACCTGCCCGTCACCTTTCACCGCGCGTTCGACCTTACGCCGAATTTCGGGGAGGCACTCGAATCGCTCGTCGACGCCGGTGTGCAGCGCATACTTACGTCGGGTGGCGCGCCAACGGCTGCAGAGGGCGCGACGACCCTGGCGGAGCTCGTGCGGCAGGCCGATTCGCGCCTGGCGGTAATGGCGGGCGGCGGTGTCCGCGAGGAAAATGTCCGCGGTCTGGTGTCGATCTCGGGGGCGCGGGAGGTGCACGTGCGTCTCAACCGACTGACTCGCGACGGCGAATCGGCGGTTCGTCGTGGAATTCGCTTACGCAAGCCGTTGCCCGAGGACGACGCGGCGTGGGAGGAGACGGACGAGCAGCGCATCCGCAGCTTTGTAGCAATCGTCGCCACGTCGCTCCAGATTGCGGACGACAGTGCCAGTGCCTAACGTGCGCCCGCGGCAGCAGATTGGTGACTGCGCCTAACGTTCCAACAGGCCAAGCTGCGCCAGCGCGTACCGTCGATTTGGCTCCTTGTGCAGTGTCGCCCGGTATTCGACCGTTGCTTCGGCCGGCCGGTGGAGCGCCGTCAGCATGTCGCCGAGCAGCTCGCGGGCGGGGGCGAGCGGCCCCGGCGTGACGGCACTCTTCTCCGTCGCGTCCTCGCGGACGGCGGCCGCGCGCATGTGGGTGAGGGCGTCGTCCGGATGTTGCTCGGCCAGGTCGAGCCAGGCCTGAGCGGCGAGTTGCTGGATGGCCACTTGCTCCGCCCAGTATGCTTCGTGCTTGTCGCTCAGCCGGTGCTGGATTGCGGCGAGCGAATCGACGGACGCCTTCGCCTTGGTGAGATCGCCGGTACGGGAAGCGCCGAGTGCCCGCGCGAAATATGTCATCGCCTCGGTGTAGGGATAGGCGCTCGCTTTCGGCTCGAGCGCAGCAGCTTCCGCCCAAGCGCCGCGCTCCAGTGCCCAGCGCGCCGGAATAGCGGCGAGTGCGAAGACGCCTGCAGACCCGGGCGCCGCGCCGGTGATCGCGTCCGGCTGAAAGCGCGCGGCGAGCGCGGGCAGCCGGTCGAGAAGCGCCCGCGCATCGGCTTCGTCTCCCAGCTGCAGGTAGGCGTACATCGCGTAGTCGGCCGCATGCAGCGCTTCCGCGATCGAGCCGGTATTGAGCGCAATCTTCATCGAGCGCTCATTCGCTTCGACTGATTCCCGCCACATGCCGATGCGAGTAAAGGTGTGCGATGGCATGTGCAGAGCGTGTGCGGCGGAGGGCGCGATGATCGCGTAGCGCTGCGCGGCGACGCGCGCCCGTTCGGCCAGCGCCGGAGAGTCGTAGCTGTGAATGATGTAGTGGGCGATCCCGGGGTGGTTGGGTTGCTTCGCCCAGAGCGACTCGAGAATGCTGCCCGCCTTCAACTGATTGGCGTATGTCGTATCAGTCGGTGACGCCGACGCGGCCAGTGAGATCGCGTGAAAGATCATGGCCTCGGTGTCGGCCGGTTGCCGCGCCGAGAGGTCTCCCATCGCGCGCTCGTACGCGACGATGCGCGTGCGCTGGTCCACGTGCTCGAAGTCATCGTAGAGCAGTCCGACGGCGTGCAGGTAATCGCGCTCGCGTTCGGATGCGTAGGCGCCGAGTCGCTTGCCTGCATCTTCCGATTGCCGCCCGCGCTGCAGCAGTGGGGCCGGCCGGTTGCCCGCCGCCATCGGATTGCCCCAGAGACTCAGCGCGATGCCCCAGTGCGCCATGGCGCAGGTCGAGTCGGCTCCGAGCACTTCGTTGAACGCCCGAATCGACGCGCCGAACTCGAAGGAGTGGAGCAGCGCTACGGCGCGATCGAAGTTCGCCGCGACGGCGGGGGCGCATGATGTCGGGAAGTGAACAGTCCCGAACTCTCCGCCGCTCGCCGGCTGAGGATGTGCGTGAACCTGTGCGAACGCTGGGACCGCCGTGATGCCGAGCAGCACGGCGGCTGCGACGAAAGTCATGCGTGACATGTTCCTCCTCGGTGCACCAGTTTGCGGTGCGGCAGCGTGAGCGGCAAGCACTCGCTTCGATTCCGGAAGGTCGGCAGCGCGGCGCCTTATCGATCGCTGATGCGAGTCCCCCCCCGGCGCGGCGATCCGGCGGCTGACTCTCGCGCTTGGGTCGATTCAACCGTATGGTTTGGCGCACTCGGTCCCACCATTCGACGCGGCCCAATCTCATGCGACTATCTGCTACCTTCTCGATGCGAGTGACGCTCCTCGCAGCCGTCGCTGCCAGCTCCCTGCACGCACAGGCTGTCGCGTCAAGCGACTACCTGTACGCGTGGACCGCGTCTGCCGACAGCGCGCAGCCGGACTTTCTCGCCGTCATCGATGTTCGGCCGGCGGCGGAGCGTTATGGTCGACTGGTGACCACCGTGCCAGTCCCGGGCCGAAGGAACCGGCCACATCACACCGAGCACGAGATGCCAGCCGACGGCCGGCTGTTCGCCAACGGCTTCGGGAGCGGGCAGACATTTGTCTTCGACATGAAGGAGCGCGCACGGCCGCGGCTCGACGTCCAGTTCGGGGACGTCGCAGGGATGATGCATCCGCACAGCTTCCTTCGACTGCCTAACGGCAACGTGCTCGCGACCTTCCAGATGCAGCATGACTCACTCGGCGTCGCGCCGGGTGGACTCGCCGAGATGACGGATCGCGGGCGGTTGATCCGCTCTGTCTCGGCGAACCGTGCCGGTGTCGATCGGCGCATCCGTCCCTATTCGGCGGTCATCGTCCCGAAACTCGACCGGATCGTCACAACGACCACCGACATGGACGGCGACGCGGCGGTTCAGTCCGTTCAGCTCTGGCGGCTCTCGGATCTCCAGCCCCTCGTGACCTTCGACCTGCCGCAGGGTCCGCGGGGCGACGAGGCATCGCTGACCGCGGAGCCGAGATTGCTTGCCGACGGACGCACCGTGCTCGTGTCCACCTTCGATTGCGGCCTCTACCTGCTGCACGGCCTCGATGGACCGTCCCCCTCGGGGCGGCTGGTGTCTTCGTTTCCGCGGAGGAAGGACAGCGACTGCGCCATCCCCGTCGTCGTCGGCCATTACTACCTGGTGACGGTTCCTGCATGGAGCGCGGTGGTGAGTCTGGACATCTCGAATCCCGAAACTCCCCGCGAAGTGTCGCGCGTCGTGCTCGGCGCGGGGGACATCCCGCACTGGATTGCGCTCGAGCCCAACCATCGGCGTGTGGTGATTACCGGTTATGGAGAGCTCTCGCATCGTGTGGTGATCGCGACGTTCGACGAATCCACGGGGACGTTGGCACTTGATAGGCGATTCCGCGACGAGGGCGCGACGGAGCCGGGAATGCGGATGGATAACAAGACCTGGCCACACGGTGGAAATGCCGCGGGGACTCCCCATGGCGCGGTGTTCAGCGCGCCACCCACTGACCGTTAGGCTCGATCCACGGAGATTCAGACCGATGCGTAGTGTCCGCGAGGATGATCTGCCGCTCCGGGGAAAGTTGCGTAACTTCGCCAGCGCGTTGCGAGACCGCCGTGCAGCGCGCGCGGGTGGGCTGCTGCTCGTGCTCGGCCTCGTCGCCGCCGCGCCAGCGGCGGGGCAGGGGATTGCGTTCGACTCTGCGCGGCAGAGCTGGACGCTGCGTTCCGGCCCGGTCGTGTACCGCCTCGTCGCGCACGAGGGGCGCGTTGCGCTCGACTACTTCGGCCCGGCGGCGAAGGAGAGTGACACAACCCGGGTGGCGCCGTCCTACCCGCGCGTTCAGGCGCTGCTGCTCGCCGGGATTGCCGGGGGCATGCCGCTCGACTCTTCGTCGCTGCACCTGGCGGCACAGCGTATCGTCGCGGTAAGCGCTGACATCAAGGAGCTGCGCCTGACGTTCCGGCACGCGACCCTGCCGCTCGAGGTCGAGGAGCGCTATGCGGCGTGGGGCGAGACAGGGGTGATCACCCGCGAGCTGACGGTGATCAACCGCGGACGTGTCGTGATTCCGGTGGACGTCACGCCTACGTGGTTGCTGCCCGCGGGCGACTACACGCTGCGCTACCTCTATGGCGGGTGGGGACAGGAGCGACAGCTCGCCACCGAGCGAGTCGGTGCGGGGGTCAGGCGATTCGTGCAGATGAAGGGGCGCTCGTCGAAGGGCTATGTGCCGTGGGCATCACTCCGCAACGAGCGCGCCGGTGTCGAGTACCTCGCCGAGCTGGCATGGTCGGGGAACTGGGGGATGCAGATCGAGCGGACGCCGGGCGAGAACGACGTGACGTTAGGCAGCCGACCGCTGGCGGTGCAGATGGGGATCCGCCACGACGGCGGTGCACCGCTTGCCCTCGCACCGGGCGCGTCGTTCGTCATGCCGCGGCTCGCGCTCACCGCGTCGGCTGGCGACCTCGACGACGCCGCGAACCAGATGCACCGCTACCAGCGGAGCTACGTCTCGCCCCCCGCGCCCGGCAACCGGCCGCTGCTCGTCCAGTTCAACACATGGTATCCGTTCGGTCAGGATGTCGACGTCGAGCGCGCGAAGCAGGCGGCCGACGTCGCGGCGGTGATCGGCGCCGAGGCGTACGTGATCGACTCGGGATGGTACGTCGACCGGGATTGGGTGCTGGAGCTCGGCGACTACCAGGTGAGCCGGCGCAAGTTTCCGCACGGTCTCGAGGAGCTCGCCGATCACGTGCGGGCGCGGGGGATGAAGTTCGGGATGTGGGTCGAGATCGAGAACGTCGGACAGGGGTCGCGGCTTTTCCGCGAGCACCCTGACTGGTGCCTGACGCTGGACAGCAAGCCGGTGATCAACGACCGCCGCTGCCAGCTCGACTTCGCCAAGCCGGCCGTTAGGCGCTGGGCGCGGGCGACGGTTGAGCGGCTGATCACCGACTATCGCCTTGGCTGGATCAAGATCGACTATAATATCGACGCGGGCGACCGCTTCGACGCCGGCCGCCCGAATCGTGCCGGTGCGCGGCTGCACGATCACCTGATCGCGTACTACGAGTTCCTCGACGAGCTCCGCGCGGCACACCCGGAGCTCGTGGTCGAGAGCTGTGCGAGCGGGGGACTGCGCTTCGACACCGGGATCATGGCCCACGCGCATACGACCTGGGTGTCCGACGTCGTCACCGCCGTTCCATCGCTACAACTCGGCTACGGCTGTACGCTGCAGTTCTCGCCCGAACTCTGCAATCACTGGATGGTCGGTGACAAGGACAGCGGCGAAGTGGATCCGAACGCGGCACCGGGGTGGTGGGATTTCATGTTCCGCGTGCCGATGACCGGACAGTTCGGGATCTCGAGCCGAGTGCTCGACTGGAGCGACGCGGTGCGCGCGCGGGCGGTGGCCAACGTCGCGTTGTACAAGCGCATCCGCGGGGCGATCACCGGCGCGGATGTGTACCACCTTACGCCATCGCCGGACCACAATCATCCGACTGGGTGGATGGCGCTGCAGTACGTTGCTCCGGCGGGGGGCCGGAGCGTGCTGCTCGCCTACCGACTGGCCGGTGGCGCCGCGGAGCAGGCGTTCAAGCTGCGCGGGCTGGATACGACCGCGCGTTATGACGTGCTGCTCGACGGCGTTCCAGTGCGGCAGGCGACGGGCACCGAGCTCGCGACGTCAGGGCTTCGTGTCGCGCTCGGTGACGAGTGGCGGGCTGCAGTGATCGAGCTCGTGCCGCAACGTTAGGTTGTCCCGATCCGCGATGATGATTCTGTAATATGCGACTCGAGCACACGGCGATCTGGACGCGTGATCTGGAGCGATTGCGAGCGTTCTACGAGCGTTATTTTGGCGCGGAGTGCAGTCCGCTCTATCAGAGCCGTACACGGCTCGGGTTCACGTCCCGCTTTCTGACCTTTCCCGACGGGGGCGCGCGGCTCGAGCTGATGAGCATCGCGGAACTTTCTGCGGCGCCGGCCGGAGCTGCCGTTGGCTATGCGCACCTCGCGGTCGCCGTTGGCTCGCGCGCGGCCGTCGATGCGCTCACCGCCCGCATGCGGGAGGATCGGGTCCAAGTCGTCGGGTTGCCGCGCGAGACCGGCGACGGGTACTATGAGTCGGTGGTCAACGATCCGGACGGCAACATGGTGGAGATCACGGTCTGATGGTGGTTTTGGCTGAGCCTCATGAATTACAGCGTTGCCATGAGTGCGATTTCGGGGAGGACGGACCGATGTTACTGAACGAATGAGCATCCCGAACCGCGCCACCCCATCGCAGATCAGCCGCGAGCTCCGCCGGATCGGTGTCGACGAACAGCGGCTTGGGACGCTGACGGTCGGCGGCATTACGGCCGACCGTCTGCTGCGATGGATTCGCTGGCTGCCAACGAACCTCGGGCACGAGGAGTTCGTGCGGCGACTCGAGCAGTGGGCCGACGAGCCAAAGCCGCCCGCGTCCACGGAGGGCGGGGGTCTGCCGGAAAAGACGGGCGCGTTAGATTCCGGCGACGCTGTAGCGCGTCCGCCAACCGTCGACCGGGGGAAGGATCCCGCGGTGTGAGCCGCGCGCGCTCCGTGTTCGCTGGCCTGACAAAACACATTGCATCCCGCACCGCCCATGTTCGTCCACGCTGTGTACTTCTATCTTCGCGATGACCTGACGCGCGCGGAACAGGACCAGTTCAACCGCGGTGTGAAGTCGCTGCGGGAGATCGATGGTGTGGCGGCGGGCTACATCGGCGTCCCTGCGGCGACCGATCGTGCGGTGATCGAGCGAGGATACTCGCGAGCGCTGGTGCTGGTCTTCGCCAATCAGGCCGCGCACGACGCGTATCAGGTGCACCCCGTCCACGACAGATTTCGCGCCGAGTGCGGCGGGTTGTGGACGACGGTCCGCATCTACGACTCGGTCACGACGGCCGACGCGCACTGATCGTGGCGGCGGCGGGTGGCGCAGCGCTCGCCGTGGTTGGCTGTCACGGTGCGCGCCGCGCCGCTGCCTAACGCGAAGCTCCCACCAGGCGTCGGCGACCCGCTCTTGATTGCGCCGTGCCGCGGCTGCAGCTTTGGGGAGCGCTCGACTTCGCTGCAGCCGGCAGAGTCTCATTGCCGGTCCCACTGGCCATCAACCGCGACGGAGGCTCCATGAAGAAGAGAGGGGCGCGCGACATTCCGGATTTCTCGAGCAAGAAGAAGGGCCTGCCGGCAAGCGGTGCACCGATGCGGCAGACCGCGCCGGCGCCGACTCCGCGCGATCGTGTCATCAAGCCGCAGTCGACATCGTCCAAATCCGGCCGTCGCGGGCAGTAACCGGCGCTGGATCACGTGGTGACGAGCACGGCGGGTGACGTCGTGCTCGTCGGCCACAGCTCGGCGTGCGCGATGGTCGCGCACTGGGCTGCAGCAGCGCGCGATCGTGTACGCTATCATCACAGCAACCGGGCGCCGCATCATCAGTCCTGCCCGTTCATTCCTCCATTGGAGACAGTCATGCGCATTGCCGGAATCGTCCTCATCGTGCTCGGCATCATCGGACTGGCCTACGGCGGGATCACCTACACGCGCCATCGCGACACGGTGAGCCTCGGACCGATCAGCGCGACGGTGCAGCAGCGCGAGACTTTCCCGATCTCGCCGATCGTGAGCGGCATCGCGCTGATCGCGGGGATCGGCTTACTGGTGTCGGGCGGCCGGCGTCGCTCCTGATTGCGATCGCGATGCAAGCGACGAATGGGATTCTCCGTGGGATCGCGGCGTTCGCGATGCTGGCGATGATCACGGGATGCGCACAGGCACCGCGCACTGCACCGGCGCCGGTTGCAGCGCCCAGTCCGGACGAACTACGGTTGCACAACGACTGGCCGTATCTCGCGCGCTATCGTGAGGCAAACGCGCAGCTCCCAGCCCCGGTCGCGGGCGAGAACCGCGTCGTGTTCTACGGCAACTCGATCACCGAGGGATGGGCGCCGCTGTTCGCGACGCAATTCCCCGGGAAGCCGTACATCGGGCGCGGGATCAGCGGACAGACGACGCCGCAGATGGTCGTTCGCTTCCGGCAGGATGTCATCGCGCTGCAGCCGAAGGCGGTGGTGATCCTTGCCGGTACGAACGACATCGCTGGCAACACGGGGCCGGCGACGATCGCGATGATCGAGGACAACATTGCATCGATGGCCGAGCTGGCGCGGGCGAACGGAATCCGCGCCGTGCTCTGCTCGGTGCTGCCGGTGTTCGACTATCCGTGGAAGCCGGGGCTGCACCCGGCGCCAACGATCGTCGCGCTGAATGCGTGGATTCGCGAGTACGCCGCATCGCATGGCGCGGTCTACGTAGACTACCACGCGGCGATGGCCGACGAGCGTCAGGGCATGCGCAGCGTGTTGTCGGGCGACGGTGTGCATCCCAATGAGGCCGGCTACCGCGTGATGGCGCCGCTCGCCGAGCGCGGAATCGCCGAAGCGTTAGGAATGAAGCCATGACATCGCGGCCGAGCGGACGTTCATGACCTACCATCTCATGCAGGGCGACGGCAGGATCGTCGAGAGCGAAATTCCCGGAACCCTCGGCGGCAACGCGACGCTGCGCATCTACGGTCGGCTCGACTGTGAGAGCGCGGTGAGTGCACTGCGACGCGGCTACGCGAAGCATCGCGTCTTCTTCCCGGACGAGAAGGCTGCGATCGACGCCGGCTTTCGCCCGTGCGGACGCTGCATGCATGCCGAGCATGCAATCTGGAAGGCGGGGCCGAGCGGCACAGGATACTACCCATGGCACATCACGCCGAAGCATCCGATTCTCCCGGAGTGAACGCCAGCTGGGGGCAGCGACTCGGCAACGGAGTAGCCATCGTGACGTTGTTGACGGCGGCGGGGGCCGTGTACGCGCTCCGCTATCGCCACGAACCAGTGCCGCGCGCCGACGCGACAGCGGAGAAACAGGGCTACTGCCTGGGGGTCGTTGCGAACAACGGGCCGGTTGTTGCACCAGCTGATCCCTCACCGGCAGTCATTGCGCGCTATGCAGGAGACGGACACAGCGTCGCGACCTTCTCGCGATGCGGTCGAATGAAAAGCGGACGGGCGACGGTGAAGCCGGGATCGACGCTTTTGCTGGTCGACAGCGCTGGTGAGCGCGCTCGCAGCTCGCGCCAGTAGAGCCGTCCGCTCGATTGCAATCACATCAAGCCACACACCGCGATGCGTTACGTCATGAAGCAGAAGCTGTTCTCGTGGGGCGATGACTTCACCATCAAGAACGACAAGGGCGAGGACGTCTATTTCGTGGATGGCAAGGCGTTCAGTTTTGGCGATCAGCTCTCGTTCCAGGACCTGAAGGGGAACGAGCTCGCCTTCATCAAGCAGAAGGTGTTCAAGCTCGCGCGGACGTATGAGATCCATCGCGATGGGAAGCTGGCCGCGGTCGTGAAGAAGCAGTTGTTCGCGCTGATCCATCACCGCTTCACCGTCGATGTCCCGGGCCCGGACGATCTCGAGGCGAATGGGAGCTTCACCGACCACGAATACACGTTCAAGCGCGGCGATCACACAGTGGCGACGGTCTCGAAGCAGTGGTTCGCCTGGGCCGACACCTACGGAGTGGACGTGATGGATGGCGAGGACGACATCCTCATCCTCGCCAGCTCGGTGGTGATCGACATGGCGTGCCACCCGGACGACGGCAAGCGCCACTAGCGCTGAGCGTTAGGCAGATGCGCCTGACCTTGTTTATCGCAGACGAATGGGCGGAGTAGCGTCGGCGATTACCTACTTCGCTACGCCGGCGGCGTGGCGCCGGTGGCTGGAGAAGAACCACGCGACGGCGCCCGAGTTGCTCGTCGGCTTCTACAAGAAGGGCAGTGGCCAGCCGAGCATTACCTGGCCGGAGGCGGTGGACGGCGCGCTTTGTTTCGGCTGGATCGACGGCGTCCGGCGGCGCATCGACGACACACGCTACAGCATCCGTTTCACGCCGCGGCGCGCGCGGAGCATCTGGAGCGCCGTGAATGTCGGGCGGGTCGGCGCACTCAGCGCGTCCGGGTTGATGACGCCAGCCGGGCTCCTCGCGTTCGCCGGGCGGAGCGAGGCGAGGACGGGCGTGTATGCCTTCGAGCAGCGCGAAGCGGCAGTGCTCGACCCGGCCGACGAGAAGCGATTGCGCGCCAACAAGCAAGCGTGGGCCTTCTTCGAGGCGCGACCGCCCTCGTACCAGCGAACCGTCACCTGGTGGATCACCAGCGCGAAGCAGGAAGCAACCCGCCAGCGTCGCCTAACGGCGCTGATCGAGGATTCGGCGGCGGGGAGGACGGTGAAGCATCTCACCCCCGCCGCGAAGCCAAAGCGTCAGTAAAAGCGCCGCAGGTCGATGCGTGTGTTCGTGACGACCACACCGTAAAAACGGACGCTTTCTCCGCGGCGGAGATACTGGAAGCGACGGAGGTCGGCTTCGCTCGGGTTGTATGGCATCGAGACGGTAATCGCATAGCCGCTTCCGTTGTCGATCGAGAAGAGACCGTGCTGGAGGTCGACCTGCCTGACGGTGCCCTGAAAGGGCTGCGCGTTCGTCGAGCCGGAGCCGGCGCCACTGCCGCCCGACTGGGTAACGTGGATCGAATCCGTGTAGTAACTGCCGTTGCCGGCATCGCGAATCCGGGCGACGACCTGATCGCCGGTCTCGAGCGCGGTCACCGGATAACTGCGATTATCGAAATCGACGCGTGTCTGATCGTCGAAGCGCACAGAAACGGACTGCCCGTTGGACTGCGTAATCGCGAGCTGCTGGTTTTGCGCGTCAACGTCCTGGATGGTTCCGGCCAAGTTGTTTGAGCTCGCACTGCCCCCGAGCACGCTGCCGAGGACGTTGCCGAGGGCGCCGGCGTTCGAGCAGCCGGTCGCGGCAAAAAACATGACCGCAAGCAGCGAGTTGCGGGCGGCGCGTTGATGGATGGTCATCCGTCCCTCCGTTCGAGTTGAAGCTTCGGGGGAGCAATCAGGATGCCGGAGCTGCGCGGTATCCTTCGGGGCTACTCGTCGAGCGCGGTGAGCGAGACGTCGGCTCGACCTTCCTCATCGTAGTGCACCGTCACCCGCCAGGGCTGGCAGCAGACCTGACAATCCTCGACATAATCCTGTGCGTTCCCGCTCCCCGGGTCGAGCCCGATCTCGACGCTTTCGCCGCAGTACGGGCAGACCACCGTTGCCTCGACTTCGACCGTGCCGTCGCCGAGCGGAAAAGTCTCGTCCAGCTCGGCCTCGAGCTCGGGATCGTTGGTGCCGTCTGACTCGAAGGCATCGGGCAATTCGTCGGAGAAGCGCATCTCTGATGATAGCAGCCGGACCCGTCCCCCGGACAGGCGAGGGGGCTGGCGCCGCGCCCGCCGAGTGGCAACTTGCGGCGTGCCTGCGCCCGTCCCGCGCGACGACGTTCTCACGGGATTGCCTGCCATCGCAACTGTCGCTGCCTAACGATCGACGATGCCCGATCCCGAAGTCTGGCTCCGCGGTCCGCTCGCCGGAATCCCGCCACTGCTGCAGCCCGTCGCGCACGGGCTGACGCAGTGCCGGAACGAAGTGCGCGACGCGCTGCGCGATCTCGCACCAGCGCTGGTCTGGGCGCGGCCTGGTGGGGCGGCATCGGCGGGCTTCCATGCGCGCCATGCACAGGGCAGCATCGACCGACTGCTCACCTATGCGAGGGGCGAGCAGCTTTCGCGGGCGCAGAATGCGGCCCTGGCGGCGGAGGCGGAACCAGACATGAGCGAGGACGTGGCCGGCCGGTTGATTGCCGCGTTCGACGCCGGGATCGCGCGCGCCCTCGAGCAGCTGCGCGCGACCAGCGAATCCACACTCCTCGAGCGACGCGGGGTCGGGCGCGCGGGCCTTCCGTCCACGGTGATCGGGTTGCTGGTGCACGCCGCCGAGCACACGCAGCGGCACACCGGCCAGTTGGTGACCACGCTGCGGATCGTCGGGGGCGCGAGTGCCGGGTAAAACGTCAGGCAGTCGTGGACACAGCTGTTGGTCGCGGCGATGCTTGGTTGCAGCGATGGCACTGGTGTTGCCGCTGGCCGCCGGCGCATGCAGCGATCGCGGGTCGGCGATCGCGGTCGTCTATCGCGGCGATGTCTCGGTCTATCGTCCGCTGATCCACGTCCGGCTCGGCAGCGGGGCGAGTGCGCGCGAGACGGCGGCGGCTTTCCCGAGCGCGGCACGATTCACCGCGGTGCCGACCGATGGTGAGCTGCCGTTGATGGTTGTCCTGGTCGCGCCGTCCGGCGATACGGTCGCGCGCTACAGCGGAGCGCCGATCCAGTTGCGAGAGCAAACGTCGTATCAGGTGAACGTCTCCGTCGGGACCGAGCGGCCGCGATCGGACCGCTGCACCGGATCGTGGATCGGGAGCGCCATCGCCACACCGCCGACCCTAACGCCGGGCGGCGCGTCCGGCGCCGAGTCGCTGTTCGTCAGCGTGAGCGCCGCTGACCGTCAGGCAGAGCCGCCACGCTGCGACGACTGACTTGGCTGCCAGGGTAACGTCGCTGACACGCCCGGGGTCTAGCGGGGCGGGTGGCGGCGCGCGTATTTCAGGGACCTCTTCTTCACCCCCCACCGGACGGGCTACTCCCATGCGCGGTCTTTTCCTCATCGCATCACTGGCTGCTCTCACCCTGCCGGTGAGACTCGCGGCCCAGGCGCCGGCCCGCACGTCGACCCGCGCCGCAGCGGCGGGCATCCCGGAGATTCCTTACACGAAGTTCACGCTGAAGAACGGCCTGACGCTGCTCGTCCACGAGGACCACAAGGCGCCAATCGCCGCGGTCAACATCTGGTATCACGTCGGGTCGAAGAACGAAGTGCAGGGAAAGACAGGCTTCGCGCACCTCTTCGAGCACCTGATGTTCAATGGAAGCGAGAACTACAACGACGACTACTTCAAGGCGGTTGAACCGTTAGGCGCGACCGACCTCAATGGCACGACGAATGAGGACCGGACCAACTACTTCCAGAACGTTCCCGTCTCGGCGCTCGACCGCATCCTCTGGCTCGAGTCCGACCGGATGGGCCATCTCGTCGGCGCGATCGACTCGGCCAAGCTCAACGAGCAGCGCGGCGTCGTCCAGAACGAGAAACGTCAGGGAGAGAACGAGCCGTACGGCAAGGCGTGGATCACCATCGCCGAGAATACTTTCCCGAAGGGACATCCCTACTCCTGGTCGGTGATCGGGTCGATGGAAGACCTGAACGCCGCGTCGCTCGCCGACGTGAAGGAGTGGTTCAAGACCTATTACGGTCCGGCCAACGCGACGCTGGTCGTCGCCGGCGACGTCAACACCGCGGACATTCGCCAGCGCGTCGAGCGGTACTTCGGCGACATTCCGTCCGGCCCGCCGATCGTGAAGCACGAAGCGTGGACCGCGAAGATGATCGGCGAGCACCGGCAGATCATGCAGGATCGCGTGCCGCAGGCGCGATTGTTCAAGGTGTGGAACGTTCCCGCCTTCGGCACGCGCGACTTCACGCTCCTCGCCCTCGCCTGGGACATCCTCGGCGGCGGCAAGTCTTCGCGGCTGTACAAGCGACTCGTCTACAAGGATCGGATCGCAACGGAGATCGCCGCGTTCACCGACGACCGCGAAATCGCCAGCCAGTTGCTGCTGATGGAGACGGCGCAACCCGGTGGCGACCTCGCCGCGGTCGAGCGCGCATCAGATCAAGAAGTGAAGTCGTTCATCGCCAGCGGCCCGACGGCGGCCGAGCTGGATCGCGTCAAGACGCAGCAGCGCGCCGGGTTCATTCGCGGCGCGGAGCGGATCGGCGGGTTCGGGGGGAAGTCCGACATCCTCGCGCGCGGCCAGGTCTATCGCGGCGACCCGGAAGCATACAAGACGATCCAGAGCTGGATCGCCTCGGCGACGTCGGCTGATATCCAGGACGTCGCGAAGCGGTGGCTCTCCGAAGGTGTCTACGTGCTCGAGGTGCATCCGTTCCCCGAGTACGAGACGGTCGCATCGAATGTCGACCGGAAGAAGGGGCTGCCGGCGATCGGCGCTCCGCCAGCGGCGCCGCTGGCGACTCCCGAGCGCGCCACGCTGTCGAACGGCATGAAGGTCGTGCTGTCGCGGCGCACCGCGGTACCGGTCGTTCGCGTTGCGGCGATTCTCGATGGCGGCTTCGCGGCCGATGATCCAGCGAAGCCCGGCGTTGCGGCGATGACGATGCAGATGATCGACGAAGGCACCACATCGCGGAGCGCGCTGCAGATCGCCGACGAACTCGCATCGTTAGGCGTCAACCTCAACGCCAACGCGAGCCTCGACGTCAACCGGCTCTCGATCTCGGCGCTCAAGGACAAGCTCGACCCGGCGCTTGCGCTGTTCTCCGACGTGATCCTGCATCCGTCGTTTCCGCAGAGCGATCTCGATCGCGTGAAGCAGAACACGCTGGCGACGATCCAGCAGGAAAAGGTGCAGCCGTTCTCGATGGGGCTGCGCGTACTGCCGCTCCTGCTCTACGGTGCGGGCCATGCGTACGGCCAGCCGCTCACCGGCAGTGGCACCGAATCGTCGGTGAAGTCGATAACGCGGGATGATCTCGTCGCGTTCCACCGCGCCTGGTTCAAGCCGAATCACGGGACGATCGTCGCCGTCGGCGACATCACCATGCCCGAGCTGACCGCGAAACTGGAAAAAGCATTCGCCTCCTGGAAGCCCGGTGACACGCCAGTGAAGAAGCTGGCCGAGGTCCCCGGGCGCGCACGGAAGACCGTCTACGTGCTCGACCGGCCCGGCGCGGATCAGTCGTACGTCCTCGCCGGCCAGCTGATCGCACCGAAGGCGAACGCCGACGAGATTCCCTTCGAGCTGTTCAACGATGCGTTCGGCGGCGCTTTCGTCTCGCGGATCAACATGAACTTGCGCGAGGACAAGCATTGGTCGTACGGCTCGTTCAGCTTCCCGGTGGATGCGCGCGGCCAGCGGATGTGGATGGTGATGGCGCCGGTGCAGACCGACAAGACGAAGGAATCGCTGAGCGAAGTGATCAAGGAACTGAAGAGCGTCGTCGCCGAGCGGCCGTTGACGACCGCCGAGATCAACGACGCCAAGGATCGCCAGATCAAGACGCTGGCCGGCCGCTGGGAGACTGGCGCCGCCGTCTCGTCAGCGTTAGGCGAGATCGTGACCTTCGGCTTGCCCGACGATTACTACGCAACGTATGCCGACCAGGTGCGCGGTGCGACCGACGCGTCGGTGAATTCGGCAGCGAAGAAGTTCGTGAACAACGGGCAGACGGTCTGGGTGGTGATCGGCGACCGGGCAAAGGTCGAGGCGGGAATCAGGGAGCTTGGCGTCGGGGATATCGTGTTCCTCGACGCGGACGGACGGCCGAAGGATGCCACACCGTGAAAGCAGCCGTTAGCCGTTAGCCGTTAGCCGTTAGCCATTAGCCGTTAGCCGTTAGGCGAAAAGCGATAAACGGGGCGATACTCGTTGCGATCGACGTAGACCAGGGTGCCATCTTATGAGCGTGACGCCCACAATCCGCTGTGGTTGGCCGAGTACGGAGCTCGATATCGAGTATCACGACAGCGAGTGGGGAGTGCCGGTGCACGACGACCGGGTATTCTTTGAATTCCTCACGCTCGAGGGGGCGCAGGCGGGACTGAGCTGGTCGACGATCCTCAAGAAGCGGGAGGGATACCGGGCGGCGTTCGCGGGATTCGATCCGGCGCTGGTCGCGCGCTTCAGCGATGCGGATGTCGAACGACTGACGCTCAACCCGGCGATCGTCAGGCATCGGCAGAAAATTGCGAGCACGATTTCCAACGCACGAGCATTTCTCGCCGTACAGGCGGAGCACGGGAGCTTCGATGCGTATGTCTGGGCCTTCGTTGGTGGCTCACCGCTACGAAATCGTCGTCGCGCGATGCGGGAGGTGCCTGCTCGCAGCGCCGAATCTGATGCGCTGAGCAAGGATCTCACGCGCCGCGGCTTCAAGTTCGTCGGCTCGACGATCTGTTACGCCTTCACGCAGGCGACCGGGCTGGTGAACGACCACTTGGTGAAGTGCTTTCGGTACGAAGAGCGCGTATCGTAGTGAAGCATCACGTCCAGCTCGAAGCTCCGCGCTCGGTTTCACCCGTTCAACACCACCCGATGTCGCCATCACGCGCCGTCCTCGAACAGCTCGCTGAGCGAAACGCCGATGCCTCGCGAGAGGCTGACCGCGATCGCTGGCGCGATCACCTGCGTTCGTCGGTCGCTTGCCTTGCCTGGGCGGCGATCGGGCTCTGCTCCATCGCCTGGAGCGCGCATACCACCGATGTCGCCCTCGGCAGAGCCGCATTCTTTGGCGGGCTCGGAGTAGGGAATGGCGGCATCATCTTCACGATTCTCGCTGCCTATCGCCGCGGCGAGCAGCGGGGCGACTGGTAGTGCGCATCCCGGTAGCGGCCGTTAGGCGAGTCGCGGCGTGATCGCGGGCGCGCCGGTCGGCTATGCCCGCCGCATCGGACCATTCAGCGGGACGATGATGGTCGTCGGCGGGATCATCGGATCGGGAATATTCCTCAACCCGGCGATCGTCGCGCAGCGCGTCGGCACCGGACCACTGACGATGCTCGTCTGGGGCATCGGGGCGATCGTCGCCATCCTCGGCGCGTTCATCTTCGCCGAGCTCGGCGCGCTGCGCCCGGCGGCCGGTGGCGGTTATGCGTACCTCCGCGATGCGTTCGGTCCGTTGCCGGCGTTCCTCTACGGGTGGGCGCTGCTCGTCGCGATCGCAAGCGGTGCGACGGCCGCGGTCGCCGTTACCTTCGCCAGTTACGCCGGACCGCTGCTCGGACTCGGCGCAGCGGCGCGGATCCCACTCGCTGCCGCTGTGATCGTCCTCCTCGCGCTGGTCAACATCGTCGGCGTTCGCCCCGGCGCGATGACGCAGAACGTCTTCACCATCCTCAAGCTGGCGGCGATCGCCGCGCTCGTCGTCGGCGGGCTCGCGTTTTCCGGCGCACACGCGCTTACGATCGCGACACCAGTCGTCGCGCACGCCGCGCCTGCCACTCTCGCGATCGCGCTCGGCACTGCGCTGGTCCCGGTGCTCTTCGCCTACGGTGGGTGGCAGCAGACGAACTTCGTCGCCGAGGAGATGATCGACGCCGAGCGCAACCTGCCGCGCGCGCTCGTCTGGGGCGTGCTGATCGTCGCCGCGGTCTATCTCGTCGTCAACCTGACGTACCTTAGAACGTTAGGCGTGGACGGCCTTGCTGCCAGCGTGGCGCCGGCCGCGGACGCGATGGAACTCCGCTTCGGCCACTTTGGACGGACGATGATCGCGATCGGCATCGCGGTCTCGACCTGTGGATTTCTCAACCTCGTCATCCTCGTCACGCCGCGCGTCTACCAGGCGATGGCGCGCGACGGGTTATTCTTTCGCCGGCTCGCCGTCCTCCATCCGCGATTCCGCACGCCGGTGGCGGCGATCGTCCTTCAGGCGCTGTGGGCGATCGCGCTGCTCCTCTCGGGAACCTACGGCGAACTCCTCGACTACGTCACCTTTGCTGATTGGATCTTCTTCGGCGCCACCGCGGCGACGCTCGTCGTCTATCGCCGTCGCGCGATCGCCGGTGGCGCGCGCCGCTTTCGCGCCCCGTTCTATCCATGGAGCGTCGGACTGTTCGTGCTTGCCGCCGTCTATGTGATCGCCGGCGCGATCGTCTCCAGCCCATACAACGCGCTCCGCGGCGCGACGCTGCTCGCGATCGGGGTGCCCGCCTACGCGTACTGGCGACGGCGCAAGCCCACCGCGGCGTGACGTCGTCGTGCTGACCGAGCCACCACCGCACATCGTACCGTTAGGCGACCGGGCGCTGGTCGTCCAGCTCGGCGATCGGATCGATGCCAACGTCTTCGCGCGGGTGCGCGCCACCCTGCAGCGCCTCAGCAGCGTGCATCCGGCGATCATCGACCTGGTCGCCGGATTCGCCAGCGTCACCGTCCATTATGACCCCGCCATCGTCGGCGGCGCGGCGGTGGACGCACCGCATGCAACGCTGTCGCGCGCCCTCGAGGAGCGGTTGGCAGACCTCGCTGACGCACCGGCACTCGAAGGCCGCGTCGTCGAGATCCCAGTCTGTTACTCTGGCGACCTCGCGCCTGATCTCGCGGCGGTCGGCGAGCGTGCCCGCCTCGCGAGTGATGAGGTCATCGCGCTGCACACCGGCACGAGATACACGGTGCAGATGATCGGCTTCACGCCAGGCTTTCCGTATCTCGCCGGCCTCGACCCGCGGCTTGCCACTCCGCGCCGCAGCGAGCCGAGAACACGAGTGCCAGCTGGGAGCGTCGGGATCGGTGGCGAACAGACAGGCATCTATCCGATGGCGACGCCCGGCGGTTGGAATATTGTTGGTCGCACACCGCTCGCGATCTTCGATTCGGCGCGTGATCCCGCAGCACTGCTCCGCGTTGGCGACGAGGTCCGTTTCGTCGCGATCTCGCGCGCCCGCTTCGACGCGATGGCCCGAGCGTGAGCGTCCGCGTCGTACTCGGCGGACCGTCGACCACAGTGCAGGACCTTGGCCGCCGCGGTACGCAACGCGACGGTGTGCCGGAGAGCGGAGCGATGGATGTGCACGCCGCGCGCATCGCCAACCTGCTCGTCGGCAACGCCGAGGACGCCGCGGTGCTGGAGTCAACACTCGCTGGTCCGGCGCTGCTGTTCATGCAGGCGACCGTCGTCGCGTTAGGCGGGGGAGACTTCGGGGCGATAGTGGACGGCGAACCCCTCGCGCCCTGGCATGCGATACCCCTTCGCGCGGGAGCGACGCTCACGCTCGGCAACGCGCAGCGCGGATGTCGGGCGTACGTAGCGATCGCTGGCGGCGTGAACGTGCCACTCGTCCTCGGTAGTCGAAGCACCTTTCTTCCCGGACGGTTCGGTGGCTTTGAGGGACGCGGCCTGCGCGCCGGTGACGTGCTCGCGTTGAACGATACGGCAACACCGTCAGTTCGCCGCGCGCTGGCCACTTCGCTCCAGCCGATACACGGCAACGAGATCCGGCTGATCACCGGCGCGGAGCAGCCGCTGCTCGACGAACGCTCCCGGAGCGCATTGTTTGCTGCGGGCCTCAAGGTCTCGGCGCGCTCGGACCGGATGGGCTATCGTCTCGAAGGAGCGGCGCTCCAGCTGGGCGCGCCAGTCGAGATGATCTCCGCGGCGGTGACGATCGGCACGCTGCAGCTGCCGCCATCAGGCGAGCCGATTCTGCTGATGGCCGACCACCAGACGACCGGCGGCTACCCCGTGCTCGGCCACGTCGCTGCGGTGGATCTCGGCGCTGTCGCCCAGCTGCGTCCCGGCGACGCGATCCGCTTCGCGCCCATCTCGCTCGAGGAGGCGCAGCAGTTGTACCTTGAGCGCGAGCGAACGCTCGCCGCGCTGCGGCGAGTGCTGTCCTTCCCGCCCTGACCACCGCGATGACGAGCGTCGACCTCAACTGCGACACCGGCGAGAGCTTCGGGGCCTGGACGTTAGGCGCCGACGCCGAGCTGCTCTCGGAGGTGACGTCGGCGAACATCGCCTGCGGCTATCACGCCGGCGACCCGGCAACGATGCGGCGAACAATCGACCTCGCGCTGGCGCGTGGCGTCGCGCTCGGTGCGCATCCCGGGCTCCCCGATCTCGCCGGCTTCGGTCGCCGCGTGATCGAGATCAGCATCGATGACGCGTACGACATGGTCGTCTACCAGGTCGGCGCGCTGGCTGCATTCGCCGCGGCGCGCGGGGCCCGGCTCGCCCACGTGAAGCCACACGGAGCGCTCTACAACATGGCGGCCGCCCGGCCAGCGCTCGCCGATGCGATCGCGCGCGCGGTGCGCGACGTCGATCGCAGCCTGATGCTGTTCGGCCTCGCCGGGAGCGCATTGGTCGCCGCGGCGCGTGATGCAGGACTGGTCGCTGTCGAAGAGGTATTCGCTGATCGCCGCTACGCGCCTAACGGCGCACTGGTCGCGCGCAGCGAGCCCGGCGCGGTCATCGACGACGCAAATGCGGCGGTCGCACAGGCGGTGCGCATGGTCCGCGACGGCCGCGTCACGGCTATCGGCGGGACAGAGCTGCCGGTCCGCGCGGATACGATCTGCATCCACGGCGACACACCCGGCGCGGCCGGCCACGCCCGCGCGCTCCGCGCCGCGCTGACCGCAGCGGGGATCGAGATCAGCGCGCCCCAGCGTCCCTCCGCGTGAGCGCACCGACCGGAGCGGCAGGCAGCAGCGGCGTACCTGCCGCGGCCGACGGCGCACTCGCTCGCGGCATCGGGCTCACCGACGCGACGATGCTCGTCGTCGGTTCGATGATCGGCTCGGGAATCTTTCTCGTCTCGGCGGAGTCGTCACGACTGGTCGGTGCGCCGGGGTGGCTGCTCGTCGCCTGGGCGCTCGCCGGTGTCATGACGATCACCGGGGCGCTCTGCTGCGCCGAGCTGGCGGCGATGATGCCGCGGGCCGGAGGCCAGTACGTGTTTCTCCGCGAGGCGTACGGCCCGGCGACCGCGTTCCTCTTCGGGTGGGCACTGCTGCTCGTCATCCAGACGGGCACGATCGCCGCGGTGGCGGTTGCCTTCGCGAACTTCAGCGGGGTGTTCTTTCCCGTGGTCTCGGCGACCAACTACATCGTCGCGCCGGTGGTGGTCGGTCGCTACGCCTTGAGCCTGTCGACCCAGCAGCTCGTCGCGATCGGGTCGATACTGCTCCTGACGTGGGCGAACAGTCGCGGACTGCGCACGGGGATGCTGATCCAGAACCTGTTCACCGTCGCGAAGACCGCTGCACTGTTTGGGCTGATCACGATTGGCTTGACGTTAGGCTGGAACGCGCGGAGTGCCGCGTTCACGAGCGCGTGGTGGCGGCCGGCGGCGAACGGATGGAGTGCCGCCGCGGCGCAGCCCGGCCTCGCCGCGGTGGGCGGCGTCGCACTGGCGATGCTCCTTGGCAAGGCGATGGTCGGGCCACTGTTCGCCCAGTCGGCGTGGAACAACGTCACCTTTGCCGGCGGGGAAGTGCGCGATCCTCGTCGCAACCTGCCGCGGGCGCTGCTCATCGGCTGCGGCCTGGTCGTCGCGCTCTACCTCCTCGCCAACCTGGCGTACGTGGTCACGCTCCCATTCGACGCAATCCAGCATGCGCCGCAGAATCGCGTCGCGACGGCGGCCATGCAGCAGGCGTTAGGCACGCCCGGCATCGTGCTCATGTCGGCGGCGATCATGATCTCGGCGTTCGGCTGCAACAACGGGCTGATCCTCGCTGGCGCACGCGTTTCGTTCGCGATGGCGCGCGATGGCCTCTTCTTCGGGCGCGTCGGGCGGCTCAACGCACGGCAGGTGCCCGCCGCGGCGCTCGCCATTCAGGGGGTGTGGGCGTCGCTGCTCGTTCTCCCGCGCTCGGCGACGCGCGATGCGGTCACCGGAGTTGTCACCTTCGGCAACGTCTACACGCAGCTGCTCGAGTATCTCGTGCCGGCCGATCTGGTGCTGTACGCGGCGATGGTCCTCGCCGTCTTCGTGCTGCGCCGACGCGCGCCGGAACTCGATCGTCCGTACCGGACGCCGCGACTCGCGTTGACAACGGCGATCTACGTGAGTCTCGCTACAATGATCGTGATCGATCTCGCCTGGCTCGCACCGGCAACGTCGGGGATTGGCTACCTCATCGTCGCCAGCGGACTCCCCGCCTATCTCCTCTGGCGCAAGACAGGCACGGCGTGACGCGCCCTCGACCATTCCTCTTCCGAGACCCCACTCTTCGATGATCTCCTCGTTGCGCGTACACTCGCAGTTGCTGCTCCTCGCGTTCGGCGGTGCGACGCTTGCCGCGCCGCTCCATGCACAATCGACGGTGGGCGTCGATGCGACCCGGCTCGACTCGGTTGGCCGCTACGTCGAGTCCGAGCTCCGCCGGCTGCACATTCCCGGAATGTCGGTCGCGATCCTCCGCGGTGAC
>JBKJQR010000118.1:0-8398 GCA_046593895.1 Gemmatimonadaceae bacterium | reverse complement strand
GTCCTCATCGGGGCGAGGGATGCGTCGGCCAAGCGTGTCGTATATGCGTCGTCCAGCTCCGTGTACGGAGACGCGCGCACAATCCCCCAGGTAGAGGACAACACGGGGCAGGTGCTATCGCCGTACGCGGCCACGAAGGCCACTAATGAGATGTTCGCGAAGGTGTTCCAGCGGACGTATGGGCTCGAGACGGTTGGCCTACGGTACTTCAACGTGTTCGGCAGACGGCAGGACCCAGATGGTGCCTATGCGGCGGTCATCCCTCGCTGGACGGCGAAGCTCCTGAAGGGGATCCCATGCGAGATCTTCGGGAATGGTGAGACGAGTCGGGATTTCTGCTACGTGGCCAACGCGGTACAGGCGAACATTCTCGGCGCCACCGAGCCCAGTCCGGAAGCCTCGGCCCAGGCATACAACGTGGCCTGTGGGGATGAGACGTCGCTCAATACGCTGTTCGCCATGATCCGGGACAATCTCGCGACAACGCACCCCTTGGTAACTGAGTCCCAGCCAACGTATTCACCTGAGCGTCAGGGCGACATTCGTCGCTCCCTCGCGGATATCGGCAAGGCGCGGCGCCTGCTCGGCTACGCGCCGACCCACAGCGCAGCGTCTGGCATGAAGGAAACGTTACAGTGGTACGCGGCGCAGCTTTCCGCGAACGAACCCGCGTCCGCCGACGTACGGTAACGAAGGATCGCGATAGGGCTGACCGCCCCACCCACCCGCCCTGCCATGGTTGAGCGTCCGAAGCGCAACATGCTGGTCCTGATTGCCAGCCAGGGCGAATGGGTGGGCCGTTCGGTGCAGAGCGTGCTGGAGCTGAACGGTTTCGCCGTGCTGAGGGTTGCGGCGGGCCGACCGGCCCTCGAACTCGCTCGGCGGGCCAATCCGGACGCCATTATCCTGGACGACGAGCTGTCCGAGCTGGGGGGCGTGGAGGTGTGTCGCGCCCTGCGCGACGACCCGCTTTTCGATCATTCCATTCCGGTGTTCGTGACATCGCCGGCGCCCGCGTCCAACCGCGTGCGCATGTCGGCATACGAGGCCGGAGCGTGGGATTTTTGCAGCCAGCCACTCGATGTGGAAACCCTGTTGCTCAAGCTGACGACGTATGTGCGTGCGCGGCGCCGGCTGGAGGACGCGCAGGAGAGCACTCTCGTCGACGCGCTCACGGGCCTTTACAACGCATACGGATTGCAGAAGTGGGCCGAGCAGCTGGGAGCGCGCGCGCAGCGCAATCACGAGCCGTTCGCGTGCGTTGCCGTGACGTCCAACGCGTTGCCGGGCCGTCCTGCGACTGGCAAACCGGCCAGCGCGGCGCTGACCTTCATGGCGGATGTGTGCCGGTCGATGAGCCGCAAGTCCGACGTGATCGGCTACGTAGGCGAGAGCCGGTTCGCGATCCTTGCCCCGGACACCGACGACAGCGGCGCGCGGCAGTTCGTGGAACGGCTTCAGGGGGCAATGTCCCGGACGTCAACCGCCACGGGAATTGATGCGCCGTATTCGGGACTGTATGCGGGCTACTATGCCGTTGCAGACTTCAGTGCGGCTGGAGTGGACGCGCACGAGGTGGTGCGCCGCGCCAAGGCGGCACTGTTGCACGCGGAGAAGGAGATGCCGGCCGCGCGCACCAGCGGGGCCTTCAGCTTCCGTGACCTGCCGATGAACTAGGGCGCGACGACTCGCGAATTACTCTGGCGGTATGAGGTCCTCACGCGCATTTTAGCGTCATAGTGACGAGAGACTTTGACGAGACGCTGGACCTGCTTCAGAGCGCCCTCCCGGAGCGGTACCGCGTTTTGCGCGAGATCGGCCGCGGTGGAATGGCCACGGTCTATCTCGCCGAGGATATACCGCACGCCAGGAACGTGGCGGTGAAGGTGCTCAGCGGAGAGCTCGGCTCGTCGCTCGACAGCGCACGGTTCGAGCGCGAGATCCAGATCGCCGCGGGAATGAGCCATCCGAACATCCTTCCCGCCTACGACTCGGGGAGTGCGAACGGTATCCACTTCTACGTGATGCCGTTCATCGAGGGCGAGTCCGTGCGCGGCCGCCTCGATCGCGAAGCACAACTGCCCATCGAGGATGCGATCGCGATCACGTGCGAGGTGCTCGACGCCCTCACCTACGCGCACGCGCGCGGTATCGTCCACCGGGACATCAAACCCGAGAACATCCTCCTCCAGAGTGGTCACGCCGTGGTGGCGGACTTCGGTATCGCTCGGCTCGTGCAGGAGGGCGGCGCCACGCTCACGCAGACCGGCATGTCGCTCGGCACGGCACAGTACATGAGCCCCGAGCAGGCGTCGGCCGAGAAGGTCGATGGTCGGAGCGACCTTTATGCGGTGGCCTGCGTGCTGTACGAGATGCTCGTCGGCGAGCCGCCGTTCACGGGCCCGAACGCGATGGCGGTGCTGGCCCGGGCGATTACGCAGCCTGTCCCCAGCGTGCGCGTGGTGCGCTCCAGCGTGCCGGAGTCCATCGAATTCGCGATCATGCGGGCGATGGAGAAGGTACCCGTCGATCGCTTTGCCACTGCGGAGGAGTTCAAGGCGGCGTTGCTGGAAGGCGAGGACGTGGTCGCGGTTACGCGGCACACGCGCGCGTATACACAGGCCTATCGAGCGGGCCGGCGGAATACGTCCGCATGGCGTCGTCCCCGCGTGCTGGCGCTTACGACGGCGTTAGGGGTCGTCATCGTGGCCGGTGTCTCCGGCTGGATGGCCTACCGGGCGCACCGCGTCTCCGTCATCGCGGCCGACAATGCGACCTTGAAGCGTATCGGTGTGATGTACTTCGACGATGCCTCCCCCGACGGGTCGCTGCGCTACATCGCCGACGGGTTGACCGAGTCGCTCATCGACGAGCTGGATCGCGTGCCGACGCTCGACATCATGAGCCGGAGCGCGGTACGTCCGTTCCGCGGCGTCGCCTTCTCGAGCGACAGCGTCCATGACCGACTCAAGGTGGGTACCATCGTGCGCGGCGAGCTGGGGCCAGGCGCGAAGATGCCGCAGGTCACGATTCGCCTCGTCGATGCCGCGTCGGGGGTCGAGAGCGCGAATGCCCGGTTCGACTTCGACACCGCCAATGCGCTCGCGGCACGCACGGACCTCACGAAGCGCGTCGCGGAGTTCCTGCGCGAGAAATTCGGTCTCGTCGTGCAGCTCAAGGAATCGCGCCTGCGCGCGAGCAATCCGCGCGCGTGGACGATGGTGCAGCGCGCCGAGAAGCAGATCAAGGACGCGGATTCGCTGATCGTGGCGCGTCAGCCGCTCGTCGCCATGCCGGTCATCGAGAACGCCGAGCGGGAGCTCGCGAACGCCTCGGCGCTTGATCCGGCGTGGGCGCAGCCATGGATCTCGCGTGCGACAGCCGCCCTCGCGCGCGCACGGACGTTGCGGGATCGGCCCGCGCTCGCGAACGTGGCACTCGACACAGGTAAGGTGTACATCGACCGGGCGCTCGCGCTCGATCCACTCTCGGCGGACGCCCATGAGATGAGGGGGCGTCTCGCCTTTGCGCACGTATTACTACGCACGATTCCCGAGGGATCAGAGTGGGATGCCCAGCTGGCGCTGAGCCAAAAGGAGTTGCTGGAGGCAGTGCGCCTGAATCCTCAGCAGGCCACGGCGTTCGCGACGTTGAGCGACGTTGCGTATGTGATGAAGCGCGTGCCGGAAGCGCTCCAGGCAGCCATGAGCGCCTACACGGCGGACGCCTACCTGCTCAATGCCCGCGGAATTCTTAGCGGCCTGTTCTACGGGAACCTCGACACCGAGAATTTCCCCGAAGCGCGTCGGTGGTGCGACGAGGGACACCGCCGCTTTCCGCGGGAGATCCGCTTCGTGCAGTGCAGCATGTACCTGATGATGGTGAAGGGCGGCAATCCTGATCCTGATGAAGCGCGGCGCATGGCAGATACGATCCATGTGCTCGCCTCGCCCTCAACGAGAGACTACGAAGACCACATGGCTCGAACGTTCGTCGGCGGCGTGCTTGGCAAGGCCGGGCTGAAGGATAGCGCGAACCGTGTCCTCGTGGCTGCCCGGGCCGGCACCGACGTCGATCCATCGCAGACCATTATTGGCAGGGAAATCGAGATGCGTCTCATGTACGGCGATTTCAAGACGGCGATCGCCCGGCTGGGGGACTACCTCAAGATTCACCCCGATCATCGCAAGGGCCTCGCGAACCAGACGTCGTGGTGGTATCGCGATCCCGCCGTGCAGAACGATCCGGAGTTCAAATGACTGATCGCCGGGGCGCGTTAGCGCCCCGGCGATCAGGTCAAGGGTCGGTGTGCGCCTTGGGGCTACCCGATCGGTGCAAAATATGGGGTGAGCGTGAGTGTGCCGTGGAGCGCGAGGTTTGAGTCGTAGTTATACCCCGCCGGCCTGACACCCCACGTGTAGCCCGGCGTTAAAGTCAGCGTCCCACTGCCATAGAAAATGAACGGACCGTTGACGTTACCGTAGTTGCCGGTATACGAGACATAGGGAATGAGCGGAACCACGACCTCGCCGCTCGGACCGTTGGCGAACGCCTCGAGCTTGGCATACGCGTTAAAGACGTAATGTTCGCCCGAGTATTGCCAGTTGAAACTGTACAGGCCGCTGGAAACCGCGGTGGTCGAATACGTCCACTGCTGCCACGGGAAGACGGAGTGGCCGTCGATGTTCACAATGTTTTCGGTGGGCGAGTAGTTGAAGTCGTATTTGAGCGTCACCGAATCCGCCGTGTTCACCGTCGCGCTGACCGTGCCCGGCCCGGTGCCTGTCCATGACTGAGCGCCCACAGTCTGCGGGCCGGTGAACGGCGCGTTCACAACTATGCGGACGCTGGTCCAGTCGTCCGTCGCCGATGAATCAGCACCCACCGGTACGATACGCGTGCCGACGAAGTATGTCCCCGGCGCTGTTGGCATCGTGATGCTCGCGGCCGGATAGGTGTAGGTCGCGAGCGGTACCAGCGACGCCGCTCCACCAAGCGTCGTCGTGTAGATCACCGAGGTGAGAGCGCTGTCGTTGGCGACGATCACATTGGACGTGAAGGCCCCGCTGGTGCCGCTCCCGAGGTTGGTCACGTTCCACGCGGCGAGCGGAACGGGCGCGCCAACCGCCAGCGAAACGCTCGTCGCACTGAACTTCGTCGCCGGTAGGGTGGACTGCGCGAGATCGGCTTGGCTGAGCGGATCCACCGTACCGAAGGTGCTGAAGAAGTCTACCGGTCCACCTGCGCCTACGTCGATGGCGTAGACGTCCGCGGGCACGAGGATGCCGCGCGCAACTCTTGTTGCACGATGCAGTAAGCCCATCGCGAAATACGTGACGCGGCCCAGCGGGGTGACGTTGGCAGAGATCGGCGGCACGTAGGTCGTACCGTCACCAGCCGCGCAGTTCGTGACGGACATCGGAATAAGTGCAAGGACTTCGACGTTGTCTACGATCGTGGCGGTACTTGTATAATCGGCTGGGTTTGCCGGCTTCTCGTGCGCGATGCGGAAGCGCTGATGGTCAGCCAGTGCGCGGCGGTTGACACCCGCGTCGATGTGGCACACCTGCACCTTGGCCGATACGCCGAGCTTTACATCCGGGAAGACGTTGAATTGGTAGAACTTGGGGTACTGGCAGAGCTTCGTGTCGAGCGGGCCGCTGCAATTGGCGGGATAGTAGACCGGGTCGGGCGTGATCACGACGACGGTCGGTTCGCCGACGGAGCCCGGCGGAAAGACGACCGCGGCCTGCTTGGCGGGGGTCACCACTGTATCGGTCGTACCGGGTAGTACCAGCTTGAATGCCACGTCGCTGCCCGGCGCGAGGGTCGGTATGGGCGTGGACGGGCTACCGTAGACGTAGAGCGACATGTCCAGGATCAGCCGGGCGGCATAATGCGCCTTCGTCTCGCCTGCCGGCGGGGTGGCATCGTTGGTCTTGAGCTGGATGTAGCGCACGGTATTCACGAGCTCAGAGCGACCGCCCGATCCAGGGACGAGCTTGCCCTTCAGCGTGACCTTGGGCTCCGTCGCCAGCGAGCGCAGGACGCGATCCCACTTGGCGTTGACCGAGGTGGATTCGCCCTTGGGAAAGCCCCCCATCAGGCTCAGGATCTCCGAGCCGAGGTCCACCGGACCGATAATATGGGATGGGCTTTGCGGGGCGAAAATGGTCCCTTGGGAGCCGTCGCACGCGAGCACTCCTAGGACGCCCAGAATTGAGCTCGTTACGAGCCCGCGAATTCGTCGCATCATCGTCGATGTCTCCGGTTAGACTGGCGCGACGTGTCCCGATCGGCGGTGCGTGGGGTACGCACGACAGAATGCGCTCGATTCGGGATGCAACAGCAAAAATTCCGTTGCGACGCGATGGACTAAAATGGCGGTTCCGGCGGTCCGCGCCAGTGACAAGATGACCGGTCGTAAGCTTTCAGCTTCCCCAGTCGGTCTCCGCCGCCCGTGATGGTCCAACGGCGGCAGCGCGTACCCTTATGGCGTGACTGACAGGCGTATGCCTATGCTACGCGCATAGGGTAGCTGTCCGATCTCCACGCCGGAGTGCGCAATGGAGCCGAACTGCGCCTCGGGATCCACCCCCGCGAGCTGGGCACCATGCCTGTACATTTCGCCTATATCCCTACGGGCAGCGCGCCAACCTGTTCGAGCAGAAGCGCGCACGGGTCACTGCGGCCGATTTCCCATGCTACATGTCGAGCTTCGGCAGACTGGTGGCGCCCGAGCCGCTACCCATGTGCCTCCGCCGCGTAAACCTCTCCCGCTGGTACCGCACGCCGCAGCAGTTCCCCTTCGAAATCTCGCGCGGCGTGCCTGACGCCGTCTCCCGTTCACTCTGAACCGCCCGTACCTCGATGGAGCTCTCCCGAGTGCCAGGTTCCCCTCTGACCGTCATCCTCGTCGCCGGTGCGCGACCGAACTTCATGAAGATCGCGCCGATCCTCAAGGCGCTCGACCGCGCCGGACACCGGGCCGTCATCCTGCACACCGGACAGCACTACGACGACAGCATGTCGGGCAGCTTCTTCCGCGACCTCAACATCCGCGCGCCGGATTACCATCTGGGCATCGGCTCCGCATCGCACGCGGTGCAGACCGCGCGCGTTATGGAGGCGTTCGAGCCCATCCTGCTCGCCGAGAAGCCGGACTGGGTGCTCGTGCCCGGCGACGTCAACTCGACCCTCGCGTGCGCGCTCGTTTGCGCGAAGCTCAAGGAGGCCACGGGTGTCCGGCTCGCGCATCTCGAGGCCGGCCTCCGGAGCAACGACTGGCGCATGCCGGAGGAGGTGAACCGCGTGCTGACCGACCGCTGTTCGGACCTGCTGCTCATCCCGAGCCACGATGCGACCGAGAACCTGCGACGCGAGGGGATTGAAGAGGGTCGCATCGCCTTCATCGGCAACGTCATGATCGACACGCTCCTCGACCGCCTCCCAGCGGCCCGCGCGCTGAGCGTGCCGGCCTCGATGGGGCTCATCGTGGGCGAATACGTGCTGGCGACGCTGCACCGGCCGTCGAACGTGGACGACCGCGCTATGCTGTCGACCTGCCTTTCAGCGCTCGGTGCCATCGCTGCTGAGCGTCCCGTCGTGTTGCCGGTGCACCCGCGCACACTTAAGCAGGTGACGAGCTTCGGACTCGACGCGCTTCTGGCGCCGCTACGCGTGGTGGACCCCATCGGTTACATGGAAATGCTCGGGCTCTCCGACAGCGCCGCCGTGGTCGTCACCGATTCGGGGGGCGTGCAGGAGGAGACGACCGCGCTCGGCGTGCCGTGCGTGACGCTGCGCGAGCAGACGGAGCGTCCGGTCACGGTCACGGAAGGCACCAACCAGCTCGCGCCGTGGCCCCTCTCGCGGGATGGCATCGTCCGGACGTACCGTGCCGCATTCGCGCGCGGGCGCGTGGGCGTGGGCGCGCGCTCGCCCGACGGTTGGGACGGCCGCGCCGCAGAGCGCGCCGTCCTGGCCCTCGAGCGTGCCACCTAGTTGGCGCGCCCGTTCCACCTCAACGGTGTCCGACCTGCTGGTGATCACCTCATTTTCCTCCCGAACCACTGACGCCGGTGCGCCGGCTCAATTTGGTATCGGAGTTGCGCGCAAGGTTCGACGTCGTAAGCTTCGACACCTCGCCGGTAGCCGCCGCCATCGCCAAATATTCGATCGCGCCCGTTGGAGCCTTGCTCGTCGTGTCGAGGGTCTCACAGACGAAGCGACGCATGGCAGCGGCGAAGCTGCACATCGTGGAGGGCTTGCCGGCGACGTGTTGAATGGAGTCCATCTGAACGGCGAGTATGCCTACTACAGCTACGGAGCCCACGATGGAGTTGCGGGAACCGCCGTGGTGCCAGGAACCTGACACTCTGCCTACATGAATCCTGCA